>JAAEKA010000099.1 GCA_014155705.1 Anaerolineae bacterium clx_CAG2 | reverse complement strand
GCGGCACGCGGCCCAGGTAGATGGTGTTGAGGTATCCGGCTATGACCTTGGCAAATGCAACGACTGTGATTGACGCGCCTTCGATCAGCCCGCACAAGGCCTGGCAGGCAGCTCTCGGTGAGCTTCAGCTTCAAGTAACCCCAGATATCTATGAAATGTATCTGCACCCCACGCGATTTATGGCCTATGAGGATGGCACGTTTCTGATTGCCGTCCCCAACGGCTTTGTCAAAGATTGGCTCGACCTGCGGCTGAATCGGATCGTCAAGAAGACGTTGCGCCACATCATTCATCGCGAGGTCGAGATCAGGTACAGTGTGCAGCCGCAGCCGTTGCGTGAGGCTGAGCAGCCCTCGCCGGCGCCGTTACTGGAGACGACATTGCGCGCTGATGTTGCGCGCATAAGCTCTGCAGTGCCATCAACGCCTGACCAGGGGTTGCCCCTGGTGGCCAGCAATACTTTTGACACCTTCGGCGTCGGCTCCAACAATCGTTTGGCTCACGCGGCCTCGGTGGCGGTGGGCGACCGGCCTGGCGGGCGTTACAACCTGCTGTTCATCTACAGCGGCGTGGGGCTGGGTAAAACTCACCTGATGCACGCCATCGCCCATCGCTGCCGGCAGAATGGCTACAAAGCAGTTTACGTCTCGTGCGAGATGTTCACAAATGAGTTGGTCACTGCCATACGCACCAACACCCAGGAGCAGTTCCGGGCCAAGTACCGCACCAGTGATGTGTTATTGGTCGACGACGTGCAGTTTCTGGCTGG
>JAAEKA010000098.1 GCA_014155705.1 Anaerolineae bacterium clx_CAG2 | reverse complement strand
GCTGGATCAGATCATCCCACAGCGGGGCCTGCATCACGTCTTCGGGCCGCGGCGGGGGCATGGCGGGCAGGCCGCCCGGCGCGGGGACGATGTCATCATCGTCAGGACTGCCGTCGGTGACCCGCACCCCCTTCCAGTAGCGCACCAGCTTCTCCAGCTCGCCGTCCGAGACGAAACAGCCCTGCAGGCGCTCCAGCTTGCTGCTGTCGGGCCGCATAAAGAGCATGTCGCCCCGGCCCAGCAGCGCCTCAGCCCCCGGCGTGTCCAGGATCACGCGACTATCGATCTGGCTGGTGACGGCGAAGGCAATGCGGGCCGGGAAATTGGCCTTGATCAGGCCGGTTACTACGTCCACGCTGGGGCGCTGGGTGGCCAGGATCAGGTGAATGCCGGTGGCGCGCGACATCTGCGCCAGCCGGCAGACGTAGCGCTCCACGTCGTCAGGGGCCACCATCATCAGGTCGGCCAGCTCGTCGATCACCACGATGATATAGGGCAGCACCGGCTCGCCGCGCTTGACCAGCTTCTCGTTGAAGGCATCGACGTTGCGCGCGCCTTCCTTGGAGAAGAGCTTGTAGCGCCGGTCCATCTCGCCCGTGGCCCAACGCAGCAGCGGCACCGCCCGCTCCAGTTCCACCACCACCGGCGACAGCAGGTGCGGGATGCCGTTGTAGGTGATCAATTCGACCATCTTGGGGTCGATCATCAGGAAACGCAGCGTGTCGGGCGTGTGGGCCAGCAGCAGGGTGGCGATGATCGAGTTGACGCAGACCGACTTGCCGGAGCCGGTGGCGCCGGCTACCAGCAGGTGGGGCATGCGCGCCAGGTCGGCCACGGCCGACTGGCCGGAGGTGTCCTGGCCTAGCGACACCTTGAGCGGGCTCGGCATCTGGCGGAAGGTGTCGGACTCCAGCACGCCGCGCAGGGAAACTAACGCCTTCTGCGTGTTGGGCACCTCCAGGCCGACCATGGGCCGGCCCGGCACAGGCGCTTCGATGCGGATGGGCGAGGCGGACAAAGCCAGGGCCAGGTCGTTGGTCAGCGCCTGGATGCGGGACACTTTGATCTTGGAGGGTGAGACGTAGCCGACGCCGGTCAGGGCGCAGGGGTTTGGACCACGAAACAGCGAAGGCGCACGAATTGCGCGAAGCACGAAACGCACGAAGCGCGTTCGCGTTCTTCGTGCTTCGCGCCCTTCGCGTCCCTTAGCGACTTCGTGATCCAAACCTTGCGGCCGGCGTCAGCGCGTTGGAGGCGCAGATCGACCAGAACAATCCTTGACTGAACGATCTGCAATGATTATAATGAATTCCATGATTACGACAGTTACCCAGAAAAACATGATCACCATACCGGCCGAGGTTGGACGGCATTTCGGCATCAAGCCGGGCTATCGTCTCGACTGGCAGCCGGTCGAAGGCAAAGAGGAGATTCTCGTCCGGGTCATTCCCGACCGGGGCGAGTTGGCGCGGCGCCTGATGGGCGCAGGACGCCGCTTCTCGCCTGAGCGCGATGCTGTGGCAGAACTGATCGCAGAACGAGCTGAGGAAGGGTAACCCGACCATGCGCTATGTGCTCGACACCTCGGCTTTGCTCGCGCATTATCGCCAGGAAATGGGATGGCAACCGGTTCAGGCCTTGTTTGAGGCGGACGGCACGGAGTTGATCCTGGCCAGCGTCTCGCTGACCGAGTTTGGCCGCCGGCTGCGTGAATTAGGGGCAGCGGAGGATGAGGTCGAAGAGGCTCTGGCTTCATACCAGCTTCTTTTTGGCGAAGTGGCGGCGGTGGATGCGGCAGTGGCGCGAGCGGCTTTCGTGTTGGGCTGCCGCACACAGCGCCGCTTGCCCCTGGTCGATGCCTTAATTGCGGCCGTGGCGCAGAGCCGGGAAGCCACCCTGGTTCACCGCGACGAGCATATGCGTGCTATTCCTTCTGACCTGGTCCGGCAGCAGGACCTGGGCGCTGCGTTGACTGGATGATACTGTCTCGATTGCCGCCAGGAGCTGATGCTCAAGTCAATGAAGAATCCCCCTCACCCCGGTGAGCTCATCCGTGAGCGGCGCTGCTGAGGACTTGATCAGCGCGCGGGAGCAGGTTTACCGCCAGGACGGACTGCTGCTGTCTTTGCCAAACAGCCGCTGGTGTGTCACGCGCATGCAGGTGTCCATTACCACGTCCAGCCCGGCGCGGCGGGCGCGGTCGGCGGCGCCTTCGTTGATGATCCCCTCTTGCATCCAGATGACCTTGGCGCCGATCTGGATCGCCTGTTCAACTACCGGCGGCACGTCCTCGCTGCGCCGGAAGATCTGCACCACGTCCACCGGCTCGGGGACGGCCAACAGATCGGGGTAGGCGCGCTCGCCCAGCGCCTCGTCCAGATTGGGATTGACCGGGATGATGCGGTACCCCTTGCGCTGCAAGTAGGCGGGCACCGCGTGGGCGGGGCGGTCCGGTCGAGAGGAGAAGCCGACCACGGCGATGGTCCTGGCGCTTTCCATGACACGCTGCATCAACGCATCATCCCCCTTGTCCACAGTCACGATCGGCTGGGCCGCGCTGTCCACCGCGGCGAAGTTCAGGGGCAGGCTGACCTGAAAGCAGGTGAAGCCGGGCCGGGACACGACGCTCACGTGGCCGCGATGCTTC
>JAAEKA010000097.1 GCA_014155705.1 Anaerolineae bacterium clx_CAG2 | reverse complement strand
TGCCTTCGGGTAGAGTGAAGCGCTCATAGCGCATCTGGCGGCGGATGCGCGGCTCGTCGTCGCCGTATTTGGCCCGGAGCTGCTCGAAATGATCCCGCCACACGTCGCTGATGTACTTCAGGAACAACATCACCAGGATGTAATTCTTGTACTCCGAAGGGTCGATAGTGCCGCGGAAGGTATCGCACGCCTTCCAAAGGATGGCGTTGATCTCGTCTTGTTTGATAGGGGGCGCCGCTGCTGCCATAGGATGATGATGCCCTCGCCGTGAGGATCCGCCGCGTCTGCGCCGGCGGTTCGCCGGGAAACTGCTGTTGCGTGGAGATTATACCGCAAGCCTTGCACGCTCACAATTGCGCGTGCGATGTTGCGTCGAGGAGATGGTCATGTTGAAAATGTGACCTACGAACCGGCGCCCATCAAACAACAGCGGCCAGGCTACGTGTACACGTAGCCTGGCCGCCTTCAGTCCTTGCCTACTTGTCTACTTGCCTACCAATCTACCCTCCCCTACTTCCACCGATACTGCACTTCGTATTCCAGCACCGCCTCGCCGCCGGCCGGCACGGGCACCAGCCATTCGACCTGCTGGCTGCTGAGCTGGTTGTGCTCGACCGGTTTGCCGTCCAGCGTCTCTGACAGCATGGTCCACTCGGTCCAGCGGTAGAGAGTCTCCACCACCCGTACTTCGACCGGCTCGTCCTTGTGGTTGCGCAGGGTGATCCTGAAGCTCTCCTGCGCGCCGCTGTCGCCCAGCGGTTTATACTCGGTCTGCACCCGCTCGCCCTTGATGTCGAAGGCGTTGCCCACCGTCAGGCGCACGGTCTCGTTCTTGGGCGTGTGGTCGATCTGATCCTCGCCCACCAGCAGGGCGTTGCCATCTATATCTTCCTGGTAGAGGCGCACGCGGCCGGCAGGCAGTTGTGTCTCCAGGTTGCTGGCATCGTCGGTGCGGAACTCCAGCATCACGGTTACGTCACTGTTGCCGGTCTGCGCGCCGTAGCCGGCGTCGCTGACGGGGCCATAGCCATAGCCGCTGTAGCCAGCCGCGCCGTCGTAGACGTAGAACTTGGTGACAGGCACGTCCTGGGCGGTGACGAACTCGATCTGCTTGGTCTGGTTGTCCTTGACCGTGACCGGCCGCGTGATCTGGTAGAGGTGGTACTCGAAGAACTCGCGCTGCTCCACCGCTGGGGCGGGAGCCGCCATCGCCTCGGCCACCATCATGTCGCGGGCGTATTTGGGTTCGGAGACCACGTTGATGTCGCCGGCCACCAGCTTAAGCATGGCGTCCTCGTAGCTGGCGCCGCTGCGGTTGTCCAGCGTCACCCAGCCGTTGAGGTCGAAGGCTGTGCTCTCCTCGTCCAGCAACAGCACGTAGTCAGCCCGCCAACCGATGCCGTTGGTCAGGTAGGTGACCGCGGTGTTGTGCTCGCCGGCCTGCTGCGCGTCCACCAGCCAGACCAGACTGGGCCGGGTCAGCAGCCCTTCAGGCAGCGCGGGGAAGTCGATGTTGCGGATCTGCTCCTGGCTGAGCATGGTGACTGCGCCGTCCTCGCCTTGCAGAATGATGTTGTCAGTCGCGCTGAGCAGCGTGCCGCTGTAGGTCTGCGAGTCCTGCGTCTGGACGACGATCACCTGGTCGATATATTTCTGCAACAGCTTGGCCGAGCCGACCAGATCATACTCGAAGTTCTGCTCCAGCACCGCCGTGCCGTCCGGGTCGGTCAGCGAGCGGAAGGAGACGCTGGTGGGGTCGATCAGCGCGGCCACGTCGCTGTAGACTACCTCGTTCAGGCCAGTCTCCAGCGCCACGGCGCGTGTCTCAGAGACCAGCGCCAGGTCCTGGTTGTAGACGGTCAACTGCACCGTCTTGTCCTCGGCCTGCGCGGCCGGCAGCGCGTTGGAGGCCGACGGCAGGCTGACGGTGATGATCAGCAGCAAGGCCGCCAGGGCTGCAAACAAAGCTGTACGTTTCATGGATGTGCTCCTTTGCGAGAGAGTGAACAGGGGTCTGTCGATGGCTTTGCGTTACGCCCTGTTACATGATGGCAAGAGCGGTTTGGTTCAACGCCCAGACTTCGGAAGTGGCCGAGCGTTTGGAGGAAGCGAGACTTGGCGCAACGAGACCCCGCTTTGTACGCAGACCGGCCACTTCCGAAGTCTTAACGCTCGGCCCGTCGGGCTACGAAGATCATGCGCTCGCTTTCGCTGCTGTAGGGGTCCAGATCGTAAGTGCCGTAAACCTGTTCCGGTGTGAAGCCGGCTTTGTCCAGCAGCAGCTCGCCCTCGAAGCGGTACAGGTAGCGGGCCTGGAAAGGGGCCAGCGTGCGGCGCATCTGGCCGTCGGGGAAGACCTCGTCGTAGATGAAAAGTACATGTTGAAGCTGGCGGGCCGCGTCCAGGGTGCGCGACATGTGCTTGAGCACCGTGGCCCCGCTGTCGGGGTCGAACCAGCGGCCGTGCAGGTCGAGGCGGCCGTCGGCCTCCAGCAGGTGGCGCGGGTCGGGGTGGTCCACATCGATGATCAACATGCCGCCGGGCAACAACAGCTTGCGCCAGGCGCGCAGCGCGGCAAGCTGATCCTCCAACGTGAGGAGGTGCATGAAGGAGTTGATGGCGATGAAGGCCAG
>JAAEKA010000096.1 GCA_014155705.1 Anaerolineae bacterium clx_CAG2 | reverse complement strand
AAATGTGCAAGCTGCGCCTCGAAGCTGTCGAACTGGGCCAGATCGACTATTTCCAGTTCGTCGGGGCCGATCTGGCTTTGGCGCACCACGTTCCAGATCAGTTGGTTGAGCGTGGCTTCAGGGATGTCGCGTGCATAAGCCAAGGCGCTTTTGACCGGCCGGCTGCCTGGCGGCATGCGAAAGTTATAGCTGACCAGGCCGATTTTGCCATCGACCTGTCGTTTGGTGTAGATGCGGTGCTCGACCCGCTCGTCGCGGCCCCAGGCCGGCCGCAAGAAGTACAGCTTCCACAGGCGCTCGCCTGCCTCCAGGCGCAGGATCGATCCGCCTATCAGATCGGGAAAGACACCCGGATAGAGGGCGCTGGTGACATCGTTGATCATGGGCCGCAGTCTAGCACTGGCTTGCCGGTCTGTCAAGTGATTTTGCCGAATCGGCTGGGTGGTGGCACACTGGCGTAACCCGTGAACCGTAACCCGTAACCCGTGAGCCGTGAGCCGTAGCCCGTGAGCCGTGAGCCGTGACCCGTGAGCCGTGAACCGTTGACTGTTTCATCAAATGAAAGTCTCATTACTATGACATCTTCCCTTATTGCCGCCATTGCCCGCGAGTTGGGCTTGCGCATCGATCAGGTAGCCGGCGCGGTTGATCTGCTGGACGCCGGCAATACCATTCCCTTTATCGCACGCTATCGCAAGGAGGCCACCGGCGGACTGGACGAGGTGCAACTGCGCCTGGTGGAGGCGCGGCTGGGCTATCTGCGCGGCCTGCACGAGCGCAAGCAGGCGGTGTTGGCGTCCATCGAGGAGCAGGGCAAGCTGACCAGCGAGTTGCAGGCCGGCATCGAGGGTGCAACGACCTTGCAGCAGGTCGAGGATCTGTACCTGCCCTACCGGCCCAAGCGCCGCACGCGCGCCGCCATGGCCCGCGAGCGTGGACTGGAGCCTTTGGCTGAGCTGATGGCGGCTCAGGATGTGGGTGTATCGCCGGACCAGCTTGCCCAGCGCTTCCTCAACGCGGATGTAGCCACCATCGAAGATGCGCTGGCCGGCGCGCGCGACATCGTGGCCGAACAGGTCAGCGAGGACGCCATCGTGCGTGAGATCGCCCGCCGCGCCACGGCAGAGGAGGGCCTCGTGCGGGTCAAACTGGCTAAGAAGGACGCCGACCTTAGCGGCAAGTATCAGATCTATCACGACTTCAAGGCTGCCGTGGGTCAGTTGCCCCCCCATCAGCTCCTGGCCATCAACCGCGGCGAGAAGGAGGGTGTGCTCAAGGTGGGATTGGACGCGCCGGAGGACCTGATTCTGGGCCAGATCGAGAACCGAGTAGTGCGCACCCCGCGCTCCCCCTTTGCGCCCCACCTGCGCGCGGCCGTGGAGGATGGCTATGCACGGTTGGTGGCGCCGGCCATCGAGCGCGAACTGCGCGGCGGTCTGACCGAAGGTTCCGACGATCATGCTATTCACGTCTTCGCCACCAACCTCAAGGCATTGCTCTTGCAGCCGCCCGTGCGCGGCAAGGTCGTGTTGGGCATCGACCCCGGCTTCCGCACCGGCTGTAAGGTGGCGGTAGTCGACGGCACGGGCAAGTATCTGGACAGCTTCACCATCTATCCCCACGAGCCGCAGCGCCAACGGCAGCACAGCAAAGACCTGCTGGCTGCGGCCGTGGAGCGATTCGGCGTGGACATCATCACCATCGGCAACGGCACGGCCAGCCGGGAGACGGAGGCGTTGGTGGGGGAGGTGATTGGGGAAAGAGGGAGAGAGGGCGAGGAGGTGAGAGGGAAAATCAGGGAGGTGGCGTATGTGATGGTGAATGAGGCGGGGGCCAGCGTGTATTCGGCGTCGGACGAGGCGCGGCGGGAGTTTCCCGAGCTGGACGTGTCCATGCGCGGAGCGGTAAGCATCGCTCGGCGCTTGCAGGACCCGCTGGCCGAGCTGGTCAAGATCGACGCCAAGAGTATTGGCGTGGGGCTGTATCAGCACGATGTGGATCAAAAGAAGCTGGCCGCGACGCTGGACGCCGTGGTCGAGGATGCGGTCAACGCAGTGGGGGTGGATGCCAACACCGCCTCGCCTGCGCTGCTGCAATACGTGGCCGGCATCGGCCCCAAGGTCGCGCAGGCCATCGTGGCCTACCGCGATGAGCACGGACCCTTTCAGGGGCGCAGCGAACTGCTCAAGGTCAAGGGACTGGGCCCCAAGGCTTACCAGCAGGCGGCCGGCTTCCTGCGCGTGCCGGAGAGCAAGAACCCGCTGGACCGCACCACCATCCACCCGGAGAGCTACGGCGTCGTCAAGAACCTGGTGGATCTGGCCGGGCTGAATCTGCGGATGGTCGACTTCGCCAGTCGGCTGCGCCAGTTTCGCCGGGAGCAGCGCATGGAGGAGTTGGCCGCGCTGCTGGAGGTGGGCGTCCCGACCCTGGAGGACATCTTCGAGGCGCTGCTTCGGCCGGGGCGCGACCCGCGCGACGACCTGCCCGCGCCCGTGCTGCGCCGCGACGTGCTCAGCCTGGACGATCTGAGCGAGGGCATGGTGCTCACCGGCACCGTGCGCAACGTCGTCGACTTCGGCGCGTTCGTCGACATCGGCGTCAAGCACGATGGCCTGGTGCATGTCAGCCAGATGGCGGAGAAATTCGTGCGCAACCCGCACGAAGTCGTCCACGTGGGCGACGTGGTGCAGGTTAAGGTGGTAAAGATCGATCGCGA
>JAAEKA010000095.1 GCA_014155705.1 Anaerolineae bacterium clx_CAG2 | reverse complement strand
GGAGAACAGGAGGGCCATGAGATTGGCTAATATTGAGGCCACAAAGGCGGCGGTAAAGTTAATCCGGTTCGACAACCACTGTGAGCGACCAGCGTACCAGGTAATACCAAACACAACCAAACTTAATAGAGCCGCAAGAAAAACATCAAACCATATCGCAGACAGCAATACGGCAAACCCTGCGCCGCACAAACTGTAGGCCAACGCTACGATTGAGTTTCTATAGGGGGCAGGGAGGGAATCGATCTCCTTCAAGCGAGCGGTTCCCTGATCAACGGAAATGTTACCCGCCTCAAGGTCGGTCACTAAGGCCCATAAGTCGGATAATTTTGTCAGCTCAAACGATGTCTCAGAGAGCTGATAAGTTAGGCGATATGGCTCGGCATTGGCGGACTGACGGAACTCAAAGAATGCAAATGGCGCTGCCGCCAACATCTCGCCGTGAACCCCAAATAGACGTGGCAATTGAGTAAAAAATTCTTCCAGACGCACATAAGAGGCGCCATAACGATGGGCCTGAACAACCATCTGCGCCACAAACCGGCACGTCTGCTTAAACTCCTCATCACTCTCGGGTTCTTCGGGTTTGGGCTGCTGCTTTGTTTCTTTTGGCTCGAAGAATTCCTTCAACTTACTCATAGTTGGTATCCTGAAACTGTCATTGGTGAAAGATGTTAACCATCCCCACAACAATAAACTTAGCAGGGTGAGAATATTCTGACCCTGCTAGGTTTTTCCTCCTCGTATTGTTTGTGTGTTATTGATTCTCTTCGGTGAGCGTGATGTTGATCGAATTGTAGTAAACGGCCGTTGCTCCCTCAAAACCGGAGTCACTGCCAACAATCACCCAGATATTCCCCTCTTTATCACTGGTTACCTGAAATGGAACATACTGATTATCCAAACGCATGAGCGCGTATTCATCGCCCGTTTGTGTTTCTGGATCGATATTAGGATTCGAAAAGGTACCCAGATTGATCATATCTTCCCCTTCACTGGCTTGGTTGCCCTTATCAATCTCTATCCGCAGCCAATCAATCGAATCGGAAACAACCTCAGGTTCATGGGAAACTGCGCCCGCCTTGATATAGACACTTTCACCAGGTGAACCGCCAATGCCCATCATGCCGGCTGGTGAATTACTGGCCAGTTCCACGTCGAATTGCACCTGATACGTGGTCTCTGGCTTTAATCCGGTGAACTGTTTTTGGATGAACATGAAGAGATCATCACTATGATTGTTTCCACTCAGGAATAGGGCATTCCCTTCCAAACCAGAAGGAAGGCTGCCCCAACCAGAATCCAGCATATATTGGTCCGAACAAAGGAGCACTAGGAGAATTACTTAAAGATCCTTCAGGAGAACTTAACTACCTACGATTCAATCACCGGATCTTCATTCGCTCCAACGCTGTACCGGGTAGTTAGGCACTTAGATTAAATAGACGCAATTATTCAAAGGAGAAAACCCATGAAACAACACAACACAACACAACCAGTACTTGCTGACAAAAGTATTGCTCAGAAGATTGAAAAAATTACGCAAGGGCTGGTTGGCCGCCTTGGTGTGGCTGCACAGGAACTTAGTTCAGGGCTGAATGTCAGCATAAATGGCGATGAAACCTTTGCGATGGCGAGTGCTTATAAAATAGCGATCGCCACGAAAGTGATGGATCGCGTGGACAAGGGGGAACTCAGTCTCGACCAAATGGTCGACGTCCCGCACGACATGTATGTCGCCGGCGAAGTTGCGATTGCCGAGAGATTCCCCTACCCCGGGGTCCAGTTCTCGTTAGCGAACTTGATATATCCGATGATCACAGAGAGTGACAACACGGCGACCGACGTCTGTATGGGGCTGGCAGGCGGAGCAGCAGCGGTGACCGAGAACCTGCGCAGGCTCGGGATCAACGATTTCAGGGTCGACCGGCTAACCCGCGAGATTCTCATGGATTTCTATGGCTTGCCGGCGACCTCGCCAGAAGCTATCGCTGAGGCCATCAGCAAGAACCCGGCACTGGTGCCGGCCCAGGTTGATCCCAATCCGGACTTCGAGGCGGATCCCCGCGACCACACAACGCCCAATGCGTATCTGAAACTCCTGCTTGCCATCGACAGTGGCACGGCGATGAGCTCGGAAAGCCGCGAGTTCCTGCTGGGCGTCATGTCGCGCACGCGCACCGGTGCTGGCCGACTCAGGGGAATGTTGCCGAAGGGAACGCCCGTAGCGCACAAGACCGGAACCACAGGCGGAGTTGCCAACGATGTTGGCTATATCACGCTCCCTGACGGTCGACGATTTGCTATCGCCGTGTTCACAAACAGCAGTAAGACGCCCGCTTCGGACAGAGAACGGGCTATTGCGGAAGTTGCCCGCGCTTTATATGACTTTTATTATTTCCAGTCATAAGGCAAATAACCGAAGACCCGCATGAGTGAGCCTTTTACCTTTGGCTTCGACTGATCATCAAGCACACCACCGGCCGACCGCAGGCCTACCAGGTACCAGGACTCCTCCTCGGAGCCCTGGTAGGCCTCCCTGTAAATCGCGACCAGGACAAGCTCGTCCAAGTGGTGGGCAGCGCCGACACTCACAAGTGTACGGTCGTCTACACAGAAGACCTGTATGAAGTGCGTCTGTTCAAAGCCTGGAAGGAT
>JAAEKA010000094.1 GCA_014155705.1 Anaerolineae bacterium clx_CAG2 | reverse complement strand
GACAACATTATCTGGGTCTCGGCAAAGAGCAACTTCTACGATTATGTTTTTGGAACAATCGAGGAACGTGAACCTCAGGTTCGCTCTCTCGACAACATACTCTTTGCTGTATTGCGTTTTTTTGACTTTAGCAGTGTAGAAGAGTACAGCTTTGAGGACCGAAAGGAACTAACAATTGAACTCTTGCAAGACGCCAGGGTTCTTCTAGTAATAGACAACTTCGAGTCAATCCCCGAGGTCGAGAAAATCAAGATTCTCGACTTCTTTGGCACTCAGGTGAAAAAGGCACTACGTCGTAAGCCACAAAACTTCAAGGTTATCCTCACTAGCCGCGAGCTGATCCCATGCGGCTTTCGTCAGATCAAGCTTGAAGGTCTGAATCTCGTTGACTCGAAACGGCTCATGGCCAGCCTATTCAAACGATACAAGACCACCCACAGTGAGTTGACCGAGGCACAGAAAAAGATACTCCGCGACCATACAAGAGGCATTCCAATACTCATCAAGCACTGCTTCGCCAGGGTGTACGAATATCAAGAGCCGTTCGACTCGGTCATGAGAAGCCTTCCCGACTACTCTGCTACGATTGTTCAATTTAGCTTTCAAGAGATCCTAAAACAAATCGAGAAAGGCAGAGACAGCATACCTCTTCAGGTGCTGATCCTTCTGGCGATTGTGGACTTGCCCCTTATGATTCGGCAACTAGCAGACATCCTCGAGCTGGAGGATCGCGAGGTAGCGGACAGCATGCCTTTGTTGCTGGGATTCGAGTGTGTTAAGCGCATCAACCAGGACAACCAGGAGAAGTATCTTCTAAACGACGAAATTGATTTATTGACAAAGAGCTTGGTGCAGAAGCATCGCGATCTGACAAACAGCATTCGACGGCGATACTATCGAAATTTCACCTTTGACAAGAAGATGGATTACACATCGGAAGAAGCTGAGGTGATCACGATTTTCGAAGGTTTTCTCAAACAGAGACTTTACACGGATGCGGAAGAATTCATCAAACGTGAGTTGAAAAAGCGGCCACAATCAGTATTGTTGAAGTACTACTATGCGCGGTACCTTAAGGAACGTCGGAATGATACAGATCAGGCAATTCAAATACTCGAAAACCTCAGAGTGGCAACGCGAGACCATCCTGCTATCCTAAAGCTTCTCTTTGCTTGCTACGCGGGTGCAAGTATCCCGAGATTTGAGAGCGCTGATACACTGGCCAATGAATTGGAGGCTAGCCATGGAGACTACATTGAGGAAGATCTTGATCTGCAAATGGAGACCGCTCGCTTTTACTCTCGGTGGTCAACGTCTGTCAAGCGGACTCGAGGAATTGATCCATATGAGGAAAACCAAAGAAAGGCCCGCTACAAGGAACTGGCAGAAAAGGCATTGGACATCCTTCTCCGTGTGAGAAACTGTATCGATGAGCGCGAAGAATTAATCATCTCATTTCGTCCTCACGAGGTCTACTATCGGTTAGCCGAAAGCTACTATAACCTCTGGGATTACGACTCAGCACTACCCGTGATCGAGAAGGCTATATTTCTGGCGCGGGAGGAGGGCAATATGACTGCGGAAGACGAATACTTCAGGTATAAGGAGCTAATCGAAGGCCGCAGTACCTTCTACTCTCGCAATTCCTTTCTAGATCGACGCCGCTAGTTCACCGACTACCATAGCATTATTGTCAACCGGAGGTCATACCCCGGCCTCGACTCAGCCAAGGTGTACTGGTGATGAAGCCGCGTAGAAGGGTGTTTAGCACAAGGATACCCTCATGGACAGACAACGCAGATCGCGCTACGTTTTGGCCGTCTACCTGGTCGTGCTCAGCCTGGCCGTGATCTTGATCCTGGCCGGCCTCTTCTTCACCACAAGCCCGGACTGGAAGTCGGTCTGGATCAACCTGGGCACGAGCCTGTTGGGCGTCGTGGTGCTGTTCTTCCTGGTACAGCGCTTCTTCCTGGCCGACGAGTGGGGGCTGTCCGACCGCATCGAGCAACTTGTCAGGCGGCTGGAACTGTCTGAGCGCCCGTCGGCACGCGACTTCTTTATCAAGGCGCCGGCCCTGGACGACTACGTGCGCTCGGCCATGGAGATCGACATGTGCGGCGTCACCCTCACCTCGGCCGTCAACAAGCAGTTCGGTAACCTGCGCGAGCGGCTTGCCCAGGGAGCGACGCTGCGCCTGCTGATCGCCGATCCCGATTCGCTGGCGCTGGAGATGTCTGCGCAGCGCAGCGAGGTCCCGGAGGACGTGGGCTATTATCTCAAGCGCCTGGAGGCGACGCTCAAGGACGTCGCCTACCTGGAGCGCGGCGGTTTCGGGTCGGAGGAGCAGGAAATGCAGCGCGCCAACCAGAATAGGGGCAGCTTCTCCGTGCATCTCCTGCCGTATGCGCCGTCGTTCGGCATCTATCGCTTCGAGACTGCTGCCGGCAAGAGCGATATCCTGGTCGAGTTGTACACTAACGCTTCCATGAAAGGTCAGGCAAACATAGGCTCGACGCGTCTATCCACTGCACTCGAACTACTTACCTCAGCGGCCACACGGCCCCGGAAATGGCTAGGATCGTCGATGCAGAGGTGTATGA
>JAAEKA010000093.1 GCA_014155705.1 Anaerolineae bacterium clx_CAG2 | reverse complement strand
CTGTATCAGCTCCGTGCCGCGGAACTCCACGGCGTTGAGAGCCACCACCAGCGGCATGACCAGCAGCGCCAGCAACAGCAGGCCCCGGCCGGCCCGTTTCTGGCCCTCCATGCGCAGGCCCCAGCCGAAAAGCAGCAGGGCAGCCAGCAGCACGCCAAAGCTCAGCGCCAACGCCACCAGCCAGCCTGGCGCCAATGTGGCGCCCTGGCCGGCCGCGAAGGCCAGCAGCGCCAACAGCGCCATATAGGCCAACAACAGCAGGGCCACATATTGCATGCGCTGATCGCGCCGCTGCCAGCCGTAGACCAGCAGGGCCAGCAGCAGGGCAAGCCACAGCCCGCCGGCCGCGGCCAGCAGCAGCCAGTCGCCCTGGTTCGACAGGTTGTCCAGCAATATCTGAGTCAGGAAGATCAGCCCCGCGCCCAGCACTGCCAGCACGAGAAGCGTCAGCAGCAGCCGGCCTAACGCCTTGCCCAGTACGCCGCTGCGTCGCAGTCCCAGCAGCACGATGACCGCAGCCAGCAGCGAGGCCAGCACCAGCGCCAGGCTGATGTCCTGGCTGATCCGGCTGAAGGCCTGCTGGCGGGAGGTGTTGGCAGTGCTGCGACTGGCCTGATCGATGGACTGGGCCGACAGACTGTACTGCCTGCCGGCGTAGTTGGCCCAACTGGCCTTGGCTGTCAGTTGTTGGGCCGCGCGCAGTTGCCTGAGCTCCTCGTCGACAGCCTCGCCCGAGTCGGGCAGAGCCACGCCGCTGGCTTGCAGCGCCTGGTCCAGCAGGAAGAAGACGCGGGCGAAGCCGGGCTGATAGGAGCGTTGGCCATAGACCGCCTCGTTGACCACCGCCAGCCCCACGGCTGTCTGCACGCCCTCGCCGCCGGCCGTCGTTTTGACGCTGAGTTCGGCCTGCTGGCCGGGGCGATACTCAGCCTGATCGGTGGCAAGCTGCACCTGCACATCCTCGGGCGCGTTCACCAACGCCACGCGGGTGTCACGCAACATGTTGTTGTCGCCGGTGAGCTGGTAGGCGTTCAACTCCAGCGTGCCGGCCAGCGCGGGCGTCAGGTCGATGGCCAGCGTCGCCTTGCCGTCCTCGACCAGCGCCGACTGCGTCAGCAGCGTCTGGCCGCCCTTGATCACGTCCACATAGACCGCGGGGCCGCTGCCGGTGGCGATGGCCTCCACGGCCAGGGTGTCGCCCACCTGGTACAGCGCACGATCGGTGCGCAGCAGCAGTGTCTCCTGAGCCTCGTCCAGGGGCAGGACCAACGAGGTCGAGCCGGTCTGGCCGGCCGCGTCAGCGGCGGTGACAGTGATCGCGCGGTCGCCCTCCGCGCCGGCCCGCGGGGTATAGCGCACCTGCGCCACACCGAAATCGTTGGTGTCTTCCTCGATCAGCGCGCCGGAGCCGATCTGTACCTGGAGCGCTGTGGGAGCCGGCCGGCCGTCGGGATAGCTGGTCAGCACGTAGATGATGTTTTCGACGCCCGCGCGCAGCGTGCCATCCTCCGGCGCCACGTCGATCAGGATCGGCTCGCGCGCCAGGGTCAGCGACTGCCAGCCGAACTGGGCGTCGCCGGTGACGTCGACCACGGTGGCCTCCAGGGCCAGGTCGAGGGCGCCGCTGGGGCCAAACGCGTCATCCGGCAGCTCAGGCAACTGGAATTGGAAGGAGAACAGGCCGTCAGCGTTGCTCTCGCCGAGCAGCTCTTCGCTGAACAGCAGCTCTTCGCCGGCAGCCGGGTCCCGGCCCAGGCGCATGCCCACCAGGCGCAATGCCACCTGCCCGCCGGCCACAGGCTTGCCAAAGAAGTAGCTGGCGCTGACCTGACCGCTCAACAGGTCGCCCGGCAGATAGTAAGGCGCGTCGGCCTGGACCTCCACCAGGAAGTTGGGCAGCGGCGCCTGGCCCAGGGTCACGCTCAGCTCCGACACGGTATCGCCCAGGGTGGCCCGCAGTTGGTACTGGCCCAGAGGCGTATCGACGGCCAGCGGCAGGTCGGTGGCGGCGATGCCGAACTCCGACGACATCTGCTGCTGTGACAGCAGCGGCCGGCCGGCCGCGTCGAAGACCTCGAACAACGTGACCGCGCCCGAAGCCGGGGTCTCGTCCACCGTGCCCAAAGCCAGTGTGCGCAGGTGAATGGTCTCGCCCGGCTGGTAGACCGGCTTGTCGCTGCTCAGCAGCAGACGGTAGGAGCGCTGCAACAGCACGGGCGCCACTACCTCGGCCTGGCCCAGGTCGCTTGCGGTGGACACGATCAGCTCAGCGTTGCCCTCCCAGTCCGACGGCACGTCGAACTGCACCGGAGCCGAGCCGGTGGCGTCAGTGACGCCATTGTAGACGGTGCGGGCCAGGCCGGCCTGGCGCATCTGCACGGCGACGTTGGCATCGGGGACCGGCTGGCTGTCCTGGGCGTTATTGACCACGACGCGCAGCGCAGCCTGGCTGCCGGGGGCAAGGGTGTCCTGGCCCAGCACCAGGGTCTGCTGCGCGCCGTTCTGCGTCGGCAACTGGGTCGCGCTGAGCATCATGCCGAAGAAGAACACGGCCACCAGGGGGATGGCCGCCTTGCTCAGGGGGCGCAGCCCGGCCAGC
>JAAEKA010000092.1 GCA_014155705.1 Anaerolineae bacterium clx_CAG2 | reverse complement strand
CATATGCCCCACACCGAGGCCTATCCCCTGGGCACGCCAGTACAAGTGCGGCTGGAGGCTGGCCACGGCCTGGTTTGCTTCGATCGCGGCCAGCGAGTGGGCTAAGCCATCCCGACCACGCCAGCCAGTTCCATGAACCGGCCGGCGCAGCCTGTTGTATATTATTCGCCGTTGGGGACAACACGATTCTTCTGTTTGTCCCTGATGTTGGGTATAATGGGGGCGCCAACCACACTCCTCGTTAGAAAGGAATAGCCATGTTCGAGTCCTCCGCACAAGCCATTCTTGTTTTGCAGAACCAGCGGCTTCCCGAGCACCAGCGCACCGAAGCCGCACATTTCCTGGCCAGCGATCCAACGCCGGATGCGCTCAGCGCTTTGGTAGCTGCGCTGAGCGATGCTGACCATGGCGTGCGCTGGGCAGCCGGTACAGTTCTGGCCGAGATCGGCGATCCGGCCATACCTGTGCTGCTCAACGCGTTGATCCAACCGGGTGTGGACAAGACATTGCGCGACGGCGTGCGCCATGTGCTGACCGACAACCGCAGCCCCAAGGTACGCCAACTCAGCGTGTCACTGATCAAAGCTCTCAAAGGACCTGAGGCTGATATTGCTTCGATGCAAGAGGCGCTGAAGCTCCTGCCCAGCTTCGATTGAGATATCATACGGGCCTTCGGCCCGACGCGAGGCACGACTATGCAAAAATTCTTCTCTGAAGATGACGTCAGAGAGACTGTGCGTCAGGCTCGGGCCCAAAGCCTGACGCCGCTGCTCAGTCGTCGCGATCTGTCGTCGCTGGGTCTGTACGGCGCCGACCTGTCCGGCGTCGATTTTCGCGGCTCGGACCTGGGCAACTCCAACCTGGGACGCGCCAACCTGGCGGCGGCCGACCTGACCAGCGCTGACCTGGGCAACGCCGATCTGGCTATGGCCAATCTGGAGGGCGCCACTCTCCACGCGGCTAATCTTTTCGCGGCCAACCTGCGCGGGGCCAACCTGAAAGGCGCTGACTTGAGTGGAGCAGTCCTGAGTGAAGCCATCATGACCGACGCCGATCTGACGGGCGCCAATCTCGCCAATGCGCAGTTCAACCAGTATACACGCTGGACCATTGGCTTCGATGCCATCGGGGCCGGGGCGATCTTCAAGCTATAACCCCAGGGCAGGCCTGGCAGGCCTGTTCAGCGGTTTAGCAAAGAGCGGCCTGCGCGCCGACCAGACCAAGAATCGGAAGGAGGTGTTGTCAGTCGTTCCCTCGTAGCTGTCAGTTTCAGCCAACGCTATCTCGTTTTAACCATCCTCATCCTGGATGCGATCTTCCTTTCTCGCAAGGAGACCTATCATTATGACCAGTGAGTCATTCCTGGCCGTGATCTGTGCGGCTCTTATCGCCCTGACCTATGGCATGTTTCTCAGCTTCATGGGCTACCGGCTTTTCCTTCTTCTCTTGCCCATCTGGGGTTTCTTCTTCGGCTTCGCCTTCGGCGCTCAGACCCTGCAAGCGCTGTTCGGCGAGGGCTTCCTGGCGACTGTGACCAGTTGGATCGTAGGCTTCGTGGTTGCTGCAACCTTTGCCGTCCTCTCCTACCTGTTCTATGCTGTGGCGGGGGCCCTGATCGCCGGCTCGCTAGGCTACGCGCTGGGCGCCGGAATCATGTCGGCCATCGGGCTCGACCTTACCTTTATCACCTGGATGGTGGGTATGGTCGGCGCAGTGATCATGATCGTCGTGGCCTTCGCCTTCAATCTGCAGAAGTGGGTCATCATCGTTGCTACATCGGTGATGGGTGCGGTTACTATCGCCGGCACCTTCGGCCTGCTGTTCAGCCCATCGGCTCGCATGATCGAACAGCCGGTACAGTCTGTGGTCAAGGCATCACCTCTGCTGGTGGTTGTGGCGCTGCTGGTGGCCGTGGCAGGCATTGTCGTGCAGGCGCGCATCAACCGTTCCTACGAAATCGCGTCCTATAACCGCTGGGAGCAGGCAGCAGCCTGAGCCAGAGTTCTTCCCAACCACGTACGCGCCGGCGCTTGAGATCAGGCGACCGGCGCGTTTTGTTGTCACTATCAGAGGCACTCACAATGACTGCGGCTAATCCATCCTACGATCCCAACCTGACCAAGCAGAACAGCAGCAACAACCCCGCCTTAAACGATCAGGCATTCGAGCGCGCCGTCGCGCGCACAGGCGCTGCCGAAAAGGCCGGCATGACTGCCATGGGCGCCTACCTCAAGACGGGCTTGTTGCTGATCCTGATGATCCTCGCAGGCGCCTGGGGCTGGTCCGAGGTGCTCATCGTCAACATCTCCGGCCAAGAAGTGGCGGTGCAGCCGGGCTGGACTTTCCTGGCCTTCCTGCTGGCCTTCATCTTTGGCATGGGGGGCGTCCTTGCCGGCCGGCTGATCCCTTTCTTCGCTATCGGCTACGCCCTGTCCTATGGCGCGATACTTGGCGTCTCGGCCCACTTCTTTAACCTGGAGTGGGACGGCATTGTCCTGCAGGCTATCGTAGTGACGATTGCGGTGTTCATGGCCACCTGGTTGCTCTACGTCACAGGCATCATCAAGGTGACGTCCAAGCTGGTCATGGGTGTCGCTATCGCCATGGGCGGCTTGTTGCTGCTCT
>JAAEKA010000091.1 GCA_014155705.1 Anaerolineae bacterium clx_CAG2 | reverse complement strand
GGCGATGTTGTTGGCCAAAGATCGTCCTTTCGCCTGGAGATGAATGACTGCGCCCGACACTCTGGAAGCGACCCACTACATGGCTGACCCATAAGGCACGTCCAGACTGGCAGGCAGGTCGAGGTCGATGTCGGGCGTGAAAGCGGTCAGGTGCAGATCGGGCGCGGCCGCGGGCAGGTGGGCCAGCAGTTGGCGGATGTAGCCGCTGACGCCGGCGCTGCGGTAGCTGTGCGCGCCGGAGAGCAACTGGCCGTTGATGCCGACGTGCGCCGCGCTGTTCTTCGTCACGCCGCCATTATACCACGCCGCGGCCCAGGCAGAAATCCGCCCGCGGCCACTGTTCAGTTCCCCTGATCTCAGGCTACCCTCATTCTCGCTGTCCGCATGCCGAGTGAGAACGCGCCGCAAAATGATCCGACTTTTCGTTTAATAGGGGGTACTGACTCGGCACACTAACAACAGAGTCCCTGCTTAAGGAGGCAGCTATGAAGTTTAGACTTATCACTGTACTGGCATGGGTCGTCGCATGCACGTTTCTTGCAGTTGCACCTATCGCCGCCTCGCCGCTCGCCGACCCCTGCGCGCCCGGCGAAGCCTACAATCCCTCCTGTGACGTCAACCAGGACGGGGTTGTCAACGTACTCGACGTTCAGCTCACCGCCGGCCACTGGAACCAAACCGGCACGTGGCTGAGCGACAACAGCCACAACCACCTGGGACAAACATGGACCGGCGCTAACACCCCGCTAAGCCTGACCGGTTCTTACGGACCGCCGGATTATGCGCCGCTGCTGTTGAGCAACCCCAGCGGGCACGGATTGCGCATCACATCGGCGGCTGTTGGCGGCGTGTACATCGACTCGGTGGGCGAATACGGCGTATACGTCGACTCAGCGGACTTCTACGGCATATACCTGAATGCGACGGGCAGCCATGGTGTAGTTGTGGCCTCTGCGGGCGCGGACGGTGTGTACGCGATATCCGAGTCCGCGGATAACTTTGGTGGGTACTTCCGCAACAGGATGGCCGGAGGGGGCGGCGTCCGCGCTGAGGGCGGCAGCAACGAGGCGCCAGACCTGATCCTGGGCGGGTTCGGCGCCGCAGATGATGGGCGTATCTACTCCGAGCCGAGCCTGTCCGGCAGCGACATTCTGTTGTACAGCAACGATACGGTACAGATTGACCTGGACGAGGATAACAACAGCACGAGCGTTTTCAACATCAGGAATGGCACGAATGCAGTCGTCTGGACCGTGAGCGAAACAGGTCTGGCCGTGGCAGCCGGTCCTGGCGCAGTTCAGGTTGACGCCGGCAGCCAGGGCACACGCCTGGCTTATGCTGTGACAAGCCCGCAAAACTGGATAGAAGACTTCGGCAGCGGACAACTGCAAGGCGGCCAGGCCGTGATCGCGCTGGAAGCAGCCTACGCCGAGACGATCAGCGCTGAGCAGCCCTACCACGTTTTTCTCACGCCGCTGGGCGACTGTCCCCTGTACGTGGCTGAGAAGGCAACAACAAGCTTCACCGCCCGAGCACTGGGCGGCGCAAAGTGCACCATCGCCTTCGACTACCGCATTGCTGCCCTGCGTCGCGGCTATGAGCAGGTGCGCATGGAACGGTTCACTGAAGTGAGTGATGAGTAGCGGCTAGCGGGCGCACCCGCTCTTGCGCTGGCCCCGCAGGGCTTTATTGGCAACGCAGTAAGACCCGGTTTCTGGACGCAAAGTCCGCATCAGAAACCGGGTTTTTGTCCCACAACCAACGATCATGGCGCCACGCAGGGTGTGTGAACAGCCAGGGATGTTGATAGCACAGGAAAAACCCGGTTTCTGGACACCGCTCCCGAAGTCCGGGAATTGACCTTGCCAAACAAGGCGTCGTGGGTTAGAATAGGCTATCCTTGAAGACAACTCTGATCACGTGCCTTATGGGTCAGCCATGTAGTGGGTCGCTTCCAGAGTGTCGGGCGCAGTCATTCATCTCCAGGCGAAAGGACGATCTTTGGCCAACAACATCGCCATCAACGGGCTGGAAAATCGCCTCTGGGAGGAAGAGCTGGCGATTCTCGACCTGTTGACTGCCCCCACCCTGGCGCTCACCAAAGACGAGAGAGGGGCAGTCAAGCAGATCGCACGCGATCTGCTGGCGACGCTCAAGCGCGAGCAGAAGCTGGTGCTCGACTGGCGCAAATACCAGCGCACCCGGGCAGACGTACGCCTGACCATCGAGCAAGTCCTGGAGCGCCTGCCCCAGCGCTACTCCCAACAGCAGTACCAGGTCGCCTGTGACAGCGTCTATCAGTACATCTACGACAAGTACTACAGCGCTGAGCGGAGTGTGTATGCGTTGGCTGCGTGAGATTGTGACGTGCGTTCAGATGTCCTCCCCAGCACATTGTAGACGAAATCTCGCCGCACCGCAGCCTACGGTTGAAACCGCAGGCTGACACCCTCAAAGCATGCTGAAGCAAGCTGGTGTGCGCACAACTGAGCTTGCTTATGAACCTTAAGAATTTATTTCGGTAATTGCGATTCTTGTGGCATAATGCCCTATGGAGGTGGCTGTTATGCCCAAACGTCGCTATGTTGACCTGAAACCTGCCACTGTGCAGGAGT
>JAAEKA010000090.1 GCA_014155705.1 Anaerolineae bacterium clx_CAG2 | reverse complement strand
CCGGGAGCAGACTGACCAACTGGCGGCTGCGCTCCGTTTGCCGGCCGCAGCCATCCTGGATACGGGCAAGCCGGCGCAGGCCGTCTCCACCGGCTATCCGCAGCTCTTCGTGCCGGTGCGTTCGCTGGCCGAGGTACAGGGCATCGACGCCATCGGCCTGGACGTGCCGGCCTTGACCCGGCTGTGCAGCGATCTGGACCTGCCGGGGCCGGATGTAGCCGTCTTCTCTTTGGAGACGCTGCATGCCGACCGCGACGTCCACATGCGTTTCTTTGCGCCGCACCAGGGCATCCCCGAAGATCCTGCCACCGGCTCGGCCAGCGGCGGACTGGGCTCCTACCTGGTCCATCACGGCCTCGTAGCGGCCACCCCGCCGCTGACGGTTATCACCACCGAGCAGGGCCTGGAAATGCGCCGGCCCAGCAAAGTGACGGTAGAGGTCGAAGGAACGCCGGATGACATCCGCATGGTACGCGTGAGTGGCGATGTCGTGTGGGTGATGGAGGGGACGTTCGATTGGCAGGTTGGTTGATTGGTGAATCGATGGAGGTGCCGATGCCGGCGCGTTTGAGTGAGACGTATCGACCGGGCGATCTGGTCGAAATTGTGTTCGATGTAGACGGCGACGAGCAGTGGCTGCCGGGCCGGGTGGTGGGTTTGCAGCACCCCGGATTGTGGGTGCAACTTCCCCGGCGGCAGTCTGTGGTTTGTGACGAATACCCGTAGAATCAGGCCGGTATGCGACAGCGCCGGCCCGGAGAATTGACAACATGCTATCACTGACAACGGCCAAAGCCCTGCGCGAGGCAGGCCTGGCGTGGACGCCCCAGAACCTGGACTTCTTCGCCATCCCCCTGCCTGAGTTCGAGGGCCAGGTCTTTGCCATCAACGACATGACGATCATGGCCGGGACGCTGTACGGCGAGGCGGCCATCACGTTTCACGGCAGCGTGGAGTGGGCGCTGGACCACCTGTGGGTCGGCGAGGTGATCTGGCTGCCGCGCGAGGAGCAACTGCGTGAGCTGCTGGAGGAACGGCTGTTGGGCGAGCAACAGCCGGCGTTGACGCTGGAGACCTCGCGCTACGGCTACCGCTGCATGGTGGCGTGGCGCGACGAAGTGCTGGCTTTCGAGGCCTTTGACGCCAGTGAAGTTTATGCGGAAGCCCTGTTGCATACGCTCTTGACTTGAGAATGCGCATTACCTGTAAGACGCTTGCGCAGTAGCGAAGTTATGGTATAATCGCTCCGTCGGCGGCCAGTAGCAGATTATTGCCTCGCCTGTCAATCTGCCCCGGTCCCGTCCGCTTCACACAACCGTTGCAGCAATCCAGAAAGGACACCCCGCCGCCTAACACAGATCAGATCGACGAGGATTGGGCCCCCCGTACAACTGATGCCCTCGCTCAGGTCGTTTGTTCCGTCCATCATCGACCGACACCCTCCCCCCGCACGCAAGGAGACATCATGACAACTTCTGAAATCAAAGGCAAGGTCTTCGGTTACCTGCCGCAGGACGTCCCACCGATTGGCGCCATGCTCAGCCTGGGCTTCCAACAAGTGCTGACTATGTTCCCCGCCACTGTCCTGGTTGCCATCCTCACCAAATTCGACGTCGGCGTGACCCTGCTGGCCACCGGCATTGGCACTATTATCGCCCTGCTGGTCAATGGCCGGCGCATTCCCATGTACTACGGGTCCAGCTTCAGCTACATAACCGTGGTCGTTACCGCTATGGCGCTGTACGATCCCACCTGCTTCAACGACCCGAACACGGTCTATTGCCCCGACGGAGTACAACTGGTGCAGGTGGGTATCATCGGCACCGGCGTCTTCAACATCCTGATGGGCTTGCTGATCATGCGCATCGGCAAAGCCGCTCTGGACAAGGTGCTGCCCCCCATCGTCACCGGCAGCGTCGCGATCGTCATCGGTATCGCTCTGGCCGGCGCGGCCCTGGGCATGGCCTCGGCCAACTGGCTGGTGGCGTTCATTACCTTGGTGGCCACCATCATCTTCTCGGTTTACCTGCAAGGGAAGGGGTTGTTGGGCATGTTGCCCATCCTGCTAGGCGCCATCGTAGGCTACCTGATATCGACCCCGCTGGGTCTGGTCGATTTCGGGCGGGTAGGCGCCGCGGCCTGGGTTGGCATACCCAATATCACCTTCCCGGCCTTTAGCGATCCGCGCGCCTGGGGCTTGGTGCCAGCAATCGCCCTGATCGCCATCGCCACCATCCCAGAGTCGACGGCCCACCTCTACCAGATGAGCCTCTATATCGATCAACTGGCCAAGGAACTGGGCCGGGCGCCGCTGGAGATCAAGAAGCTGATCGGCCTCAACCTGGTCTCAGATGGCGCCGATGACATCGTGGTTGGAATGCTGGGCGGCTGCGCCGGCACTAACTACGGCGAAAACAACTCGCTGATGGCCATCACCCGCAACTACTCCGTGCCGGTGTTGATGGCGGCCGGCGCTATCGCCATCGTGCTGGCCTTCATCGGCAAGCTGGCCGCGCTGGTCAACACCGTACCGGTGGCTGTGGTAGGTGGTCTGTCGATCTATCTGTTCGGGGTCATCGGCAAACAGGGTATTGCGCTGATCCAGAGCGAGAAGGTCAACCTGTTCGATCCTAAGAACCTGGCCATCGGCGCCACAATCCTGGTGCTGGGCATCGGCGGCAACCTGGGGCTGGAGAACGGCATCTTCCCCTTCAAGATACCGGTGTTCTTCCCCGACGGCATCCCGGCCATCGTCTTCGCGGCCATGTTTGGCATTCTGCTCAATCTGCTCTTCGTGCTCGTGCCACCCTCGCGTTTTGGCATCAAAGAACGCGAGAACATCAACGAGTGATTCCAGAGGACTGACAGTCCGGAACAGGACTGTCAGTCCTGCGCAATGGAGGCGAGTCAACTTGCAACCCTTCGACTACATCAAGCCTCAGACGCTGGAAGAAGCCAGCGATTATTTAGTGGCGCATAACGGCGCCGCCCGGCCGATGGCCGGCATGACTGACCTGTTGATTCGTATCGAGCGCGGCTTCGTTCATCCCCAAATGGTGCTGGACATCAAAGATCTGCCCGGCATGGGCGATTTGCTGGTTGTGCGCAACGGCGACCTGCGCATCGGCGCGGCCGTTACCATGAACGAAGTCGCGCTCAGCCCCACCGTGCAGCAAGGCTGGCAGTTGCTGGCCGAAGGCTGCCAGTCGGTGGCGTCATACCAACTTCGCAACCGGGCCACGCTGGGCGGCAACCTCTGCAACGCCTCGCCGGCCGCGGACAGCGCGCCTGCCCTGCTGTGCTACGGCGCCAGCG
>JAAEKA010000009.1 GCA_014155705.1 Anaerolineae bacterium clx_CAG2 | reverse complement strand
AACACGCCAGTGCTGATCACCATCACGCAGAACAGCTACGTCAAGCGCACCGACGCTAAGCACTTCCGCGCCCAGGGGCGCGGCGGGCGCGGCGTCCTGGGCATGACCACGCGCGACGAGGATGAGATCGCCCATCTGCACTTCGCCCACGCCCACGACTATGCCCTCTTCTTCACCAATCAGGGCCGCGTTTACTCCGACCGGGTGTGGAACCTGCCCGAGGCCTTGCGCACGGGTAAGGGGATGCCGCTGGTCAACGTGCTCAACCTCGGACCGCGCGAGACCGTGACGGCCATGGTGCTGGTCGAGAATTTCGCGGCTGCCCGCTACATCAGCCTGCTGACTACCCAGGGACGCATCAAGCGGCTGGAGCTGAGCGAGTTCGCCAGCGTGCGTCCGTCGGGCATCATCGCCATGAACCTGGACCCCAACGACGAGTTGAGTTGGGCACGCGTGACCAACGGCGACGAGGATCTGTTGATCGTCACTGCTGATGGCTTTGCTCTGCGCTTCCACGAAAACGAGGTGCGCTCTATGGGTCGCACGGCGGCCGGCGTCTGGGGCATCAAGCTGCGCGAGGGAGATCGCGTGACCGGCTTCGACGTGGTCCATCCTGACAGCGATCTTTTGGTGGTGACCGCCAAAGGCTGGGGCAAGCGTACCCCACTGAACCAGTACCCCTCCCGCAGCCGCTACACCCAGGGCGTACAAACTGTGGACATCCACCGCCTGGACGAGACCGGCCCGATCATCACCGGCCGCGTCGTCCACCCGGAGGACCAGATATCGCTGATCACCTCGGCCGGCATCATCATCCGCATGCGCGTCTCCGACATCAGCCAGATGAGCCGGGCCACGCGTGGGGTGCGCATGGTCAACCTGGACAGCGGCGACAGCGTCTCAGCCTGTGCACGCATCCGGTTTACAGAGGCGAGCAAGGCGGAAACTGAAGACGGCGGATAATATGCCCTTCAAGTCCAACCTCAAACAGAACCCTGGTCCCCACACCGAATACATGCCCATCCCCGCTTCCACCCGGCTGGCCGAGACTCTTGTGGCCTTTGCCAACGCCGACGGCGGCACGGTGCTGCTGGGCGTGGACGAAAACGGCGCGCCGGCGGAGGGGCTGTTCGGCGAAGAAATGGAGGAAGCGCTGCGGGCAGCGCTGCTGGAGTGCCGTCCCCCGATTCGCACCGAGTGGGAGCAGATCGAGACCGCAGGTGGGGTGGCTGCAGCCATCCATGTGCCTCGCTCCACCGAGCTGCACGCGCTGGCCGATGGCCGGGTGTTGATCCGCAGCGGCAGCGAGAACCGCCCTCTGGGCGGCGAACAGGTGCGCCAACTGGCCTCCGGCAAGTCCTCGGGCGACTTCGAAATGCAGGAGGTGGCGGGCGCGGAACTGAGCGACCTGGATCCGGACATGATTCGCGACTATATCGCCCAGCGCGAGGAAAAGCAGGGCCGCCAGATCAAATTGCCTCAGGATCGCCTGTTGCGCCAGATTGGAGCGCTGACGGGCGAGGGCCAACCTACAGTGGCTGGCGTCCTGCTCTTTGGCCTGGAGCCGCAGTTC
>JAAEKA010000089.1 GCA_014155705.1 Anaerolineae bacterium clx_CAG2 | reverse complement strand
GCCGACGCCATCGGCGCGGCCGGGCTGGGTATCCACAACATCCTCTGCCTCAGCGGCGACCACCACAGCGCCGGTCCTGGCCCCATGGCCAAGCCCGACCAGTTCGACCTGGACGCAGTGCAGATGCTGTGGATGCTGCGCCGCATGCGCGACGAGGGCCTCTACCTGGACGGCCGCAAGATGAAGACCCGCCCGCAGTGGTTCCTGGGCACGGCCGCTTCCCCCTTCGGCGCGCCGCCCAAGTTCGAAGCTATCCGCATGCACAAGAAGGTCAATGCCGGCGCGCAGTTCGTGCAGACCCAGCCGATCTTCGACTTCAGCCGCTTCCTGGAGTGGCTGGAGGCGCTGGACCAGCGCAACCTGTTGGACAAGGTCTACATCCTGGCCGGCCTGATTCCTCTCAAGAGCGCCAAGGCCGCGCACTTCATGGCCGAGGAAGTGGCCGGCGTCTACATTCCGCCGGAGATCGTCCAGCGCATGGATGCCGCGGGCGACGACAAGATTGCCCAGCAGGAGACCGGCGTTGCCATCGCTCTGGAGATGATCGAGAAGCTCAAGGCCACCCCCGGCATCAACGGCATGCACATCATGGCCGTACACTGGGAAGAAATCGTGCCGCGGCTGATCGATGAGTCTGGGTTGCCGCGGCCGGTGGTGAAGACATTGGTGAACGGGTGACTATGAACAAAATCGCTATCACCGGCAAGGGCGGCGTGGGCAAGACCACGCTTTCCTCCTTGCTGGCTTACCTGTACACCGAGGCCGGCTACACGGTCCTCGCCGTCGACGCCGACCCGGCCTCGGGGCTGGCCAACGCGCTGGGCTTTCCGGCCGAGCTGACCGCGGCCATCACCCCGGTCAGCGAGATGGACGACCTGATCTTCGAGCGTACCGGCGCACAGCCGGGCTCGATCGGCGGCTACTTCAAGCTCAACCCCCAAGTGGACGACATCCCGGAGCGCTTCAGCGCCAAGCATCGCGACATCCGCTTGTTGCGTATGGGCACGATCAAGATCGGCGGTACCGGCTGCCTCTGCCCGGAGAACGCGCTGCTCAAGGCGCTGACCACCCACCTCTTCATGCGCCGCGACGAGGTGTTGATCCTGGACATGGAGGCCGGCGTGGAACACCTGGGCCGCGCCACTGCCCAGTCCGTGGACGCCATGATCATCGTCGTGGAGCCGGGCCGGCGCAGCGTGGGCGTGATGGAGGAAATCCGCCGCCTGGCCAGCGATATCGGGCTGCGCCGGCTCTACCTGGTGGGCAACAAAGTGCGCAGCACAGCCGACGAGGCCTTCATCCAGCAGATCGCCGACGGGCTACCGGTGATCGGCTATCTGCCCTACGATTCCCAGGTCATCGAGGCCGACCTGACCGGGCAGGCCGTCTACGACATCGCGCCGGAAACGGTGGCGGCAGCGAGGGGGATTTGGGAGCGGCTGCAAGGGTAGTCGATTTGGGCTGTGCAGTTGACTACAGACGAGATACTGATACGAATCATAAGCAGCCGCAAGGTTACCACGATGGAACGAAAAACCTATGAAGACCAAACAGCATGATCCAGAGGCCGACATGTTGCCAGAATACGATTTCAGCGGCAAGAAAGGGGTGCGGGGCAAGTACTTCGACGCCTACCAGCAAGGGCATACCGTGAGGGTACACCAGGACGACGGCAGCGTTACAATGCAGTATTTCACACTTGAGGAAGGCGCCGTCATGCTGGCTCCCGACGTGCGTGAGTACTTTCCCGACTCGGAAAGCGTCAATCAGGCCCTGCGCGGATTGATTGGCCTTATTCCGCACCAGGCACGCCAGCGCAAGCGGGAAGGCAGCATTGCGCGAACTGGATAGGTTACTACTCGATGAATCCTATGTCTCCACCATCCATCCGCTCGAAGATTATCGCTTGGAGATTGTGTTCGAGAACGACGAGCACTGGTTGAGGACATATCGTTATCGCAGACAGACTTGGCACTTGGGATCTGGTACCAAGAGGTGTTATTCGGTTGATAAACACGCTCGCACTCGTCGACATCTGCCTCGCCTCGCCCAACGACGCGTCACATCTCACCGCCATCTCTCACGCTGCCAAGCGGTACTGGGGCTATTCGGACGAACTCATCGCACTGTGGGACGCTGACCTCACCGTCTCGCCGCAGTTCATCGACGATCATCCCGTGTTCTGCGCGGTTCAAAGCGACGCAATCGTGGGTTTCTACGCCCTGTCGCGCCAGGGGGAAGCCTTCGAACTGGAACACCTATGGGTGGATCCCATGCATATGGGTGCCGGCGTCGGCGCGCGGCTCTTCGAGCACGCGGTTCGCACCGTGCGGTCGCTGGGCGGATCGCTGCTGACCATCGTCTCCGACCCGCATGCGGAGGGCTTTTTCCGGCGCATGGGCGCCAGTCGCGTGGGCGAGGCGCCGTCGAAGCCTGAGGGGAGGACTCTGCCACTCATGACTCTGGTGATCGGGGCGCATGATGTTGCGTCGACCTGATCCCTAATGACCACCCAAATCGCCACGTTGACCGTCCCACAGATTGAAGCGCGTCAGGCTCAGATCGTCGCCGTCTATCGGAGTGCGTTCACACCTCTGCCCTACAACAAGCCGGAAGCGGAAATCGCTGAGTTCGCTGGCTCGTTCCTCAACCAGGTCGGTCGGCATGGCTATCGCTTTGTGGCCGCGCTGGAGCACAACTCCGACCGGCTCGTTGGCTTCACCTACGGCTACAGCAGCAGAGCCGGGCCGTGGTGGTACGAGCATGCCAGTCGCGTGCTGCCGGAGCTGGCCGGCACGAGCTGGCTGGAGGACAGTTTTCAGTTGGTGGAGATTGCTCTTCTTCTGGAGTTCCAGGGGCAAGGCGTTGGCGGCCGGATGCACGACCATTTGCTGGCCGGGGTTCCGCATCCGCGTGCGATCCTGGCCACGCTGCACGCCGACACTGTGGCCTTTCGGCTGTATCGAAGTCGCGGCTGGGCCGTGCTGGGCGAGAACCTGCTCTTTCCTGGCATCCCGCGCCGCTACCAGGTCATGGGACTGGTACTGAGCATCGGGCGAGACTGAATCAGGAGCATGCCCCCAATGATGGAAGACTTGATCTACACTTCCGCTTCGACCCTGGCCCAACGCATTCGTAGCCACGAGGTGTCGTCTGAAGAGGTCATCCAGGCCCACCTCCGGCGCATCGAGCAGGTCAATCCGCGCCTGAATGCGGTGGTCCAGGTGGCCGCAGAGCAGGCGCTGGACCAGGCGCGCGCGGCCGACGCGGCGCTGGCGCGGGGTGAGCTGCGCGGCCCGCTGCACGGCGTGCCCTTCACCGTCAAGGACTGG
>JAAEKA010000088.1 GCA_014155705.1 Anaerolineae bacterium clx_CAG2 | reverse complement strand
AAGCACGGTTTCGTCGCACCTATAACACCACCAGATCATCGCGATGCACCACCTCCGGGCTGTTTTCATAGCCCAGGATGGCAGCGATCTCCTCGGAGCGGCGCCCCTTGATCTTGTTCAGCGAGGCCGCGCCATAGCGGCTCAGGCCGCGCGCGATCTCCCGTCCGTCCCCGTTACAGATACGCACCGTGTCGCCGCGCTGGAACTGGCCCTCGACGCGCATGACGCACCGGTTATGATGGCGACTTTGTTGGTCAGATCAAACATGACTCACGCGCTCCCCGTCTCCAGAATCTCCTGCAATCGATCGACCACATCCGGGTCCAGCGGCAGCGACATCAGCTTGCGCTGGGTGGTGTCGTGGTCATAGTGCAGGTGGTGGATCTGCAACGCGCCATCGCGCCAGACGGCATAGGTGGCGTCGGGCGTGCCGTTGCGCGACTGGCCCAGGCTGCCCGGGTTGACGATATAGGTGCCGCCCACCTGGCGCATGCCCGGCAAGTGGGTGTGGCCCACCAGCAGCACGTCGGGACGCGGGTCCAACAGCGCCAGCTCGGCTTCCAGATCTTCCTCGCGCGCGGTCACCAGCGAGACGCGCTTGCCCAATGGTTCGCTGGGCATGGCATGGACCAGGTGGAAGCGCTTGCCATCCAGTTCGACAGACTGGCCCAGCGGCAGGCTGCCCAGCCAGGCGCGGTCCTCAGCGCTTAGGCTGCTTTGAGTGTAATCACGCGCAGCCTCAAACACGGGCAGGAGGGCGGGGTTGACGCCCGCGTCGCCGCCGAAGGCCACAGCGTGGTCATGGTTGCCGCGCACAGCCACGGTGACGTTGGCGCGCACCCAGTGCAGACAGCGCTGCGGGTCAGGGCCGAAGTTGACCACATCGCCCACGAAAAGGATGGCGTCGGGCTGGCTCTCGGCGCGCTGCAAGGCGGAGAGCGCTTCCCAGTTGGCGTGCAGGTCAGAGAAGATGATGATTTTCATGGGGCGGTAGATTGGGTGACTGGTTGATTGGTAGATTGGGCGCAGGGGCTGTCAGGATTGTTGAGCCTCGATGCGCAGGTGGCAGGCCACCGCGCCGATGCCGGCGACGCGCGTATCGGGGAAGGCTTCCATCTGTTCGGTCCAACGGCCTTCCCGCCAGGAGAAGTCCCAGCCGGAGAAGCTTGCGGCCAGCGCGTCGGCAACCAGCCGGTCGAAGCCGGTCGATGGATCTTGGGTCATGGGTGATCAGGCAGCACATCCGGCCGGCGATACAACACCTGGAAGCGTTCGCAGACCAGCGGCATGGTCTCGTCGAACTCACGGTCGATGACGGCCAGGCTTCGGGTGAAGAAACGCCGATGAGCCTCCCGCCAGTATGCGAGACTGCGGTCGCCCTCGCCCTCATCACTGGCAAAAGCGGCATCGACCTGGTCGTAGGGTTTGATCTGCACCTCGACAGTCTCGATGACAGCCAGGGGCTGGCCTGCGCCGCTCAGGATGATGCTCAGCGCGCTGGCTTGCGGCAGCGGCTCGCCTTCGGCTTCGTATTCCCACAGGGCCGAGCAGGTGGCGGTCTTGACTCCTTCCAGCACCAGCGCGGCCAACTCGTCGGCCAATTGTGGGCTGTCTCCGAAGCTCCATGCCTCCGGCAAAGGTGCAGACTCAGCGCCAGGAGACAGTGTCGTCAGGTAGCCCTGCCAGAAAAGTTCGATAGCAGTTGGATTGGTCATAGTTTGGGTAGTATACGCCAGGCTATAGAATCAGTCAACGCCAGCCGGCCGCTTCCCTGCCACGGCAACTTCGCTGATTTGACAAATCCAACCAGCCTGGATACACTCACGCCCTAACCGAATAGCTCCACTCTTATCCAGAGAGGCAGAGGGACCGGCCCTGTGAAGCCTCGACAACCCGGCTCAGGTAGTAAGGACGCTGCCCGAGTGCCAGGGTGCCAAATCCGGCAGACTTGTTCTGGAAGATGAGATCAGGTAGCGATGGCACGTCCTGATCATCCCCCGCCGGGGATGTTTTTGTGCCCTCGCATGGCAGCATACTGCACCACAAAACCTCTCTCGTCTTCCCGGCAAGAGAGGTTTTTTTATCGCCAGACGCCGGGCAGTTGACGTCTGCGTACGACGTACCCCGTTGGCCGGCGACCGGAAATTTCTTCGAAGGAAGATTTCGACTCTCGTATGACAGGAGAAGCAACCCTCATGACCGACCATGTAACTAACGGACGAACCCTCGGCTTTGCCACCCGCCAACTACACGCCGGCCAGCAGCCCGATCCTACTACCGGCAGCCGGGCCGTGCCGATCTACCAGACCAGCAGCTACCAGTTCCGCGACACCGAACATGCGGCCAATTTATTCGCCCTCAAGGAACTGGGCAACATCTACACCCGCATCATGAACCCCACCACCGATGTGCTGGAGCAGCGCATCGCTGACCTGGAGGGGGGCGTCGGAGCGCTGGCCGCCAGCAGCGGCCACGCGGCCCAGACCATGGCGATCCTGACGCTGTGCGAGGCGGGCGATCACATCGTCAGCAGCAGCCGGCTCTACGGCGGCACCTATAACCAGTTCAACTACACTTTCCCGCGCCTGGGCATCGACGTGACTTTCGTCGATCCTGGCGATCCGGCCAACTTCGAGCGGGCGATCCGGCCCACCACCAAGATCCTCTACGGCGAAACCCTGGGTAACCCCGATATCAAATATCCGGGGATGCCCGAATGGGGAAACCCACCCAGGGGAATGCCTGGGTATCCTTTGGCTGAACACATAGGCCTTAGGAAGGGAACCGAGGGAACTGAAACATCTAAGTACCTCGAGGAAAAGAGATTATTCCCTGAGTAGTGGCGAGCGAAAGGGGAAAAGCCTAAACCTGTGCTGCGTGATAGGTCGTAGCCGTTGCAGCACGGGGGTTGTAAGACACAGACGGGATCACTGCGATGATCCCAAAGAGTTACAAATCTAACCTCTAGTTGAACAGCACTGGAACGGCTGGGCATAGAGGGTGACACCCCCGTAAGCGAAAGAAGTTAGACTCTTACTGTGTTCTTGAGTACCGCGGGGCACGCTAATCCTGCGGGAAACTGGGAAGTCCACTTTCCAAGGCTAAATACTCTTGGCGGCCGATAGTGAACCAGTACCGTGAGGGAAAGGTGAAAAGCACCCCTGTGCGGGGAGTGAAATAGAACCTGAAACCGTACGCCTACAAGCAGTGGGAGCACTAACCTGAACGCCAATCGATCTGCCATCGCTAAAGTGAACAACAACGTCGTGGTTTCCATGTGAGTCATCTTCACACGATGTAACCCTTGGATCAAGCGACTGAAACTCGTGCAGACGCGA
>JAAEKA010000087.1 GCA_014155705.1 Anaerolineae bacterium clx_CAG2 | reverse complement strand
GCCATGCAGTGCCACGCCAGCCAGAATCCGCCCTTCTCCGGGCCGCCCGAGGTCGAGGCCCAACAGCGGTGGCCGTGGAATTTCAACGTGTCGATTAAAATCTGATGGTCGTCCATAACAGGTCCTTTCAAGCGAGTGATTTACATCACCCCCAACAAGACCAAGGCGCGTTGCACGGCCAGCAGCGCCAGGAATCCAGCGAAGATGCGGCTGAGGGTCAGCGACTTGACCCGCTTAGCCATGAAACGCGCGCCCAGCCAGGCGCCGATCACGGCTGTGATCGAGGTCAGGATCAACATCAGCCAGTCGAACTGCGCGTCGCCCAGGTGTGCCGCGAACGCCGTGAATGAGGGCACCGTCACGATCACCGAGTTGGTGGCAGCGGCGATGCGCGCCGTATAGCCTACCATCACCAACGTGGGCATCATCAGGAAGCCGGGGCCAACGCCTAGAAAGCCGGCGAAGATGCCGCTCAGCCCGGCAAAGAAACCGGCCTTGACGCGCGTGCGGTCGCCGATCTCCAGGGCTTTGCTGACGTCCATCTTAGGCGGGAAGGCCATGCGGAAGGCCAGGAAAACCAGCACGCCGACGTAGATCCACCAGAGGAGGTCCACGCTGACGAACTGCAAGAGCCAGACGCCGATGGGCGCGACGATGGCGGTGATGATCACCAACGGGATGGCCGTGCGCCAGTCCACCATGCCGGCGCGGGCAAAGGTGATCGCGCCGGCGATGGCGGTCAGGCCGTTAAGCCACAGCGACCAGGGCATAATGACATGCTTCAGGTCGTAGCCGAACAGGCCCTGCACTGGCGTGGCGATGAAGGCCACGCCCAGGCCCAACATGCCGGCCAGAAACGAAAGGACAAAGAGCAGTGCGCTCAGAATGACGTAGAGCATGGAGTTCTCCTTGCTGGCAAGCCTCAACTGGAGGCAGGCAGGAACTGGTCGATGGCGTCCATGGCGTGGGCGGCGTAGATCGACGCCGGACCGCCGCCCATCATCAGGGCGACGCCGATGGTCTCCATCAGCTCGGCGCGGCTGGTGCCGGCCGCCACAGCGTCGTGGGTGTGATAGGCGATGCAGCCGTCGCAGTGGACGGCGATGCCGATGGCCAGGGCCATCAGTTCCTTGGTCTTGGCGTCCAGCGCGCCAGCCTCGACCGCCTTCTTGTGCAGGCGGGCAAAGCCGGTCACCGGGCCGGGAAGCTCGCGTCCCAGTTGCGCCAGGCGCTGTTCCAGGTGTTGGTGGTACGTTACGTAGTCAGTGGTCATGATGTCCTCAATGCTGGGTGCGCAGACTTTGTGCGTAGACTTCCGAAGTCTTAGGCGCTATGCCGCCGGCGCCGGCTCGAACAGGTCCGTCCAGCCTGTACCGTTGGCAGATATGGGCCGGGCCAGCGTGAAGTATTCGTGACAGGCCAGGCGTTCGGCCTCGACCTCGGGCGGCCCGGAGAAGGGCGGATTCTGGCTGGCGGGGCACTGCATGGCGCGCACCTTGGCCACCAGGTGGTCGGCGATGTCGATAGCCGCCACCGGGCCGCCGGCCAGCTCGCGGTCGGGAACCACCCCGCAGCCCTGCAAGGTCGCCTCGGAGGGCGCCAGATAGTAGAGCCGCGCCGGCAGCCCAGCCCGATCGAAGGCGGCTGTGGTGAAGCGGTGGATGGCCAGGTGATCCGGGTGGCCGGAGATGCCGTCGGGGCCGAAGGTGATCACGGCCTGCGGCTGCTCGGCGTGCAGGATGTCCACCAGTTGCGTCACAGCCTCGTCTGGGTCAGCCACGGCCAGCCGGCCGTCGAGGTAGCCCAGAAAGCGCACGCCGGCCAGCCCCAGCGCGGCGGCCGCAGCTTGCAGCTCCTCCGTACGGATCTGCGCCGTCTCGTCAGCAGACAGATCAGGGATGCCGGCTTCGCCGCGCGTGGCGCAGACCAGCGTCACCCGCGCGCCCTGCGCCGCAACCTTGGCCAGCGTGCCGCCCATGGGAAAGCTCTCGTCGTCGGGATGGGCCAGCACGACCAGGACCGTCGGCATGTTAGGCGTTGCGTCCATCACTCGTTTCCGGTCGACCATCTACGATCAGATTAGTTAGCATGCAGATTATTGCATGTAAAAAGGACTGCAAAAGCGCTGCGACTTTAGGCCGCAGGGGCTTGCCTTTTTAGTTCGTCGCAGCGGCGCCAGCCAACCAGCCGCTGATGTCCGCGACAGAGGGGATGCGTCCGCCGCTGACCAGCTTACCGTCGATCACCAGACCAGGGGTGAACAGCAGCCCGTACCTGGGGTACTCGGCGCGGTCGGTGACGTGTTCGATCTCGGCCTCCAGGCCCAACTGGGCCACGGCCTCCCTGGCGTGCTCCTCGACCAGATGGCAGTTGTTGCAGCCAGGGCCGAGTACTTTGATGTTGATAGGCATGGGGGTGTCTCCTTGATGACTGGTATCTGAGTAGGCGTGACCCGTAATGCGTAATCCGTAACCGGAATGGAGCAAGCTGGCTTCCCGATCCGGGTTACGAGTTACGTGTTACTTGTTACGCATCCGGCTGATTGGGGAGCACCACAATCATGGGTTCAATGACAATCTCACTCTTAACTGAGTTCGCCACCAGGCTGTACTTTTGGGCAGCCGCCAGGGCGCGGTGGATACGCTTTTCAGTGGCGGCGGCGTCTTCACCGCCCGCCGGGCGCACGGTGATCTCCGGGTAGAAGGTGAGATGGGTGAAGAGTTCGGTGCGGTCCAGCTCGATCTTCTTGACGCCGTCGGTGCGGCAGGTGAAGCTGACCAGGTCGATCTTGAAGCGCTCGACGGCCCAGAGGAACATCATCATCACGCAGGTGTTGGCTGCGGCGACGAAGGCATCCTCCGGCGTCAGCACGCCTTCGTGGCCGTGAGCGTCGGGCGGCGCAGAGAACATCATCTGTGGGCCGTTGCCCATGACGATGTGGCCCCAGTGGTCGCCTTTCCACTGGACGGAGGTGGTGTAGGTGGCGGTCTTAGCCATTGCCTTGCTCCTTGGCTGTGCAGAAGCTCCGCCAGGCGATGGCGACGGCTTCGGCGTAGGCGTCGTCGTCTTCTGCGGGGAATGTGTTGTAGAGACGCACCGTGTCCATGAGCTGGGCGGGTACATCAACCCCGCTCTGGCCGGTCCCTCCGGGATGGTTCCCAATCTCTGACCGAGCCAGCCCGGCGGCGTGCAGCCCCTGGCCGTAGGCCATCTCCAGAATCGGGTCCAGGGCCATGATCTCCAGCGCGCGGCCGTTGACCTGGACGCGCGTGACGGGGATGCCCGAGCCGCAGGCGCAGCCGGCGCTGCTGGCCCTGGCCAGCTCGCTGGCCTCCGGCGCCAGC
>JAAEKA010000086.1 GCA_014155705.1 Anaerolineae bacterium clx_CAG2 | reverse complement strand
ATCGCGAAGCCCAGCGCCAGACCGCGCACAAACACGCTCAGGTCCACGCGGAGGTCCCTGGCGCTGGAGGCATGACCAGTCGCAGTGGTCGCAGACACAGGGTGAGCGCAGCAGATATCTCGTGTTGGATCGCTTGACGGCGGGCGTGTGGACAAGGCATGTCGATCAATCTCCCTCCCACGAAGTGGAGGGGACCAGTAGTGGCGCCAGGATCATGCCAGCGATTATACTCCAGGGACGGCGCAGCTCAAAGCAGCAAGGACGGGATCAGCCCGAAGGAGACAGCCAGGATCGGGGTGAGAGCGACAAGCGTAGTGAGTATTGTCATCAACCGATTATATCCACAGTGGCGGGGTCGCGCGAAATATGAGAATCGACCAAACTGCGCTATAATAGGACCAACCTGAAATCAATCAGCCTCAGGCGCCGGGCCACAGAGTTGCGCTGCTCAGGCAGTCACGAACCCGGCGCATGAACGATGGCTTGTTACCCTTCGTGCGGAGTAATTACCCCAAGATGACCGATCCCGAAATGCTGGAGATGGCAGACGAAAATGCCGAAGCGCCGGGCAGCGACGCTGGCATGGTGCGCTCAATTAACATCGAACAGGAGATGCGCGAGGCATACCTGGACTACGCCATGAGCGTGATTGTCTCGCGCGCGCTGCCCGACGCCCGCGACGGCCTCAAGCCGGTGCAGCGTCGTATCCTTTACGCTATGCACGACATGGGGCTGCGGCCAGGCACCCCTTTCCGCAAGTCGGCTCGTATCGTGGGCGAGGTGCTGGGCAAGTACCATCCCCACGGCGACAGCGCAGTCTACGACGCTATGGCGCGTATGGCCCAGGACTTCAGCCTGCGTTACCCCCTGGTAGACGGCCAGGGCAACTTCGGCTCGGTGGACGGCGACAGCCCTGCGGCCATGCGCTATACTGAAGCCAAGCTGGCTCGCATCGCCGAAACGCTCCTGCAGGACATCGACAAGGACACGGTAGCCTGGTCTGACAACTTCGACGGCAGCCTGCAAGAGCCCACCGTACTGCCAGCCATCCTGCCCAACCTGCTGGTCAACGGCGCCAGCGGCATTGCAGTGGGCATGGCCACCAACGTGCCGCCCCACAACCTGGGCGAGGTGGCCGACGCCATCATCTATACCATCGACAACTGGGAGCGACTGGAAGAGATCGACGTCGACGAACTGATGCAGTTCGTGCCTGGACCCGATTTCCCCACGGGCGGTGTGATCATGGGGCTGGACGGCATCCGCTCGGCCTATGCCACTGGCCGCGGCCACATTCAGATGTGGGCCGTTGCCAGGATCGAAGAGGCGCGCAACCGCTTCCAGATCATCGTCAGCGAGATCCCCTACCAACTCAACAAGACCAATCTGATCGAGCGCATCGCCGAGCTGGCGCGTGAGGGCAAGCTGGACGAGATCAGCGACCTGCGCGATGAGTCTGACCGCAAAGGCTTTATCAGCTACTCCCGCCTGGACAACGAAATCGTTGAACCGGCTATCGATGAGCAAGTTGGTTTGTTTGACTCGTTGGGCATTGGCTTCGAGTGGAAGGTCTATAGCCACGACACGCCGCCTGATCTTCGCCAGCGACTGGCCGCACGCGGATTCGAGATCGAGGAGGCTGAGGCGATCATGGCCCTGGTGTTGGACGACGCGCCGCCTCTGCTGCTGGCGCCGATCAGCCACGACGTGCGCCGTCTCGACGATCCTGACCTGCTGGACGACGTGATGGCTGTGGAGCGGGAGGTGTGGCAGCGGGATCGCCCCGGTCAGGCAGGCTATCTGCGCGACACCATGATCCATCAGCCGGAGCTGATCACGGTCTATGCAGCCTATGATGGCAAGCAGCCTGTGGCAGCAGCCTGGCTATACTACGATGGCCGCAGCCCTTTTGCCAGCCTGTGGGGCGGCTCCACACTGGCATCTCACCGCAAACAGGGCTTCTACACCGCGCTGTTGGCCGTGCGCGTCCAGGAGGCGATTCGTCGTGGCGCACGTTTCCTGACCATTGACGCCAGCCCCATGAGCCGGCCGATCGTAGCCCGTTTTGGTTTCATGCACCTGACCACGGCCTATGCCTGCAATTGGCGGCCAGAGATCCCCGGCCGTTGAGCAACAAGCCGCAACCGGCCAGTCCTGTGTGGCGTGACTTGGCGTTTTGTCGTTGTTAGTGCTATGATGTACACACATCCTCGCTTGCCGACCCAAGCGGGCCACTCGCTTCCCAAGGCTTACCGCCATGATCATTGAATTCTTGCTCGAGAACTCCATTCTGCTGCTTTTCGCCGGCTCTGCTGTCGGCTATGCCATTGGACGCATCAAGATCAAGGGCGCCAGTCTGGGTGTGGCGGTCGTGCTGTTCGTTGGCCTGGCAGTAGGCTCGTTGGACCCCAACCTCAAGCTGCCGACGGCGATTTTCGAGCTGGGCCTGGTGCTCTTTGTCTATACGGTCGGCTTGGCCAGCGGACCGGGCTTCGTGGCCTCGATGACGCGCCAGGGCCTGCGCAACAACCTGGCAGCGGTGGCGGTGCTTGCCATCGCCGCGTTGATCGCCGCCGCAGCCCACATGATTCTTAACCTGGACGCGGCGGTTTCGGCGGGCCTTTATGCGGGTAGTCTGACCAACACGCCGGCCTTGGCCGCGCTCATCGAGACTCTGGCCACGACAGCCCCACCTGGCCAGACCAGCTCCGCAGTGGCCGATCCCACGATTGGCTATTCCGTCGCTTACCCGATGGGTGTGTTGGGCGTGATCCTGGTGGCCTACATTCTGCAGCGCGTCTGGAAGATCGACTATCGCGCCGAGGCCCAGCGGCTGCGCGGTACGTCGTATCTGGTAGAGCAGGAGATCAATAGCCTCACGCTGCGGGTCACCCGGTCCGATGCCACCCAGTCTGCGATCAGAGATCTGGCGCAGCGGCACGGCTGGCATGTCGTCTTTAGTCGCATAGTGCACGACGGCGAGGAGCGTTGCAAATGAAAGAATGGTCAATGGATTGGTCAGCGTCAGCACAAAGGTGGACGCGTAGTCGCCCAGCAGTCCGCTGCCTGTGGGCTGAGCAGACGTTTCTGCATTGCCTTCTCCCGTGGCCTGGGCTGACCGCTCAGCTACCGGCGCCCGCAGTGTCTTGACGCCCAAGTAGAGCAGGAACAGACCACCCAACAGCCTGATCCAGTTCTGCTGGCTGATCAAGAAGCTGGAGATAAAGGTCAGACCGAAGGCCGCGATGCAACCATAGATGCCGTCGGCGGTGGCTGCGCCCAGGCCAGAGATCATGCCCGCCAGCCGACCCTCGGCCAGGGTGCGACGGATCACAAGCACGCCGAT
>JAAEKA010000085.1 GCA_014155705.1 Anaerolineae bacterium clx_CAG2 | reverse complement strand
ATCGATCATCATCCGATACCAAGAAGCCATAACCCGAGTTGAGCAAGGCCCCGGAATGCACAACATGGTCTTGCTGTGGTGGTGTCCACGGTGTTCTTGGGACAGCCCAGGGTCAGCAGGTAATAGGCTGGTTGGTGATGTGCCTGATGGCGTTTTTGTTTTGACATGATCGATGTGACACAAAAAGTAGCGAAGAGATGTGTCTTCGCTACTGGAAACTTCTTGGCATCTCGCAGCGGGCTCGGTCAGGAGACCGGCCCAAGCGATTTGGCGTTGCAGCGGGCTCGGTCAGAAGACCGGCCCAAGCGATTTGGCGTAGCAGCAGGCTCGGTCAGGAGACCGGCCCGAGCGATTTGGCGTTGCAGCAGGCTCGGTCAGGAGACCGGCCCAAGCGGCGTGGCGTTGCGGCGGGCTCAACCGTCGTTGGACGGTTCAGGCGTGGGCGTGTCCTCGGTTGGCGGCTCGGCTGCAGGCGCAACCGGCTGCGCTGTCGGCGTTAACTGCACGATTTGGCCATCGACCAGACGCCACTGAATTTCAATCACCTCGCTCGCGCCGCCCAAGGGGGGCAGCGTCTGGCCGTTGAGCGTCATCTGAATGCCCGCCGCATTGCCGGTGCGCAGAATGACCGAGTCGCTCGCCTCCCAGGAGTGCAGCTCGCCCGGCTCTAACACGGCCTCCAGCGCCAAGCCGTTGTCAACTACCACCCGAACCCAGGAACGGGCAAGGACAGCCATATCCAACCTGATCTGCGCCACCGAGGGGGAGTCCTCTGCTGCTGTAGGCGTCTCTTGGGCGGTTGAGGCGGCAGGCGTTGCCTCTGCCGGCTGCGCTGCCTCCGCGGGCGTTGGTGTGGCCGTGCTGTCAGGGGTGGCGGTCGGTGTGGCCGTCACCCGGTTGACCTCCAGCGTGGCGGTGGGGGCAGTCGTCGGCTCCAGGGCGATCACGTCGCCCGGACTAGGCAGCGTGCGCGGCAGGGAGAGCAGGTTGGCAATGAAGTTAGGCTGGTAGAAATAGATGTAGAGCGCAACGCCTGCCAGCGCCAGCAAGACCACGGCCGCGCCAATCCAACCCCAGGGGATCGTGCGCCGCGGCGTGGAGGAAAGGTCCATCTCAATCGGCCGATAATCGGCCTCGCGCTCGACGGGGGATTCGATCGCCGGCTGCGCCGCAGGGCTGCTGGGCTGGCTTTGGAAGCGCTGCAGCGCTGCTTCTTCCTCCAGACCAAGATAGTTGGCATACTTGCGCAAGAAGCCACGCGTGGTCACGTCGTTGGGCAGGAGGCTCCATTCCTCTGCCTCCATGGCTGCGATGAACTTCTGGCGAATACGCGTTTGCGCTTCTGCCTCGGCCAGACTGATGCCCTGGGCCTCTCTGGCATCGCGCAACATCTTGCCAAGCTCATTCATAGCGTTGGGGTCTCCAGAGGCCAAAACGGCGTGATTGGCGACAATAGGGACATGGTTACAGGCATAAACATATCGCGCAACTATACCCGCAAGTCAGTGCTTTGTCAAAACCAGCGCCTTTAAGGGCTATTGTTCGTTTGGATGGCCTGCTGGCGGGTGGTATAATCAGTCACGCCGGTCTCACAGAGGACCGGCATGACTTTGCAGGATGAAATCGAGCGAGATACTACCTATGCGCATTTTGATGTTTACCGGCAAGGGCGGGGTGGGAAAGACCAGCGTTTCGGCCGCCACGGCCTTACGCAGCGCCGACCTGGGTTACCGCACCATGGTGCTCAGCACCGATCCGGCCCACAGCCTGGCCGATTCCTTTGAGTTGGCGATTGGCAACGAACCTACCCTGCTGGCCCCCAACCTGTGGGGCCAGGAGATCGATCTGCTACACCAGATGGAGCTGCACTGGGGTCGGGTGCAGGAGTATATGTCTGCCATCTTCATGTGGCGCGGCATGAGCGACCTGGTAGCCGAGGAGACCAGCGTGCTGCCCGGCATGGAAGAGTTGGCCAGCCTGATGCAGATCACTGCGCTGGCCGAGAGCGGTCTGTACGACGTCATCGTAGTGGACTGTGCGCCAACCGGGGCGACCCTGCAACTGCTGGCCTTTCCTGAGTTGGCCCGCTGGTACCTGGACAAGATCATCCCCTTCCAGAAGGCCGCGATCAAGGTGGCTGGCCCGATGCTCAAACGGATGATCGAGGTGCCGCTGCCCGACGAGGATCTGTTCCAGAGCATCGAGGACCTGGTGCTGCAACTGCACCGCGTCAGCGACCTGCTGGGCGATCCGGCTACCTCCTCCATGCGCCTGGTGCTCAACCCGGAGAAGATGGTCGTCAAAGAGGCCCAGCGAGCGCTGACCTACCTCAGCCTCTATGGCTATGCTACCGACCTGGTGGTGTGCAACCGCATGATTCCCACCACGGTGTCGGACGGCTATTTTGCCAACTGGAAAGAGATCCAGGCTAAGTACCGCCTCTTCGTGGAGGAATCGTTCTCCCCCTTGCCAATCCTGGACGTGCCCTGGTTCGACGACGAGGTGGTGGGGGTGGAGATGCTGCGGCGCATGGGCGCGGCGCTGTACGACGCCCAGGACCCCACGACCATCTTCTATACCGGCAAGTCGCAGGAGGTGCGCAAGACCAACGGCGTCTACCAACTGCGCCTGCCCCTGCCCTTCGTGGAGAAATCTGACATCAAGTTGACCCGCTCCATGCATGACGAACTGATCGTGCACATCGGCAACTGGAAGCGCAACATTGCGCTGCCGCGCGTGCTGGCCGGCCTGCCAGTGCAAGGCGCACGCTACGAAGAGCGCGATCTGGTGATCCTGTTCAAGGCGCAGGAGGGGGTGAACGGGGATCAGTGATCGCAATAGCGAGCGTCGATGCCAAAACAGGTCGTTTTTTTGATGTCAGACACCGGCGGGGGGCATCGGGCGTCAGCCAACGCCCTGGTTGACGCGTTGAGGCTGCTGCATGGCGACGCTATGCGCTGTCAGGTGGTCGATCTGTTCACCCGCTATGGGACGTGGCCGCTCAGCCGCGCCCCTGACTACTACCAGCCGTTGGTGGATCGCCGTCGCTGGCTGTGGCGCGCCCTGTGGGGGATCGGAGAGCACGATCTGCTGTGGCGGGCTGTGGCCCGGGCGGCGCAGGTCTGGCAGGCGAACGGTTTGCAGCGCTTTGCTGCTGACTACCCGGCAGACCTGTACATATCGGTCCATCCCCTGCTCAACCATGTGCCGCAGCGCGCGCTCAGCCGGCGCTACCCGCAGGCGCGCTTTGCCACCGTGGTCACTGACCTGGCCAGTGCGCCGCGCATTTGGTACGCCCCGGCCGTGGACCTGCTGGCAGCTTCCTGCCCGGCAGTGCAGCAGGCTGCGTTGGCGGCGGGTGTGCCGCCGCAGCGTGTACGATACATGGGGCTGCCCATTCGCCTGCAGTTCAGCCAGGCCGGACGCGATCCGGTCCAGGCGCGAGCGGCATTGGGACTGGCGCAGC
>JAAEKA010000084.1 GCA_014155705.1 Anaerolineae bacterium clx_CAG2 | reverse complement strand
CCGCGTCTGACTACGCAGGCGTCTGGCAGCGCCTGGAGGTCGTGACCGCGCAGCGCATCGAGCGCTTCCTTCAGACCGCCAGCTTTGGCGAATTCCAGGCCACGAGGCGGATTATGCAGGCATTGCCGGCTGGCAGTCGTCTGCAGGTGGGCAACAGCATGCCCATCCGCTACGCAAATCTGATCGGCCACGTGGCAGAGACGACGCTCAGCAGCGTCAACAGCAACCGCGGGACCAGCGGCATCGACGGCGCAGTCAGCACAGCAGTCGGCGCGGCTCTGGCCAGCGGCGACCTGACCACCCTGATCGTCGGCGATCTGGGCTTCTTCTACGACCGTAATGGGCTGTGGCACGGACATGTGCCGGCCAACCTGCGCATCGTCCTGCTCAACAACCACGGCGGCGGCATCTTCGACATCCTCGACGGCCCTACCCGCTTGCCGGCCGAGCGGCGCCAGACCTACTTCCTGACGCCCCAGCCGCTGACCGCCCAGCGCACCGCGGCCGACCACGGCCTGGACTACCTCCACGCGGCCAGCGCGGCCAGTCTGGAGACTGCGCTGGCGACCTTTTTTGCCGCCCGCCCGCGCGCGGCGTTGCTGGAGATCGAGAGCGATATGGCCGTCAACAGCCAGGTATTTCGCCAGTTCAAAGAAATGATCGCGCAGTCTGTCTAGAAGCAGATTTCGGAAGCTGCGCAGGTCAAAACCAGCCCAAGGAGTACCGCCACCCATGACCGAACGTGTTCAATGGCAAATTATCAAAGAGTATGAAGAGATCCTGTTCCAGTTCTACGACGGCATCGCCAAGATCACCATCAACCGGCCTGAGCGGCGAAACGCTTTCACGCCGCTGACTGTCCAGGAGATGATCGACGCCATGGTGATCTGCCGCGAGGACCCGCGCATCGATGTGATCATCCTGACGGGCGCAGGCGACCTGGCTTTCTGCAGTGGCGGCGACCAGAGCGTGCGCGGCGTGGGCGGCTACGTGGGTAAGGACCAGGTGCCGCGGCTCAACGTGCTCGACCTGCAAAAGCTGATCCGCTCGATCCCCAAGGCAGTGATTGCCATGGTGGCCGGTTACGCCATCGGCGGCGGCCACGTGCTGCACGTGGTCTGCGACCTGACCATCGCGGCCGAAAACGCCCGCTTCGGCCAGACCGGCCCCAAGGTGGGCAGCTTCGACGGCGGCTTCGGCGCGTCCTACCTGGCGAGGATCGTCGGCCAGAAGAAAGCGCGCGAGATCTGGTATCTGTGCGACCAGTACGACGCACAGGATGCTTTGCAGATGGGACTGGTCAACAAGGTCGTGCCGTTGGAGCAGCTTGAAACGACGACCATCGAGTGGTGCCGCAAGATCCAGGACAAGAGTCCCCTGTCCATCCGCATGCTGAAATCCTCCTTCAACGCCGAGCTGGACGGCCAGGCCGGCATCCAGGAGCTGGCTGGCAACGCCACCCTGCTCTACTACCTCTCCGAGGAGGCGCAGGAAGGCCGCAATGCCTACGTTGAGAAGCGCAAGCCGGACTTTGGCAAGTTTCCAAAGTTTCCGTAGGATGAGGACAGCATGCTCACCCTGACAGTCCTTCCTTTCACGCTGCATTTCAAACGCCCTGCGACCACGTCGCGGGGCGTGTTGCGCGCCAGGAAGGTAGTGTTACTGCGGGCCGAGCGTCATGGCGCCGTGGGCTGGGGCGAATGCGGCGTCGTGCCGGGCCTAAGTCGAGACGACCGTGCGGATTATGTCGATGCAGTTAGGTCAGTGTGTGCGGTGATCAATCGTGGCGCCGATCCGGCTGAACCTGACCTGACCGGGCTACCCAGTGTCGCCTTCGGGCTGGAGACGGTGCTGCTGGACCTGGCCGGCGGCGGCCGTCAGCGGCTGTTCGACACGCCGTTCAGCCGCGGCGAGGCCGCTCTGCCCATCCATGGCCTAATTTGGATGGACACACCAGCCGGCACGTTAGCCCAGGTGGAAAGCAAAGTCGCGCAGGGCTGCCGGGTAATCAAGCTCAAAGTGGGCGCGCTGCCCTTTGACGAAGAACTAGCCCTGCTGCGCGATCTGCGCGGTCAGTGGCCTGTCAGGGAGATTGAGCTTCGCTTGGACGCGAACGGGGCTTGGCAGCCGGCTGAGGCGCAGGATCATCTACAACGGCTGGCTGACCTGGACGTGGCATTTCTGGAACAGCCAATCCAGTCTGGCCAGCCAAATGAGATGGCAGCGCTATGCGCGACCTCGCCCATCCCCATCGCGCTGGACGAGGAGCTGATTGCCGCGAGCAACCCGAGCGCGCTGCTGGAAACGATCCGGCCGCAGCACATCGTGCTCAAGCCGTCGCTGCTGGGCGGCCTGGGTGCGTGTGAAGGTTGGATCCGCGCGGCCCGACGGCTGGGCATCGGCTGGTGGATCAACTCGCTGCTGGAATCCACCGTGGGCCTGAACGCCATCGCCCAATGGACCAGTGCGCTGGACGATGGCCGCGTGCATGGCCTGGGCGCCGGCCAGTTGTTCAGCAACAACGTACCCTTGCCGCTGCGGTTAGACGGGTGCGGATTGCGCATCGATCCTGCGGCGACTGCCGCCAAACTCGACGAACTATGGCCACAACCTTCCTGACCATCGGCGATCGAACCTACGCACTGGCCGATCTGCTGGCGTGGCAGTATGACTCGGCCAGACTCAGCGATCACCAGCGCGCAGCCCTCGACTTCTGCCAGCGCTGGCTGTGCGGCGCTGATGAGTTCATCGTCCACACCTCCGGCTCCACCGGCGCGCCCATGCCGATTGCCCTGCGCCGTGAGCAGATGCAGGCCAGCGCGCGGGCCACGGGCGAGGCGCTGGGGTTGGCGGCTGGCATGAGCGCGCTGGTTTGCCTGCCGGTGCGCTATATCGCGGGCCAGATGATGCTGGCGCGCGGGCTGGTGTTGGGGCTGGCCATGACGTTGGTGGAGCCGGCCGGCGATCCCCTGGCCAATCTGCCATCCGACGCCCACTTCGACTTCACGGCTGTGGTTCCCCTGCAATTACAGACGCTACTGGACGGTCCCCGGGGCTATCTGGAACGGCTGAACAGGATGCAGGCCATCCTGGGAGGCGGCGCGACGGTCAGCGCGGCGCTGGAACAGCGCGTTCAAGCCATCACTGCGCCGGTCTACCACACCTACGGCATGACCGAGACCGCGACGCACATCGCCCTGCGCCGGTTGAATGGGGCGGACGCATCGCCAAGCTTCCAGCCCTTGCCCGGCGTCGAGATCGACGTCGATACGCGCGGCTGTCTGCGCATCAAAGCCCCGATGACTCTCGGCCGATGGCTGCAAACCAACGATCTTGTTGAGCTCACTCCTCCTCCACTGCCACCCGCAACCGGCAACCCATCGCCTGCCGCCTTCCGCTGGCTCGGCCGCCGGGACAATGTGATCAACAGCGGCGGCGTCAAGGTGCAAGTCGAGACGGTCGAGGCAGCGGTCGAACAGGCATGGCTGGCGCT
>JAAEKA010000083.1 GCA_014155705.1 Anaerolineae bacterium clx_CAG2 | reverse complement strand
ACGCTGCCGGCCAGCAGCTCAGCCGAGGCGCGCACCAGACGGGGGATGTAGCCGCAGGTGTCGATCACTGCATCCCAGCGCCGACCGGTCAGCGCATCCAGCCCGCCGTCGCGATCGCCGCGCAGCTTCTCGACCTGCGGAAACAGCTCCGCGCCGTGTTGGCCGCGGTTGAACAGGGTGACCATGTGGCCAGCAGCCAGCGCCGCATCGACCAGGTGGCGGCCCAGGAAGACCGTCCCGCCGAGAATAAGCAACTCCATTTGCAACCTCCGAAAAAGTACAAGCAGGGGCTGTTATCGCGCCGCAGCTACTGACCCTGCGGCACGGAGAACGAGAAACGAGCGCCCTGGCCGGGCTGGCTTTCAGCCCAAATCTGGCCGTCATGCGCTTCGACGATGGCCTTCGCGATGGCAAGACCCAGACCAGAACCGCCAGTAGCTCTGCTGCGCGACTTTTCACCGCGATAGAAGCGCTCAAAAACACGCGCCAGATCCTCGCTGGGGATGCCCTCGCCCGTGTCGATCACCTCCACCTGGACACGGCCGGCGACCGGCCAGGCGCGCAGCGTGACTGCTCCGCCAGAAGGTGTGTGGCGCAAGGCATTGCCGACCAGGTTGGCCAGCACACGGCTGATCTGGCGCGCGTCGACCAGCGCCGGGTCCCCGCCAGGCTCAGCGCCGCCGCGGAGGGTCACGCCGCGCTGCTGGGCCAGGACGCTGAAGGACTCGAGGGTGTCTGAGACCAGGTCGGCGATGGAGTTTGCCTGGCGCTCCAGCTTCAGGCCGCCTGCATCCATCGGAGCCAGGTCGAACAGATCATCGATCAGCAAAGTCAGCGACTGGACGTCGCGCTGCGCCGTGCGCAGGTAGCGCTGCGCCGTCTCTGGATCCTCGACCACACCATCGGCCAGCGCTTCGACGATGACCCGCGTGGAAGCCAGGGGTGTGCGCAGGTCATGCCCGACCCAGGCGATCAGGTCGCGGCGCAGGGTGTCCAGCTCGCGCTGCCTGCGGTCAGCCTCCTGCAGCCGCTCTGCCATCAGGTTGAAGGTGCGCGCCAGATGGCTGACCTCGTCCTTGCCCACCACGGGCACGCGTGCGGCCAGATCGCCCTCAGCAATCGCCTCAGCCCCGCGACACACGGCAGCAATGCGATCAGTCAGGGCGGCCGCAACAAAGTAGCCCAGGGACATGGCAATGCCGCCCGCGAAGAGCAAGAGCACACCTGCCAGCAGCAGATCGTGCTCGCTGGCAAACATGCGGCGAGCCGAATAGCCCACGTTCAGGAAGGTCAGCACGGTCGCCAGTCCATAGCCGGCCAGCAGCGTCCAGCGAAGTCGGGGAGATCGGCTCAACCAGCCCAGTCGATAGGCTCCATAGCCGGCGATCACCGAGATCAGAGCGGTGATCGATAAGAACAGCGCCATGGCCTGTAATTCGCCGGACGGTGGACGCATGACCCACACGAAAACCAGCATAGCCAGCGCCAACGCCATGATGACGCCCGCCGCGAAACGAAGGGGCAGCGTGCGGCGGGGCAGGTAAATGCGTGCAAGTGTTTCGTTCATGGCTCAAATTTATACCCCACGCCCCACATGGTCTGAATGTGGCGCGGGTTGGCGGGATCGGCTTCGATTTTCTCGCGCAGGCGGCGCACGTGAACGGTGATGGTGCTGGCGTCGATGTACTCTGTCAGCCCCCATACCAGATCCAGCAGTTGATCGCGGTTGAATACCTGACGCGGGTGGCGGGCTAATAGCCACAGCAGATCGAACTCGCGCGCGGTGAGCGTGATCTCCCGACCGCGCGCCTGGACCACCCTCGTCTGGGGGTCGATGCGCAGGTCGCCGTAGACCAGGGGGCGCTCGCCGCTGTCCGGGCTGGCCTGCTGGACGAGCTGGCTGCGGCGCAGCAAGGCGCGCACCCGGCTGACCAACTCCTGCGGGCTGAAGGGCTTGGTGACGTAGTCGTCGGCGCCCATCTCCGGCGTGGGAGGCCTGGGCCTGAGTTGTGATCCAGAACCAGGTGCGCCCGGCGGCAGCGGCGGAGGAATCTTCAGCAGTGGCATCCTGGAAATCATCGATAGCGCCATCCAAGTCAATCGGTCAGGTGACGGCGGTCCGGGCCTCGGCCCCTACGCCCCCCCGGGCGATGGCGGTCACGGCGGCGGACTGTACAGCACAGGAACCATGACCGTTGCCTACGCGCTCATTGCGAACAATGTGGCCGGTCGCGGGGAATATCCCTATTGGGGGTCGTAGCAGTACTACGCAGGCTCTGCAGGCGGCGATGGGGGCGGCATCTACTCGGCGTCGGCAGGCCGGCTGGTGCTGATCGACAGCACTGTGCGGGACAACACGGCCGGCGCAGGCGAGACCACGGCCGATCGGCAAGGTGGAGCGGGCGGCGGCCTCTACACCGATGGCGTATCATGGATCGCCAGCAGCACTTTTACGTTCAACCGTGCTGGCGCGTCTCAGGGAATCGGCGGCCATGCTAGCGGCGGCAACGGCGGTGCCATTGCCAACCACCATGCGCTGGTGGTGCGCGGTTCCGTGCTCGACGCCAACTCATCTGGAGCTGGCAGCCTGGGCGGCAACGGTGGCGCCGGCGGCGGGCTGTGGAACCGGGGCGTTGCTCACCTGATAGACAGCGCCATCACTAACAACGTGACCAGCCAGGGTAGCAACGGTCTCGTGGGCGGCTGGCGCATTGACGGCACGCCCGGCGGCCATGGAGGGGACGGGGCCGGAGTATGGAACGACGGCAGCCTTAACCTGCAACACGTGACGGTCGACGGCAACCATGCCGGCGGAGGCGGTCTGGGCGGTTGGAACGCGTCCTATCCCTACAGCTATGGTCTGGCTGGCGGCAACGGCGGCTCGGGCGGCGGGCTGTGGAACAGCGGACAGATCGTGATCTCCGAGTCCACTATCAGCCGCAACATGGCTGGCGGGGGTCGGAAAGGCGGCGACGGAGAAGCGCAGGGCGGCAACGGCGGGCGCGGCGGTGATGGCGGCGGTCTTTTCAATCAGGGCATCGCCGCATTGTTCAACAGCACGGTCAGTGGCAACGCAGCCGGTCCGGGCACAGCAGGCGGTTCAGCCGCGCAGACGGACCCGCAGCTCTGCATAATCTTGCCATGCCGCGCTGGCGATGGCGGCAACGGCGGCAGCGGTGGCGGGATCTATAGCAGCTACAGCCTCACATTGAACAATTGCACACTCGCTGTCAACAGCGCTGATGTAGCCGGCCTGGCTGGCCAAGGCGTGGTCAGCGGCGCAAACGGGGTCGACGGCGCAGGCGGAGGCGTTTACGGTGGTTTCACAAGTCGCGATACGATCCTTGGGGGCAACACGTCGCCCGCCTACGGACCGGATTGCGCAGGCCAGCTCTATGCTGGCAGCCACAACTTGGTCCAAAACCCTGCCGGCTGCGAAATCGATCTGGCTGTGACCAACAACGTGATCGGTCGTGTCCCGGTGCTACTGCCGCTGGTCCTTAACGCGCCGGGGACCACTG
>JAAEKA010000082.1 GCA_014155705.1 Anaerolineae bacterium clx_CAG2 | reverse complement strand
GGGGCGGGGAATTTCTGCCAGACTTGCGGCTGTTGCCCGTCGAGGCAGGCTTGGCCGCGTGCCGGCTCCACTGGCCGCGCGCCAGCGCCTCCATGAAGCCGCTGACGCCGCGGCCCAGCAACATAGTGAAGGGCGCCGCGGCCACCAATAGAAATTTCATGTAAGCTGGTTTGAACAGCCCGCCCAGCAGCACCAGGGCCACGGGCGCAGCCAGCCAGAGCAGCGGCAGCCCCCAGCTCAGCCAGTGGGCCCGGCGTCCGTTGGCCCGCACCCACGGCCACAGCCCCAGGATGAACAGCGCCAGGAACACCACCATCCACAGGCTGCCCGGCTCGATAGGGCTGACCGGACCCAGGGCCAGCACTGCCAGCACCTGGGCCAGTGCATCGCTTAATGGCGCCGACTGCCCGCTGCGCGGCCAACTCATCAACTGGTCCCAGGCGGTGCCGAACCATGGCAGGTAGAAGAAGGCCATGATGATCAGTAGCATAGCCCAGTGCAGTATGCGCGCCTGGACGAAGCCGCGCCGGCGCGAGTTGAACACCCACAGTCCATAGAGCAGGGTGGCGACGCCGATCATCACCGGAAACGTATAGTGGGTGTACAGGCCGGCCACCGCAGCCAACAGGATGACGCCTGTGGCCAGGCCGGAAAAGGACATGCCCTTGCTGGTTCCGTCGGCCCGCAGGACAATCGACTCGTGCAGAATGTAGCGCACCAAGCCGTAGAAAAGCAGCGCGGCCAGCCCCGCCAACTGGGCATACATGCGCGCTTCCTGGCTGTAGTAGATCAGGAAGGGGTTGATGGCGGCGAAAAAGGCGGCGATCAGGGCAGTGCGGCGGTCGAACAGCCGGTTGACGATCTGGTAGACCAGCCAAACCAGGAGGATTCCCCAGACGGCCGACAGCGAACGCAGGGCTGCCTCGCTGTCGCCGAAGATGCGGCTCCACAGGTTGAGCAGCCAGTAGTAGCCGGGCGGGTGGATGTCGGCCGCGGCCCGCGCGCTGATCTCGGCCAGGCTGCGCTGGGCCATAGCCGCGCTGTTGCCCTCGTCGGCCCATAAGCTCTGATAGCCGATGCGGAAGAAGCGCAGGCCGGCCGTCAATAGCATGACCAGCCAGAGCAGGGTGTTGGCGAAGGGATCGCGAGGGCGGCGGGTGGGTGCGGTCATAGGTGGGAACAGTATAGCCCAGATCGACAGGCTAGTCAACGCAGCGTGGACACTACTCCTCCCACCCCGCTTGCTGCGGAATACTCCGCTTGCTGGCCTGCCACAGGTAGAAGATGAAGCCAGCCACGGCCAGGAAGATCAGCGTCGCCAGGCAGTACAGCCCATTGACCCATGCCATGTTGCGGCTCTGCACGATCAACCCATCGACCGCTACAGGGCCAACCGCCTGACCGTCCGCGTCAATTTCTGGTCTTAGGATCACCAGGTGCGATTGGTCGCTGCTCAGGCTACGCACCACGCCGGTGGAGCGGGCTGGCGCGGGGCTACTCGCCTCCAGATTGATGCGCGCCCGCTCGCGGCCGTCCACCTCGACGATCCAGCGGCCCATGCCCGGCCCCTTGGGTGCGACCAGGATCAGGTCGCTGCCCTGAAACTCGAAAGCCAGCTCGGCCTGGGGATCGCTGGTCTGCATGAACTCACCTAACTCGGCTTCGCTGTCCTCGACTGTCTCCCACGTCCCGCTGTATTGCAGCGCCCAGTGATCCTCCTGATGATGACCGGCGTAGAGGGTGGGGGTCATGCCAGCCGTGTACGCTGCCAGGCTGTCGTACACTGGCTGCGGCGTGAAGTCAGGGGCCAGCAGGCGGAAGTAGGCCTCGGGCTGGCCGTTCTGCTCCCAGGCGTCGGTGGCGCGCTTGAGGTACCAGGCGTTGGCCACGCCCAGCCAGGGCCATTCGCGCTGGATGCGCTCGTAGGCCAGGGGCAAGTATTCGGCCTGTTGCTCCAGCGTCACCTGGCCGTAGCGCTTGTCGGCAATCTCATCTGGCACCGCGTTCCAGTTCATCTCGCTGATCCAGATGGCCTTGGCCGCGTCTCCGTTGCGCACCATCAGATGACGCACTAACTGCGGCCGGCTGAAGTTGATCACCCTTGGATTCATGCGCCGGTCGGTCGGCCCCGACCACAATCCGTAGCCCTGCATGGCCAGCACGTCGAAGTGCGGGGCCGCGCCGGCGTCGTACATGCGTTGCAGGAAAGTCAGGTCGTTGAAGTTGCGGCCTGCCACGTGGATGCCGTCCAGGTCGATCGTGCTGGCCAGCGCGCCGGAGATGATCACCACGTCCGGGTCTACAGCCCGCGCCCGTTCGGCCCCTACCTTGAGCAGTTCCGTGTAGGCTTCCGGTGAGATCGTCGCCTCGCCCCACTCCGGGTAGATGTTAGGCTCGTTCCAGATCTGGTAGTAGCGCACCCGCCCCTTGTAGCGCTCGACCACGGCCGCCACGAAGTCGCCGTAATCCTCCAGGTTGTCAGGCGGCGCATAGGTGCCGCCCGCGTCGCCCGCAGCCCGGGTCCATGCCGGCGGGTTGCTCAGGCGCACGATCAGTTCCATGTCATACTGCTCAGCCAGATCGACGATGTGGTCGTATTTCTCCCAGGCCGAGCGGTAGGGCTCGTGGCGGCGATCTTCGAAGTCGCCCTTGCCGTGGATCTCGATGTCCTCCCAGGGAAACTCCTGGCGCAGCCAGCGAAAGCCAGCCTCGTGGGCCATGCGCACGGCCAGCTCGCGCTTGGCCGGATCCACCTCTTGCTCCAGGAAGACGTTGACGCCGAAGGGGTTGACGCCCGCGTGCGCCACGGGCGTCATGTCTTTCGTGCGCAAGGGTGGGCGCATGGCGCCGGCTGCCAGGTCCGACAGGCCCTTGATCTGCGGCAGCAGCGCCTCCTCGCCGGTCAGGTTGAAGAGCAGCGAGCGGTCGTTGGACTGGCTCGGTCGGAGATTGGGAACCATCCCGGAGGGGCCGGCCAGAGCAGCAAAAACAGCCAGCCCGCTCACGAGGAGCAGGCTGGCTACAGTCAACAGAATAATCCAACGGACAGTCTTGGTACGCACGGTCAACCGATCACAGTATGGACAGGGTTTTAACGGAGCAGACCGGCGAGGGTCAACAGGATGGCCTAACGGATAGCTTCAGCGCGCAGTCTTGGCGCCTCCCACCAGGTCGGGTCACAGACCCGACGGGAGTGGGAAGTGCAGCCAGCGGCTAGTTAGCGACAAAGGTGATGCCGGTACATTGCTCACTGGCGGTGATGGTGCGTGACCACTTCTCTGACCTGGGCGTCAGGTCGCCGAAGCCTGTTTCCTGAGTTTGACCGCCGGCTGGCATGGCGCCCGGGCACTCGACAACGTAGATCTCAACCGTGGTGCCGGCCGGCGCGGGGCCGCCGAAGGGCGAGAAGCCCCAGTTGCCATCCCCTACCCCATCGCAGCCGGAGCACTTGGTGTTGCGCGGTCCGTAGAAGGCAATGTGCACGCAGACGCCGTTCACGGGCGAATTGTCACGACGCCGCACGAAGCCTTCGAAGTAGGTGGTGCC
>JAAEKA010000081.1 GCA_014155705.1 Anaerolineae bacterium clx_CAG2 | reverse complement strand
GCAGTATTTCGCCATCAAGGCCACCATCGACCGGGTGGCGCATCGCAACGCGCAGGGCAAGCGCACCGGCGGTGTAATCTGGCACACCACCGGCAGCGGCAAGTCGCTGGTCATGGTCATGCTGGCCAAGGCGCTGGCGCTGCACCCCAATATCGCCAACCCCAAGGTGGTGCTGGTCACCGACCGCGTCGACCTGGACGAGCAAATCTGGAAGACCTTCAAAGCCTGCGGCAAGGCCGTGGTCCAGGCCACCAGCGGCCGGCACCTGGTGCGCCTGGTCAAGGGCAAGCTGCGCGCGGGCGAAAGACAGGCCGACGTCATCACCACCGTGATCAACAAGTTCGACCGGGCCGCTTTGGACAAGGCGCGCGACGAGGGGGAGAACGTCTTCGTGCTGGTGGACGAGAGCCACCGCAGCCAGTACGGGGCCATGCACGCCAAAATGCTGCGCGTCTTCCCCAACGCCTGCTACATCGGCTTCACCGGCACGCCGCTGACCCGGCAGGAGAAGTCCACGGCCGAAAAGTTCGGCTCCTTCATCCACACCTACCCCATGCGTCAGGCCGTGGCCGACAAGGCCGTCGTGCCCCTGCTCTACGAGGGGCGGGTGGTGGAGCAGGCGGTGGACAAGGCGCAGTTGGAGCGCTGGTTCGAGCGCACCACCCGCCACCTGACCCCGGAGCAGCGGGCCGATTTGAAGCGCAAGATGAGCCGCAGCGAGACGGTCAACGCCACCGAGCAGCGCCTCAAGGAGATCGCCTACAACGTGGCGCTGCACTACGAGCAGACCTTCCGCGGCCGCGGCTTCAAGGCGCAACTGGCTACCCCCTCCAAGCGCATCGGCGTCAAGTACCTGCGTTTCTTGCAGGAGTACGGCATCGACGCCGCGCTGGTCATCTCCCCGCCCGACACGCGCGAGGGCCACGAGGAGGTGGACGGCGAGCTGCCCGAGGTGCAGGGCTTCTGGGGCCAGATGATGGCGCGCTACGGCAGCGACGAGGAATACAACCGGCAGATCCTGGCCTCCTTCGCCCGCGCCGACGGGGTCGAGATCCTGGTGGTGGTCGACAAGCTGCTGACCGGCTTCGACGAGCCGCGCAACACCGTGCTCTACGTGGACAAGCCGCTCAAGGAGCACACGCTGTTGCAGGCCATTGCCCGCGTCAACCGCCTGGCCGAGGGCAAGGACTTTGGCTATATCGTGGACTACCGCGGCGTTCTGGGCGAACTGAACGAGGCCATCAATCTCTACGACGCGCTGGCCGAATACGACGCAGCCGACATCGCGGGTACAATTTCCGATGTGGGAGAGGAGATCGCCAGGCTGCCGCAACTGTACTCAGACCTGTGGGCCATCTTCGCGCCGGTCAGCAACCCGCGCGACGCGGAGGCGATGGAGCGCTTCCTGGAGCCGGAGGACCGCCGCCAGCGCTTCTACGAGGCGCTGACCGACTACGCCCGCGCGTTAGGCGTGGCCCTGGCCTCGGTCCGCTTCTACGAGGAGACGCCCGAACCCCGCGTCCAGCGCTACAAGGACGATCTGAAATTCTTCGATGGCCTGCGCCGCTCGGTGAAGATGCGCTACGCCGAGACCGTCGACTACCGCGAGTATGAGGCCAAGGTGCGCAAGCTGATGGACGAGCACGTGCGTGCGCTGGACACCGTGGCCATCACGGGGCTGATCGACATCTTTGACGTGGAGCAGTTCGACGCCGAGGTGGAGCGCCTGGGCACGCCCGCGGCCAAGGCCGACACCATCCTGCACCGCATGAAGCGCACCATCAGCGAACACATGGACGAAGACCCGGTCTTCTACCGCCGCTTCGCCGAGCTGGTAGAGGAAGCTATCGCGGCCTATCGCCAGGGCCGTCTTGACCAGTTGGAGTATCTGCACCTGGCCCGCGGGCGGCTGGAGCAGATGCGATCCGGCCGGGCCAGCGACCTGCCCGCCCAGCTCGCGCCCTACCGCCACGCGCCAGCCTACTTCGGCGTGCTGCGCGAGCCGCTGGCCGGCTACGCGTTGGATGACGAGCACATCGCCCGCGCGGCCATCCGCCAGGAGGAGATCATCGAGGCCAACAAAGTCACCGACTGGGAGACTAACCTGGACATCCAGCACCAGATCAGAAGCCAGTTGGACGACTATTTCTTCGACCTGGAGCGCGCCGCGGGCGTCGCCCTGGATACGGAGGCGCTGGACCTGATGATCGAGCAGGTGCTGGAAGTCGCCAAGGCGCGCAACCGGTTGGCCGTATGACCAACGTCACGCAACGCGTGCAGTACGGCGACGAGACCATCGAGTACACGCTGGCCTATTCTGCGCGCAAGACGCTGGGCATCAGCGTCGATCCCGACCTGCGCGTGACCGTGACCGCGCCTCTGGGCAGCGACCTGGCGGCCGTCGAGGCCAAGGTGCGCCAGCGCGCCCCCTGGATCCTGCGCCAGCAGCGCGAGCTGGAGTTGTACCTGCCCCACACGCCGCCGCGGCGCTACGTCAGCGGCGAGACCCACCGCTACCTGGGGCGGCAGTACCGCTTGAAAGTCGAGGAAAGTGGACAACAGCCGGAGCGTGTCAAGCTGGCGCGGGGTGCGCTGCACGTCTGGGTCGCGACTCCGGCCGATACACAACGCGTCCGGCAACTGGTCGAGGATTGGTACGAAAAGCAGGCGCAGCGCGTTCTCTACGAGCGCCTCCTGGCCTTGCTGCCGCGCTTCAAGCCCTTCGAGCTTGGCGAGCCGCAGCTAACCATACGAACGATGGAGAATCGCTGGGGAAGCTGCACCGACGCCGGCGCCATCACCCTCAATCTCAAGCTGGTCCAGGCGTCCAAGCCGTGCATCGACTACGTCATCGTTCACGAGCTCTGCCACCTGGTCGAGCACAACCATGGCAGGTCCTTCTACCAGTTGCTCGATCGCATGCTCCCCGACTGGCGCGCGCGGCGCAGGCAATTGAACGAGATGGATGTCGCGTAGCAAATCGTCCGGCTGGTAGCCGGACCTACTTCCTCGCAAATGCCCGCACCGTCAGCGTGATCCAGAACACGCTCCAGGCCGCCATGGCGATGCCGGCCAGGGGGATCTGGAAGGGGTTGGCGGTGGGCTCGAAGCTGACCCCTTTGGGCGTGATCTTGACAATGCCGCGCGGCTTGGCGCTGCCCATGCCGCCGCCGCCGCCGCCGCCGCCCGTGGCGAAGCGCTGCTCGCCCTCGGCCGGCTCCTCGCCGCTGCCGAAGCCAAAGCCGAAGGTCGTCCCACTCTGGGCCACGGGGATGATGGCCACGTCGCCCTCACGCCGCACCTCGCCAAAGACGGTGTTGACGTTGAGGCGCTCCACGATGCGCTCGATAGTCTCGGCTGCTTGAGCCAGTTGATTTTCCATGGGGGTACTCCTTGTTTGGTTTCGAAATATGCAGACTTCGGAAGTCGCCGCAGACCGTCAACCGAGTTCAAGCGAAACTGGCGACTTCCGAAGTCTGCGGCGCCGCCACAGCCGCGCCAGCACGGCTAGCGCGATCGACAGCGCGGCCACGGCCACCGCACCGCCAAACATGCCGCGCAGCGCCTGGGC
>JAAEKA010000080.1 GCA_014155705.1 Anaerolineae bacterium clx_CAG2 | reverse complement strand
ATCACCGACAACAGCGGCGTGAACACCGCTCCGGGCAGCCGGCCGCGCGTTTACTACAAGCGCTCCACCGACGGCAACGTCTGGAACGACAACACCCCCGGCACCGACGGCTGGAAGTACGCCGAGGCCAACGGCGCGTCCTCGCCCTTCGACTTCACTCTCGACTACGCGCGGCTCAACGGCGGGACAGGCGTCAGCCTGGGCGTCACCGTGCAGTACTTTGTGGTGGCGCAGGACCTGGCCCCCACGCCCAACGTGGGCGTCAACAGCGCCCTGTTCGCTTCAGCGCCCTCCAGCGTCGCCCTGACGGCAGCGGCCTTCCCCGTGAGCGGAACCATCAACAGCTACAAGGTCATCCAGAGCTTCTCCGGCGTCTACAGCGTGCCGGGGTCCTATCCGTCGTTGACCAATCCGGGTGGTATCTTCCAGGCCCTGAACGCGGGTCTGTTGACGGGCAACGTCGTGATCGAGATCACGGCCGACCTGACGGGCGAAACCGGCC
>JAAEKA010000008.1 GCA_014155705.1 Anaerolineae bacterium clx_CAG2 | reverse complement strand
TTATCTTGGACAGGTACCCCTGTTGCCAACAGGCTCATGGTGTTATCGTCGATGTTCAGGACAACGTCGAGCGATGGCTCTTGCCGCGGCAGTGTATGCTGCCCGGTGAGCTTGTCGACGCAGCCGGGTTGGGTTTGCGCACAGCAGCCAAGGCCCTTTTGGATACTGGGTGTGATATATCGATGGTCAAGCCCAGCGTGATTGAACGCTTGGAAAACAGCAACGGACGTGCGATGCTGCACGTAGAAAGACGCATCTTCGTTGAAGCCAGTGACTTGAAACCGCTGCCTGCCTATGACCTATCGTTCGTTACACCACAGCAAGACCATGTTGTGCATTCCGGGGCCTTGCTCAACTCGGGTTATGGCTTCTTGGTATCGGATGATGATCGATTCGGTGACGAGGATGTGTGGCTGGGTCAGGATATTTTCAACCAGTTGGTTGTTACCCTAGATGGGGTGAACGGCACAGTGACGATCTTAGCGCCGTTAACTGGTCAGACCCCGTAAGGCGGCGCGTGATCTCGACGGTTGGCAGAAACTCGTGCCTAACTCGCCCATCCAGCCAAGACCTCTGATATGACTGTACTTGACCGTCTTCATACAAGAACGACCGCAAGGCTTGAGTCTGCGCATGATGAAGACTATCCTGCGACGGTTCTTGCCAAGCAAGCAATACCATCGCCAATTATGGGCCTCGAGAACCCATTAACTGTGTACCTCCGGCTCCACAAACCAGAGCTTACACAGTTGCTCACATCAGCCTCATTTGGCGAAGGTATTGTCGGGACCTGATTTCGGTTGCCAGGAAATTTGCCGCCGATGGCGAGCTTGCATACAATCCTTAATTGGAACATATGTTCCGATTTTGTTGTATTGGAGGAGTCCATGGCCCAATCCGTCTGGCACAAACATGACATTGAGAACATCCTACGCGGGGTGGAGCTGACCTGCCAGCATATGGCGGCGCAGTTCGACGGCCCAGAGAGTGACAGCTACCGTCGCGGATTTTTGACCGCTTTGGCTGCGACGGCCACCAGTTTTGGCATCCAGGTTGATGCTGCGCTTCCAGCTTCGTCGCTCAATGCCTTGCAGGCTTCAACGCGACGGCTGTGTGAACTCGCACAATCGAGCGAGCAAGACTAAGTGCGTGCCGCTCCTTCGTGGGGATCCTGCTTGGCAGTGAGGCTCTTGAGCGCCTCAATCACGTAGAGTTTGCCTAGCGCTTCGACGTCCTGGCCAGCGCCGCTCGCTACGTCACCCTCGACGCGCTCCATCCGTTCGACAAAGCTCATGGCGATCAGATCCCTGACCTCCGGGCGTTTTTCCAGGGCTTCGTTCATGGCGTCAACGATCATGCTGAACGCGTCTCGCCGCGCGGTGGCTGTATCAACCATGATCTTGTTTTGCAGGATCGCCTGATCTCGGGCCAAAGCTCGATCCTTTTCGGCTGTCCACAGAGCCATTAGCTTTCCCGCAGCAAGGTCTGGAATGTTGATCGTTCCAAAGCCTGTTACCGTGACGGTCACGCCCATGAATTCCTTGGTAACGGCGTTGATCTTCTCCTGTAATTG
>JAAEKA010000079.1 GCA_014155705.1 Anaerolineae bacterium clx_CAG2 | reverse complement strand
AGGTCCAATCAATTGAGTCACCCTCACTAGTTATTGGTGACGGCAACCAATTACATGTGGTATTCCACGATGGCGCTGAACGCATCTGGCACACCAGCCGCACCATCGACTCGCCCTATCAGCCGCCGCAGGTCGCGCCGCCAGCCCTAGTCGCAGCGACACCGGCTCCAACCGCTAGCCTCCCGGCGCCGACGCGAGCACCTTCACCGCGAGCGCCCACGTTACCACCGGCGGCACAGGCTGCGCCGCCAACCAACAGTTCCACCATTGCGCCGCTTCTGGCCGGCGTTCTGTCGGCCGTCCTGCTAGTCGGCGCTGTGGTGTTACTCTACGGAACACGGCGCAGTCGTTGACAGATTTCTGGACTTGCTGATCATGCCCGACTTGCCTCGCGTCAGTGTCATCATCCCCACTTTCAACCGCTCTGGTTACCTGCGCCAGGCCATCGAGAGCGTGTTGGCGCAAACATGTCCCGACTTCGAGATCATTGTGGTGGACGACGGCTCGACCGATGACACGGCCGCAGTCATGGCCGGATTTGCAGAGTCGCGCATCCTCTACTTGCGCCAGGACAACGCTGGCCGCAGCACGGCGCGCAATACCGGTCTGAAACAGGCGCGCGGCGAATACGTCGCCTTCCTGGACGACGACGATCTTTATCTGCCGGAAAAGCTAGCCACTCAGATCGCCTTTCTGGACAACCACACTGAGATCGGCCTGGTGGCTGGCGGCACCCAGATCATCGCAGCCGATGGCACACTCGTGCGTACTTTGGAGCCCTGGAGTAACCAATCTGAACTTTCGCTGCCCGGCTGCTTATACGCCTGTCCGCTGGTAACTTGTGCTGTGTTGTTCCGTCGGCAGTGGCTGGAGGCGCTGGATCACTGGTTTGATGCGGACATGGATCGCGCTGAGGATACCGACTTCTGGATCCGGCTCTTG
>JAAEKA010000078.1 GCA_014155705.1 Anaerolineae bacterium clx_CAG2 | reverse complement strand
CGCAGTTGGTGATGGGCCGCGTCCTGCCCGACGGCGAGTACACCTGGACTATCGAGGCGCGCGACGAACGCGGCCAGGTGGCCACGGAGTCGGGAACCATCACGCTGGTCGATGGCGATCTCTGGAGTCCGGGAAGCAACGGGCAATCGGACAGCAGCGTTACCGATGTCTTCAAAGGACGCAGAATCGTGACCTAGCTGGCTGAGAAGGCGATTCACCTGATCGCCAAACTCCTTGGCTTCACTTGACGTCATCCCTAAGAGATGCGCCAGTTGTTTAACTTTGTTCTTTGTCCAAGTCGCCATAATGAACACTCTTCTTGGTGATGCGCTCCGGCGAAACCGGATACAAAAAGGTTCAAGATGATTAGAAGACAAGATGACAGATTGTGCCCATAGCCGAGAACACGATGGTCTAATTAGCTATGTGTCCAGATTTAGGGGCGCAGTACACTTTCAACTGGGCCGGTGTGTTAGACAAGAAGGTCAGTTGTACAGGTGAACCGAGGCCGACCCGCCCAAAGGTGCGCCGGTGAGCCGAGACTGGCACATATTTGGCCCCAGGTAGCGACGTCAGCTGAATGCGTTCATTGGGCCGCCATGTCACCGCGAGGCCCGGTACTTTTCCAAAACCGCCAATATCTTCCGGGCACATTCGTCGGCCTTTAATCGGGATCCGCATTCGCTTGCCGTTACCCGCTCGACGTAGACCCCTTCATGCACAAGCATAGTGGTTCGGCCATGAGCTTCTGCCGGGGTTTCGTGATGGACAGTATCCCCATCGACCTCGACCACAAGCATTATTCCGCTCTTGACGATTACGAAGTCAGGTTCGATCCGCCTATACGAATCGCCACCACGAACAAAGACCGGTAACGGCGCAAAGGACACTCCCAATGATTTCAGGGCTTGATAGAGGAAAATCTCCGGCTGAGATCGAAACAGAAGTCCATCAACGGTACGAGAAGCTATGTTGTCAGACCGGACTCTTCCTTGGTTTGTGACTCCATTCCCTGCAAGCCAGGCAGTGGCCCTGTTCCTCCAATCCTGATCGGCTTCAGGGATTGGCGTGATAGTCACCGACCGCAAAATGTCATTGGGAAACGGCTCCAACATTAATTGTGCCGCCTCCAATATGCGGTATTCGCACTCTTGCTTCTGGCCACTCAACTTACCAAAAAGCCATACAGGAATCTGAAGGAACAAGCCATAGATATACGTGCCGCCATTCCAATTGTCGTAATCAATCTGGCGGATCCCAGCGATGGAGTTCGCAAGAACCGCCACTTCCTTTGTAGCCCCTTGATCCGCCAACATGGCACTCAAAGTCGCCAGAAGTGGCTCCGGGTTATTGTGATAGTCGAACTTGGCTTCCGTGGACATACCTATGCTTTACTCGATTTTCTATCGCCGGTAGCAGCGGCCCAACGGAATAGGAGATTCATGTGGCGCGCTGGTGTCAAAGGGACAACTGGGTTGGCAGGGCAAATCACCATGATGGCTGACGGCTGTTCAGGACGAGAGCCGCCACATAATCTTGAGTTGAACTAAGCCCGGTGACAGGGGACAAGCCCCTGAAGTGTCCTCTTGAAACCGGACACCAAAATAGGCAAAGATCAACGTAAAGTCGAGATCGCCTGGCTGCGCTTCAGGTCACAGGCGTGGTAGTTCGGTCAGTAGTGTGCCCAGCGCCCTGGCGCGCTACAGGGCGCTAGCTTTTCGATGCGCCTTCTTCAACGATCTTGATCTCTTCATCCGTCAGACTGTATAGCTCATACACCAACTGGTCAATCTGCTGATCCGTGGCCTCGATCTGGCGTTGGAGCATGGTCTTGATGTGTGGCACTTGCTCGACGGCCACCCGCTTATGCAGGTCGAGCATGTGCTCCACCAGGCTGACCATGCGGGCGTGGCGCGCGACGTCGGTGGGGTTGGTGAAGTCGATGGTGCGGATGGGGAAACCCTCCATGTACTGACCAAAAAACCTCAAGTAGACGTCGTTCTTCCCTTCCAGACCGGCACACGTTCTCACAAAGTAGAACTGACCTAATCTGGAGTTGAGCAGTCCCAATAGGTAGTAATCGCGTCGTGGGATGAAGTAGATTGTGTTAGAGCCGTAGTAGCCCGCATCATCCAAAGTAAATCGCGTCGTTGTAGCAATATCCGGGAAAATGATCTTGGGGCTGTCCATGAACCGCGCAAATCGAAGTTGTGGTTGTTGAAGTTCATACCACTCCTGACGCGTAGCCCTTCTTGAGAGCGCACTCTTGAACGGCCGTAGATGTTGCTCAATTGCAGGATACCTGGAAATCTCAATACCGTGGTGCGTGTAGATCAGATATAGATTCCTGTACTTGATGTCATATCGGCGCACGTCTCGACCGTTCACGAACGGCTTTATGATCTCAGCAGCGATGGGGTTACTATCAAGTATCGCTTGCCGAGTGCTTTCATCAATGACAAAAGCCTCTTGGAGTCCCGATTTCACCCCCATGCAGATCTGGCCGTTGCAGTATTCTCCGAGAATTGAATAACTGGTTCTCAACCGTTCAAGAAGACTCTCATCCCTCTGCTCTGCAAAACTCCAAACAGCTTGGGCCAACATTTCCGAACCGACAGGGTACGTCCGTTCTTCAACAGCTTCTTCTACTGATAGCAACCCAGATGCCACCGATGAGAAACCATCAGACGACAATGGTGGTGCGTAGAGAATCGAACTTGGTTCATCTGTGGCCCGCTTTGTAATCAGAATGATCGTGCGGACAGTTGCCCCAGCAAATACCGGTAAACCAGCGAAATCGATGACTCGCTCGAAAGCTACATTGTGCCGGAGGTATTCTCGCAGAGGGCGTCCGTAGTTTGCACGCAGGAACTTGTTGGACACGATCATGCCAAACCGCCCACCAGACATGAGCAGCGTGTGAGCGCGTTCAATGAAATAGGCGTATAGATCAGACCGTTCGTCGTGACAAGCGTAATGAGACTTTAGATATGCCTTCAGTTCCTTGAAGGTCTCCATGCGAATGTACGGTGGGTTGCCGATGATCACGTCGAAGCCGCCATCGGCAAAGACCTGCGCGAACTCCACCGGCCAGTCAAAGACGTTGACCCGCAGCGCGGCCTCGTCGTCCAGCAGCGCCATCTGCTGCCCCTCATAGAAATCCGGCCCGATCAGCGAGTTGCCGCATTTGATGTTGTTGCTCAGGTCAGGCAGTACCCGGTCGGGAAGAAGGGCAAGCTGCGGGTTGAGCGTCTGTTCACTCTCGCCTTCCAGCACCTTGAGCAAGAGTGACAACTTGGTCACTTCCACGGCCTGCGGATCGATGTCCACGCCGTAGATGTGATCCAGTAGGATACGTTTGCGTTCAGTGATGGTCAGCCGCCACTCACCGCGAGCCGTCTGAAAGAGTCGGGCATTACGACCTGTCGCCCATTTCTGTGCGCCATCGGCCAGGTAGGCTGCCAGGTACCAATCCAGCAGGTATTGGTACGCGCCCAACAGGAAGGAGCCTGAGCCGCAGGCGATGTCGGCCACCCGCACCGGCGCAACCTTGTGTCCCAAGCGAGGTGCTTGGCCCGCAACCTGGCGCAGGGTCAAAGTCGCCAATAGCTTACCCAGGGTCTGGCGCAGGATGGTATCTACGATGAAGGTGGGGGTGTAGAAGACGCCTCCCGCCTTTCTGACCTCCGGTTTCTCCTCCACCACTGCGCGCTGGCCCTTGCCATAGGGCACCAGGCGGATGACCTTACCCAGGAACTGCTCGTAGACCTGGCCCAGGATGTCGGCTGGCAGCACCGAGAACTCGTAGGGGCTGTCGGGGTAGTAGAGCGTCCTGAGAATTTCCTTGAGAACCTTGTCGTCGATGACCAGGCCAGGGGTCAGGGTGTCAGTTCCTTCTATCCGCCCCTTTTCCATCTCGAAGTGGAACAGCCCGGAGTTATAGCGGGCATCGGCATGGCGGAAGCGCAGCGTCAACTGCTCATAGACCTGGCTGCTGGTGATCAGACCTTGCAGGGTACCGTAGGTCTCGATGCCCCGATCCTCACAGATGCGCAGGAAGATGATACGGTCAATAGTACAGGATCATGTGAGCGCAGTGCAACGTATGACGGAGATAGGGCGACAGATTATGGGATCGGCCGTTTGCACGTTCACATTGGTGAATCCGAAGCGACGCACTTTGACGACA
>JAAEKA010000077.1 GCA_014155705.1 Anaerolineae bacterium clx_CAG2 | reverse complement strand
TTGATCTCCGGGTGGGTCTGGCAAATCTCTCGGGTGGCCTGGATGCCGTTCATGATGGGCATGCGCAGGTCCATCAGTACCAGATCCGGGTTCAGTTCCGCCGCCAGATCCACGGCTGCGGCCCCGTCATGGGCCACGCCAATCACCTCAATATCCTTCACGGTTCCCAGGATCACCTGCATCCCTTCGGTGACAATGTCCTGGTCATCACACAACACGATGCGGATCATGCTGACTCCTTGTGGCAGGAATGCTCCTGAGCTAGAGAAGCTGGAGATCCTTCGGCGGGCCTCAGGATGACACAATGTTGGCTGCTCAAGGGCGGGTTCGTCTGGTCGACTGTCTTGCCCGCTGTTGGCCCACGCAGACTCACAGCTCAACGGCCCTAGCATTTTACAAGATCAGGCGGATTCGCGTGCCCGATGCCGGCTGGCTGTCAATCTCCAGGCTTCCGCCCAACATGGCCGTTCGCTCCCGCATGCCTTGCAGCCCATAGTGTCTCTCATTGGTCACTTCTGAGGGATCGAAGCCCCGCCCGTCATCCTCAACCGTCAGCTGCCACTGGCCGGCAGTCTGCAGGCGCATCGCTACCCGGATCTCCTGGGCCTGCGCGTGCCGCACCACGTTTTCCAGGGCTTCCTGGGCAACCCGGTAGATGCATTGCTCCGCTTCGGGAGAAAGACCCTCTATCTGTCTGGGAAGGTCCTCCGTCAGCGTGAGTCCTGCCCGCCTAGCCGTGGATTCGGCCAGGTTGCGCAGGGCCAATCCCAGGCCCAGGTCTTCCAGCGGCGAAGCGCGCAAGGCCTGAAGCGCTCTACGGCTCTCCGCCAGGCCGCCCCGGGTATTGGCAATAGACTTGATCAACAGCGAGTGGGCCTGGTCCGGCGCCTCGGTCCAAACGCTGTCCACCGCCTCCAGTTGCACGGCAAGGGAACTGAGGGTGTGGGAAAGGGTATCGTGCAGCTCTCGGGCTAACCGGTTGCGCTCACGACTGGTGGCCAGTTGGTCCACCGTCGCCGCATAGTTGGCCAGCTTTTCATTGGCCTGGGCCAGTTTCGCCCGCTGTTCTCTCTGAACTGCGACCAGGCGCGCCACCACGTAGCCGACCAGGGCCAACGTTATGCTCCCGCCGACGGCCAGGGGGACCGCACCAATGGTGATTGGGGAGGTCCACCCGATGAGCCATGCGTTCATAGCGACGCTGATTGCGGTGATGCCGATGGAGTAAAGAAGGGCGTGGGCCATGCCATACTGCCAGGCGATCAGCACCAGGGGGAAGAGCACAAAGAACAGCAGGCGCCAGGCGCTGTCCTCGACCCGGCCGAATGACAGGAGGATGTCGCCGTTTTCGGCGATGGACTGCAGATAGACCAGGCGGTCGACCGCTGGCATGAAGCCGCTGACGATCAACGCCAGCGGCAGAAACCAACGGCCCATTCGATCCTGTAGCCCTGGCCAGTTCAAGAAAAGCAGGAGGATGCTCAGCCACACAAGTCCTGTGCCCAACACCCGAATGGGCAGGGAGTCCCTCCCCAGAATCGTGCCAATGAACCCCAGGAGTACAAGGATTAGTTGCAAACCGGTCACAATTCGGAACACCGACAGCAAGCCCGGTTCCAGGTATGCGGTTTGTGGGTTTCGCAGATCCTCCAGGATGGAGGAAATTGATTCCGTCATGCGGCCAGTATACCACGATTTTGCGATTCTCATAGCCTGAGTATAGCGGAACCGCAAGACTGCGACCACCCTTACCACTCATTCGGATCTGTGAGTTGACTCACATGGCTGCATGAAGCCACCCACCCGCTTTCGTGACACCCCCCACTGTTCCGAGAAACTGGATCCTGATATGCTAAGGCCAGCAATACCGGTTCTGAACACATCCGATCGATTTGGCCGCACGAGGCGAAGTTCCGGCGGATCTGTAGCTCCAGGTTTGGCCTTCTTCGAGCCGCCGTTGGGCTACATCTATTCTGCGAGTGGGCTTTTCGGCTGGCTGATCATCGTGGCGGTGCTGGCTGGCATTGCCAGTCTTGTGCCGGCCCGTAATGCCACTCGGGTGACCGTACGCGAGGCCCTGGCCTGCGAATAGCAGTTCGCCTTGGGGGACGGTGTGAGTCGGCTCACACCAATAGATGGGCATTCTCACCGGCGTGCGTGAATCGAACCACTACCAGGATGACCGATACCGGACTATACTGGAGACAACCTACTAGGGTGAGTTGGAGAGTCCTCCGACCTATTAGCTGCATTCGACACCTACCCGGGTGACCTGCAGCACGGCAGATGCCCAGACCGGCCTGCAATGGGCCGTGATAGGCGACAAAGACTTCGAAGATGCTTTCAACCATAAGGAGAAAAGCTAAGACGAAAACTAAGTGGAATTGCGGGCCTGTTAATCAAACAGTTACATCAACATGAAAGGAAAATCTCATGAAAAGGACACTACTGATCACGGGAATCGCGTTGGCAGGGATCATTGCACTCCTCTTGATCCTGCTGCCGCAGATCCTCAGTTGGATTGGACTCCATCCTGCCTATGATCGAGCAGAATACGATCTCGAGGGGAAACGGGCGCTGATCATCGCCACCAATCACGATACATTGGGCGATCCGGAGGACGGCGTGGCGACTGGTGTCTACGGCTCGGAACTCACCATTGCGTACTATGAATTCCTCGATGCCGGCATGACCGTCGATATTGCCAGTATCGAAGGGGGTGAAATCCCCTTCGAACCGGTGAGTTTGCGCTGGCCGCTGGCCACCGATGCCGATCGGCGCTATCTGGAAGATGAGGTTGCGCAGAACAAGACACAAAACTCGCTCAGAATCGAGGACCTGGATTTCACCGACTACGACATCATCTGGATGGCTGGAGGCTGGGGCGCGGCATATGACCTCGGCTTCAGCGAACTGCTCGGTGAAAAGATCTCGGAAGCCCATGCGGAAGGTGTTCTGCTGGGTTCGGTATGTCACGGAGCGCTCGGCTTCCTGATGGCAACCGACGTCGACGGCAGCCCACTGGTTGAAGGCCGTACGATGACCGCTGTCACCGACAAGCAGGTTGAAGAACTCGGCATCGAGATAACGCCGCAGCACCCGGAAACCGAGTTGCGCCGGCTGGGTGCCAACTTCGTCAGCGACACCGCATTCCGGGATTTCTTCGCAACGTATGTGGCGGTTGACGGCAACATCGTCACCGGGCAAAACCAGAATTCATCGGGCGAGACGGCACAGACCCTGTTGCGTATGCTGTCGGAGAGGAGCTGACACAATGGCCCTCATAACGAACTGTCAACCTGTGCTGGTCACCCTCTTAGTGGGTGGCGTGTGTATCGATAGCCCATTTGCCAGATGTGTAGCCCAGAGGACGCAATTATGACCGATGCAAAACGAAAGGTTGAAGCGCCAGGACCCAAACAGGATTCTGGTGTGGAAAACTCCGCTAAGGGTGTTTCCCGCAGGAACTTCCTGATTGGTACCGCAGCGGGGGCTGCCGGTCTCCTTATTGGTGGTGGTTTGTGGTACAGGAACAACCTGCCGGATTCTGCTATTGACGGGTTTATCAATAGAGCAGTGACTGCCGACCGAAATGCGAAGTACTTCGAAGGCGATGCGCTACACGTCATCACAACTGGTACTGGCGCTCCACTACCAGATCCCAACCGTGTTGGCCCCCAGGCCGTCGTGGTAGCAGGAGATCAGCTGCTAGTCTTTGATACAGGCCCCGGTAGCACGCGTAACCTCGCGCTAACTGGCCTGAATTTGAGCGCAATCAATGCGCTGTTCCTGACCCACTACCATTCAGACCATATTAGCGATCTCGGTGAGTTGATGTTACAGCACTGGGGAAACGCTGGTTCAGTCGAACCACTGTCCGTCTATGGGCCACCGGGCGTGGATGAGGTTGTGGCCGGATTTGTGGCTGCCTATCAACTCGACCGAGGCTATCGAATTGCACATCATGGTACGGACGTTATGCCCCCTTCAGGCTTTGGAGCAGTGGCGCACACGTTCGACCTCGGCAGCGATCTCATGTCCAGTGAGGTGGTATACGAAGCGGGCGATCTACAAGTGATTGCCTTCAATGTGGACCATCCACCTGTGGTTCCGGCGGTTGGCTTCCGCGTGAATTACAAAGACAGGAGCGCCGTCATTACCGGTGACACGATCTACTCGGATAGCCTCATTCACCACTCGATGGGTG
>JAAEKA010000076.1 GCA_014155705.1 Anaerolineae bacterium clx_CAG2 | reverse complement strand
CTACTCGTTGGTGCGCAACGACTTCTATCTGCATGCCGGCAAGATCATCGACAGCAACGCGCCGCGCGTCGAAGGCAACACGGCGATCTGGACCTCCTCAAGCGTGGCAGTACGCAGCATCAGCCAAATGGAGGCCATTGTCAAGCCCAAGGCGCGCCTTAGTGCCTGGATGTTGATCGGAGCAGTCGTGATTGTCGTACTGCTGATCGGCGGCGTGTTCTTGTTGACACGGCTCAGACGGCCTGATACGGCGGCCGAATTCGATTCGGATTGGTGAAGGGTTTTCACCCAAGATGGTCTAATAGCGCATTTGCTCGTGGAGAAGCGGTCATGCGAGATTTCCAGCGCCTGGGGCTTCATCGCCACGTAACAATTGCTCTGGTCCTGATGACTGTGACGTCGTGCGGCTCTCTCCGCTCCAGAGGCGAAGTGGTCGGCGAACTCGGTTGGTCTCCGCCGTTCATCCCAGTGCGCATCGGCGTCAGCACCGCGGGCAGGGTTAGCGCGACCTTCGCAGAGCGCATCGGTACGCCGCTGGGCATCATCGACTTTGGCGTATCCGGCAGTGTGCCAATCAGGCAGGAGATCGATTTGCTGCGCCGCTCCGATGCGCTCAAGGCCAAGCGCGTGCTGATTGTACGGGTGGACGGCTAGGCCACCATCTACGAGCTGGAGCCGGACAAGCAGTTCCAGGTTGAGTCGGTCAGTAGCGGCGCCGGCTACCGCAGCGTTGGACTGACCACGGAAGCTGACGGCGATATCGTTCTGGATCTCGAGGCGGTCATGCCTAGCGCAGCAGCGCCTGCCCCTGCTCAGCGCGCCGCCCCGCCTTCGCCCATCCCAGTGTCCACCGCTGTCTGTCCGCGACAGGAGGCGTGCATCGCCTATCCACAGCAGAATGATCGCCTGAGCGGTGTGGTCGCTTTTCAGGGTACGGCCACGCGAGACAGGTTCCTCTACTATAAGTTTGAGTTCAGACCTGAGACAAACCCAGACTATACCTACCTCGTGCGTTTTGAAGCGCCGGTGACGAACGGTGTTTTGATGGACTGGGACACGCGCACCGTGCCGCCCGGCGTCTACTGGCTGACGTTGATCATCGTTGACAATACCGGCAACTACTGGCCAGAGTTCGCCGAGGTGCGCGTGGTGGTACAGAATTGAAGCCGTGGTGAGCGCCACATTCCACGGCATCTTCGAGTTGCTTAATTAGGAATCGGCGTTGTGGTATGTACTCCGTCCCTTTACTATCTGTCCGAAGAGTCTGCGGAGGTTGAAAACTGTGAAACTACGCAAGTTGTTTCTGCTTACGGTATCGTTGCTGACCGCAGTCTTGCTGGCCGGGTGCGAGACATATCTTCAGTCGGCTACTAATCCCGGTGTGGCTCGTAGTTGGGTCGAAGCATGCATCGCTGGCCAGGTGCAGGAAGCGACTAACCTGACGAGTGTCGGTGTCGATGGAATGCCTTCGGTTTGCTCCTATTTGGGAGATGTAGCCAAGTCGGAGCAAATCAAGGTGGCCGCTGTCGAAGATCGCAGCGGGCAGGTGATCCATAGCGAGCTGTTCGTCATCGTGCAAAACGAATCGGCATCGGAGCGAGCGATTTTTCGTTTGCTGATGGCGACTACGGAAGAGCGCCCAGTGGTCCTATGGGCCTATTTCTGCGACAGCGTAGACTGGAACTGCGGATACTCGGAGAACAAGACCTACATACGGCTTTGGTTCTGACGCAACATAGCCGAATGGGCGCCGATCCGCCATCGAATGCGTTACGCCGGTGCACCAGCACTGTTGGCGGCTCGATTTGGTAAGGACGCACATGGCCTTCTTTCTTCTGATCGCTGCATGGCTGGTAATAGCTCTGGCTGTCTTCCGCTCTAATTCGCCCTTGGCAGTCGCTTCCAGACCGCGCCTGCTCCCCCTGCTGGGCGTGGTATTGGTCGTCGGTAGCTTCATCTTCCAGGAATGGGTGCGCTTCGATTTCATCCAGTATCTTCAACTGGGATTAGGCGATCTCCTGAGGGATTTCGCTCCTGACGCCATCGGTCTGTTGGGCAGCGCGGAGTCCAGCCGCCTCCTGGGAGTACTGCTAGGCAAGGCCACATTGACCGGTTGGCAGTTGACGGTGTTCGCTCCGTTTTGGGGCTTCTGGACACAAGCCGCCATCGTCTTTCCCACGTTGCTGGCTGTGGCGACCTTGGCATGGCTGCCCTTGGGCGCCACGTACAGCGGCGGCAGACTGTGTAAGCTGGTAGGCATCCTGCTAGCGGCGCTCAGTCTGGCGGGGCTGGTTGGGTTAGCTGGTGCCATTCCCGCAGTGGATGCGCTCGGTATGCATGATCGCTTCCACTGGGCAATCCTGACCGTATTACTGGGCGTCAAGCTGGAGATGGGACCCTGGCTGACCATGCTGGGCCTGACGCTGCTTTTCGCAGGCGGTTTGATCGAAATCGGCAGCAGCGCAGCGGGCAAGGCTGTGGAGCCACTGGAGACATCATGGCCGTGATAGCTGTTGTGGTGCTGGCGATCCTGAGTCTCGCGGCGTTGACTGTGCTCGCCGGCCGTTCCGTTCAGCGCGCTTACCTGGCTCCTGCCTGGTTGGGATGGTTGGGAAGCTGGCTGGTCATCGGAGCATTCGTCGCCTTGCCCTGGGCGGCAACGGATGCGCCGGATGCATTTGCGCGCAACGCCGCCTGGTTAGCGGACCATGCGGTCTATCTGGATTGGCTGCGCGAGCTGCCTGTCGTGCAGGAGAAGATCGGCGCCTTGCGTCTAGACACGATGGACGAAGTTCGCCAGACGCTAAACCGTCCGGACGCAAGCCAGTTTCTTGCTCACGTCGAACAGGGTTTCTCACTTTCAGGTTGGCAGCTACTGCGCCTGGCCTGGCCTGCTGGTCGATGGTTGCCGTTAGCGGTGGGCGGGGGGCTGGCAGCGGCGCTGCTGGTGCTGGCTGCCAGCCTGCTGGCGTTGACGCCAGCTGCTGGTCTTGCCGGTAAGCTCGGCGTCGGCGCTGGCATACTCGCTGCGCCAAGCCTGCTCGTGCTACTGGGCAAGCTGCCGTTCATCGACACCCTGGGTGTGACCGACAACCTGGCTATTCGCCTGATCGCTGTATTGGGCGAGGTGCGGGTCGCAGCCGGCGGCTGGTGGATGGCTCTTGGCCTGATAATCCTGATCTGCGCGGCCTTGTTATACCTGACTCTGGCCCGGTCTTCATCTGCGCTTGACCAAAGCGCCTCGCTTTGGGACTCGGCAGCAGACTTCTCGTGAAGGGTGTGCCTGTGAACGACTATTACGACTTCGATGACAATCGCCGCCGTGGAGGCTTTGGAACGATCCTGCCTGGACCCCTGCGGGCGGCGCTGTTCGTGTCGATCGGGCTGCTGATCCTGAACGTGGTCACCTTCCTGACCGCTGGCGCCGGCGCGGCCTTGTCGCTGCCCCTGCTGGGGCTGGTGTATCTGGGCTGCGGCGCGCTATCGGCCCGCTTCAACGCGCAGTACAGCGAGGGTCGGGCGCCGGTCATTGCCGGCGCCATGGCCGGCGGCGCTCTGTGGATCATCTCCTTTGTCGCCAACATCCTGCTCACCTTGCTATTGGGCGGATTCAGCCTGGGCATCGGCTTCCTGATCGGCATCCCGTACCTGTGTTTGTGCAGTCCGGTAGAGCTTTTGCTGGGCGCCATCCTGGGATCGTTCGGCGGTTTTGTCTATGGCTTATTGGATGGCCGGTCCGGTTCATCGGTCGACGGTTGGTGAGAACCGGGCATCGTTGGTGGGTATGCTATGGCACGATGGTCGTCCCGGCCCACAATCCTTGGAGAATCTGAGAAACTATGGCCGCCGTTCGACGTAGTGTAGGTTGAAGATCGAGCATCACAATGTCTCGAATACGCGCCGTGTTTCTCGGTAATCCAGGAGGAAGGCATATGTGGATTAGAACTCGCGGGCCATGGCTCAGCCTGATGCTGGTTCTGGCTTTTGTTGTCCTGTTTTTGCCGAGCTGCAGTACGACAATCACGACTGCTCCGATCAACATCCAGGCACTAAGGCGCGCCTTGGGCTTGACAATGGCCTCCATTTGGCGGATGCTGCGTACTGCCACGCTTGAGGAGGTCCAGATCGCCGTGTTGCCTTCGACGCGCGGCGCGTTGCTGTCGATGATCTTGCCGGCATGCAGATAGAAGTCGTTGCGCACCAACGAGTAG
>JAAEKA010000075.1 GCA_014155705.1 Anaerolineae bacterium clx_CAG2 | reverse complement strand
AGTTGGCGTCTCCACAGCGCGCGTCGGCACGGAAGTGGGCAGAGTGAGGGTCGGAGTAGCCGTGGGACCTGAGGCTTGCGCCACTTCGATGATGGGCGTGGCTGTGCGCCGGGGAACGGGACTGGATGGCGGCAGCCACGACGCGTTGCAGGTAATCAGTCTGACGGCGCAACGAGCGATCGGAGATGGCATCCCATCTGGCGACTCCGCTGCTGGTTGAGCAGCTCTCGAATACACTCAAAGAGGTCAATCAATGGCCAGGAAGACAATACTCATCTTGGGCGGCGGGGTCGGCGGCATCGTGACAGCCAATGCGCTGCGCCAGCGGCTGGGAGCGGAACATCGCGTCATGCTGGTTGACAAACAGGGCGAATACTTATTCACTCCCTCGCTGCTGTGGGTGATGGTCGGCCAGCGCCGGCCCGGTCAGATCACCAAGGACCTGCGCCGCATGGTGCGTCCGGGCGTGGAGGTAGTGCAAGGCGCGGTGCAGGCAATCGAGCCGTCAAGCGGGCGCGTACGCATGGATGGGCAAGAGTTGGCATACGACTACCTTGTGGTTGCGCTGGGCGCCGATCTGGCGCCGGAAGCCCTACCTGGCTACAGTGCAGCCGCGCACAACTTCTTCGCTCCGGACGGGGCGGCCAGCCTCTGGCAGGCGCTGACGCGCTTCCAGGGGGGCCGGGTCGTTGTGCTGGTCTCGACGCTGCCTTATAAGTGCCCGGCCGCGCCCTACGAGGCTGCCATGTTGTTGGACGACGCCCTGCGCCGCCGCGACCTCCGCAGCCGCTGCGGAGTGGAGGTCTTCACGCCGGAAGTGCTGCCGATGCCTGTGGCCGGGCCGGCCCTGGGCGAGGCGGTGGTGCAGATGCTGACCGCCAGGGAGATCTCCTTTCACGCCCAGCGCCAGGTGCAGCACATCGACGCCGAGGTGAAGGAGTTGGTCTTTGCCGACGGCCAGCGGGAGCCGTTCGACTTTCTGGCGGCCGTGCCGCCGCATCGCCCGCCGGCCGCGTTGCACGGATCGGCGCTGACCAACCAGGCTGGCTGGGCGCTGGTGGACAAGCACACGCTTCAAACCCGCTTCGACAACGTCTACGCGGTGGGCGATGCGACCACCATCACCCTGGCCAACGGCAAACCATTGCCCAAGGCTGGCACCTTTGCCCACGCGCAGGCCGAGGTAGTGGCCGAGCGCATCGCCGCGGACATCCAGGGCGAGTCTTCCGCGGTCGAATTCGATGGAACGGGTTACTGCTGGCTCGAAACCGGCGGCGGTTCGGCCGGCTTCACCAGCGGCCATTTCTACGCTGAACCCGATCCGATGGTACCCCTGCCCCGCGCCGGCCGGCCCTGGCACTGGGGCAAAGTGATGTTCGAGCGCTACTGGCTGGGCGACGGCCTGACGCGCAAGGCGGCGCGGCTGGGAATGAACCTGGGCGCCAGTGTTTTCGGAGTCCCGGCCCGGCTGTGATTCATGGTGTTTCATCCATGTCAGAGAGTTCGTTGGAGACACACGCCGCGCAGGGCATCGCTGTCTTCGATCGCTTGGCGCGCGGGTACGATCAGTGGTTCGACCACCATCCTGAGATCTACCGTCACAATACACTCCAGCAACGCGTCGAAGCGGGGATTGACGCGGTCGTTCAGCCAGCATCCTAGCCCATCAGCAGCCACCCGGCAAGCGCCCCGCCGGCCACCAGCAGCGCCGAATTGACATTCCAGCGGATGCCCAGGATCACGGCGACAGCGAACAACAGCCAGGTCTGCCAACTGACCAGGGCGGCCTGGCCGAGCTGAATACAGACCACTGCCATCAGCCCCACCGCGCTGACGTTGATCGCGTCGAGAAACGACGCCATCCAGACGGAACGGCGCAGTTTGGGAATGAGTGGGGTGAGCGCGGCAACAAAGACAAATGACGGCAGGAAGATGCCGACTGTGGCCGCCAGCGCGCCCGGCCAGCCGGCGATCACATAGCCGATGAACGTGGCCGAGCTGAACACCGGGCCCGGAGTCACCTGGCCAACGGCAATGGCGTCGATCAACTGCTGTTGGGTGAGCCAGCCAAAGGTTTCCACCAGCCCGCCCTCCAGAAAGGCGAACAGCACGTAGCCGCTGCCGTAGAGCACACTGCCGATGAACAGAAAGTAAAGGCCCAGCACAGCAGGCGAGGGCTCGACCGGCTGGCCCTCGGCCGCGCTGGCCCAAAGCCGGGCGGCGTTGTTCCCCAAAGCCAGGATGGCGCTAACCACGGCAATCAGCATCACAACAACCAGCACGGATTTGGCGAATCCCCGGCGATCGGCCCAGCCGTCGCGGCCGCGCAGCCAGATCATGCCCAGCAGCCCCCCGAGAAACAGCGCCAGGATCTCGCTGAAGCCAGCCCACGCCGCCGCACCGACGGCGACGCCAATCGCAAGGAGCTGCCAATTCCTGACGGCTTGCCGGCTCAAGCGCCAGATTGCGCCGATGATGACGGCAATCACCACCGGACGGATGCCGGCCAGCAGCGCCTCCGCCTGCGGCAGCGCGCCGTAGCGTACGTAGAACCAGGCGATCACGCCGGTAATCAATGACGCCGGGATGATGAAGCTGGCGCCGGCCACAACCAGCCCCCTCCATCCTGCCCGCACGTGCCCCACGTGCATGGTCATTTCCGTCGAGTTAGGCCCCGGGATGAGGTTGGTGGCGCCCACCAGGTCGAGGAAAGCCTGGCGCGACAGCCACTTGCGCCGGCCGACGACCTCATCTTCCATCATGGCGATGTGCGCCGCGGGTCCGCCAAACGCGGTGAGACTGAGCCTGACAAACAGGCGAATTAGCGTCATCAGTTCGGTGATCATGAACGTAGCTCTCTCTCCATGCGTCGATCCGTCTCCTACAACCATCGCGTGACTATTCCCAGGCCCACCAGAATCAACATCACGCCGACGATGACCTGCACCGTGCCCAGGCGTCACCTTCTTCATTATGCGCTTGCCTCAAGCGCCGGACGCCTGGTTGCTCAACGGGACATCCAGTCCCACCTCGCCGACCAGCTCGCGCACCTTGACCATGACCTCGGCCAGGGCGGCCTCGCCGGCGGGCGTGGCGCGGTAGTACTTGCGCTGCTTGCCGCCCAACACCTCGATTGCCACAAAACGGAATTCAGTCTGAAACAGGGCCATGACCGATCCCATCTCCACCTACACCACAGCCATCGAAGCGTCTCTGCAAGCCGGCAACGCTACCGAGCACTCACCGCCCCGCACTCAAGACGCTGATCGAAACGTTGGCGCCAGGCGTCAAGGCGATCAGGTATGGCGCGGCTGGCGCACATGATGCGCGACATCATTGTGGCCGCCTTGGAGCAAGGCCAGGCCTCCGATCTGCTGGCCGGATGGCGCACGGCCTTCGCCCAGGTCCTGATCGCCGACCTGGACCAGTCGGAGAAGGCCGGCGAGTTCGCCGACATGCTGGCGCAAACGCTGGCCTACGGGCTTTTCACCGCCCGCGTGATGGACAACTCGCCCGGCTTCAGCCGCCAGGAGGCCCAGCGCCTGATCCCCAGGAGCAACCCCTCAACCAATCAACCGATTACCAATCAACCAATCACCGATCTGCCGCCGCTACTCCAACGGCGTGAGCCACCGTTCCTCGCCGTCGCCCTCAGCAGCCCAGCCTGTGATATTGCCGGCGTCGTTAGTTACCTTCCACCAACGATAGCCGTTAGCATCCACCGGACCTTCGACCACGCTAAGCTGGGCCTTGTCGGCCACCTGGTGCTGCACCGGAGAACTGGTGCCCGCGTTGGCGCGCACCTTCAACAAGCCCGTGTCTCCGACTGTGACCAGTACGTCATCGCCCAACTGCACCGGCCGATCGACCGGCTGCGTGCTGCCCAGATCGGGACTGAGCCACACCACTTCGTCGTCGCCCTCGGCCACCCAACCAGCCAGTTCGTTGTTGCCCACACGCCACCAGCGATAGCCGTCAGCATCCACCGGACCTTCCAGCACACTGACAATCGCGCCAGGCGGGTAACGACCGGACCGGTCTCCGCTGGCTCCGGCAGTTTTGCGCACGTTCAGCCCCTGGCTGGCTGTCACGCGCGCTGGTTGGCCCACGATGATGGCTGTACCTGGTTCGGGCGTGGGTGTGAAAGTTGGCGTCTCCACCGCGCGCGTCGGCACGGAAGTGGGCAGAGTGAGGGTCGGAGTAGCCGTGGGACCTGAGGCTTGCGCCACTTCGATGATGGGCGTGGCTGTGGGCCGGGGAACGGGA
>JAAEKA010000074.1 GCA_014155705.1 Anaerolineae bacterium clx_CAG2 | reverse complement strand
ACACCGACCCCAGCATCGATTGTGTCGATTGCCATCAGGACGACGTGCAACTCGGCGGCGAGAACATCCAGCACACGGTGCACGTCAATACCGTGCAGTGCCAGGTGTGCCACGCGGCCGGCGAGTACAAGTCCTGTTTTAATTGCCATACGGGCAAAGATGACGCGGGCATTCCCTACACGACCACCGATCCGTCGGTGATGACGTTTAAGATCGGCCGAAATCCGCTGCAGAGCGAGTCGCGGCCGTGGAACTACGTGCTGCTGCGCCATGTGCCCACTAATCCTGATCTGTGGGCTTTCTACGGTGAAGATCTGCTGCCGGAGTTCGACAATGTGCCCACGTGGAAGGCGACGACGCCGCACAATATGCAGAAGAACACGCCGCAGAACGCCACCTGCAACAGTTGCCACGGCCAGGAAGATCTCTTCCTGACTGAAGATGACGTCGCGCCAGAGACGTTGGAGGCCAATCGCAGTGTCATCGTCACCAGGATTCCGCCGACGCGTCTGGAGGTCGAACCATGACCGCACGAACCGATGTGTTCAGGGCAGCGGCCATGTTGGCGGCTCTTGCACTGGTTGTGGCAGTTGCCCTGCTGATGCCGCAGACGGCGTGGGCTCAGGAAGGTACTACCTTGCCAGGGACCGCCAATCCTGACAATGCTACCTGCCTGACCTGCCATCAGCAAGAGGACCTCTATCTGACGTTTCCATCGGGTGAGGCCTTGCCGGTGACGATGGACGGGACCGATCTGTTGGGGTCGATGCATGCAGAACTGAACTGCCAGCAGTGCCACACTGACATCGCAGGCTACCCCCATGGCGAGCCGCCGGCTGACAGCCATCGCGACCTGCAGGTCCACTACAGCCATAGCTGCGCCAACTGTCATACCGACCAGGCCATGCAGGAGGTAGACAGCATCCATGCCCAGCTCCAGGCCGCTGGCGTCGACGAGGCCGCCGTGTGCGCCGACTGCCACGGTAGTCACAATGTCCAGCCGATCAATCAGGAAAAGCATCCTGAAGTGTCTCCAACAGCCTCGGCCGAGATCTGTAAGCAGTGTCACAGCGTCATCCATGGCCAGTTTGTCGATAGCGTGCATGGCGAGGCGCTGTTGACAGGCAACCCGGACGTACCAACCTGTATCACCTGCCACCCGGCGCACACAGCCACTGACCCGCGCACGCTGGAATTCCGCCTGCAATCGCCGGAGATGTGCGGCGACTGCCATGCCGATCAGGCTTTGATGGCCAAGTACGGCATTTCCACCGACGTGTTCGACACCTACGTGGCCGACTTCCACGGCACCACCGTGATGTTGTTCGAGAAGACGCACCCCGGCCAGCCGACTAACAAGGCCGTGTGCATCGACTGCCACGGCGTGCACGATATCGCCCCGGCCACGCGTGACAGCGGGCTGATCCAGGCCAACATCTTGCCGCGCTGCCAGGAGTGCCATCCCGACGCCACGAGTAACTTCGCCGCCAGTTGGCTGGGCCACTACGCGCCCAACTTCGAGACCGCGCCGCTGGTGACGACAGTGACCTGGTTCTACCGCATCCTGATCCCTCTGGTGGTGGGCTTCTTTGTGGTCTATATTGGCCTGGATGCCTTCCGTCATATCAAGGATCGGCGAGGCCGCAAGAAGGAGGTGCAAGCATGAGTGAGAACACACAACGCTACGTGCGTTTCCTGGTGAGCGATCGGGTGCTGCATCTGCTGTTGCTGGTCTCGTTCTCCGCCCTGGCTATCACCGGTCTGGTACAGAAATATGCCGACGCTGGCATCTCGGTTACCTTGATCCGGGCCATGGGCGGCATCGAACAGACGCGCGTCTTCCATCACACCTTCGCGGTGATCCTGATCCTGACCTCCATCGCCCATGCAGTGCAGGTAGGCTACCGCGTCTATGTTCAGCGCAAGTCGATGAGCATGCTGCCGACTATGGGCGACGTGACCGACTTCATCGCTGCGGTCAAGTACAACGCCGGTCTCAGCAAACATAGGCCACACTTCCCCCGCTTTAACTTCATGGAGAAGGTCGAGTATTGGGCAGTGGTGTGGGGTACTGTGTTGATGACCATCACCGGCTACGTGCTCTGGAATCCGGTGCTGATCACTCAGTACCTGCCCGGCGAGGTGGTGCCGGCGGCCAAGATCGCCCACGGCTTGGAGGCGGTGCTGGCGGTGTTGTCGATTATCACCTGGCACGTTTACTTCGTGCATGTCAAGGTCTTCAACAAAAGTATGTTCAACGGCCATCTGACCGAGGAGGAGATGGAAGAGGAGCATCCGCTGGAGTTGGAGCGGATTCGTCACGGCAAGGTATGGCATCCGCCTGCTCCGGAGCTGCGCTATCGCCGCGTCAAGCTCTACGCCCCGCTGGCCACCCTCTTTGTGCTGGTGTCGGTGCTGGGCACCTGGCGCTGGCTGACGGCTGAGACCACGGCAATCACTACCGTGCCGCGCGCCGCGGTCGAGCAGCAGGCCTACCAACCGGTGCTGCCCACGCCGCGCGCGGTCAGGCTGGAAGTGACGCCGCTGCCCACACCGCTCAGTGCGCTGACCGTCGCCGATCTGGACGGAGATCAGCAGCAGGCCCAGCCGCCGCTGATCCCCCATCCTGTCGATGGCGAGCGGGCTCAATGTCTGGTCTGTCACGATACCTACAGCATGATCAAGCCGGCGCCGGTCAGCCACGCCAGCTTCACCGAGGATACGTGCCAGACCTGCCACAGCCTGCAAGGAGAGACGCCATGACACTCCCTGCTCGCAACGTCCATCCGGCCGGCTGGGCTGCGCTGGCGCTGCTCTGCTTGCTGGCTCTCGCTTTGTGGCCGCAGCCGGTCGAGGCCCAGCCGCCTGAGCCGCATCAGTACATCCAGGAATACGAAGGCCCAGCCACCTGCCAGGTGTGCCACGGCAACGTCACCGACGATGTGATCCATAGCGTCCACTATTCGTGGGAAGGCAAGATGGGTCACTATAGCCCGGTGGCCGGCAGCATCGCCGACATCAACTGGCTGGGCATGCTCAATGAAGAACTCAACATCCCCGGCGGCTGTGCTCGTTGCCACGTCGGCAGCGGCGCTCTGCCTAAGCCGGCCGATGAAGTGACGGCCGAAGACAGGGGCGGCATCGACTGCCTGATCTGTCACTCGCCGGTCTATGACACCAGCCTGCGCTTCCCTGTGCAGGACGAGAACGGCGCCTGGGCGCTGACTCAGGATCGTTCCGTGCTGACTGCCCGCCAGGCGCAGCGCCCCACGGCCGAGAACTGCCTGCTCTGCCACCAGAACGTGGGCGGTGGGCCGATGCTCAAGCGCGGGGTGGACTTTGCGCCGGTTTCGGACAAGCACGGTGAAGCCAGCAAGGCCGACGTCCACGCCGACGCGGGCATGGTCTGTGTGGACTGCCACGCCTCAGAGAACCACAAGGTGCTGGGTTTCGCCCCCGACCTGTGGAGCCGTGATTTGCCCGACCAGCGGTTGACCTGCGATAGCTGCCACACCTCGGCGCCCCATACCAATGCGCTGCTCAACAACCAGCATGTCCGTCTGGACTGTCGCACCTGTCATGTGCTGGGCACAGGCGGCCTCGTCGAGCGTGACTGGACGGCGCAGCCCACCTACGATCCCGTCACCGAGCTCTACGCGCCGGTGGATGACGTGCGTGATCCCAACTCCGTGCAGCCGATCTACCTTTGGCACAACGGCCAGGCAGCGTTGCCCAACGAGCCATGGCCGGGCAGCCGCTCGGACCTGACCTCGCGCATCCAACCCTTCAAGTTGTTCCAGGCCATCGCTCCGGTGGACGCCAGTAGCGAGCAGCCGATCCCGCTCAAGCTGGGCGTGTTCTACACCCAGGGCGATCTGGAACAGGCGATCGCCGTGGGAGCTGACGAGTCGGGCATGGACTACAGCGGCGCCTGGCAGCCCAAAGAGCTGACCGTGCCCTTACAGATCAGCCACGGCGTGGTAGGCAAGGAGTACGCCCGCCAGTGTCAGGACTGCCACGTAGCGGATGGCATCATGGACTTCGCCAGCATGGGCTATACGCCGGAAGAGGTAGCCGTGCTCACCTCCATTAGCGCAGAGAGCGCCGGCCAACGGCAGCCCTTGCAGATGTCAGTCGTGATCCCGGCGGCGCAACCTCTGCCGACGCCGGTCATGCTGTCCGGCAACCTGGAGGCCGCACGCGGCTTTGGCGTCCACGTACCCTGGAACGCCTTCCTGGTGTTGCTGGTATCTATCGGCATCCTGGGCGGCGGCGGTTACTGGCTGTATCGACAGAAGCCGGCTGCGCCAGCGCCAGCGATGACTGCGTCCACCCAGGCGCCGCCTGCGCCG
>JAAEKA010000073.1 GCA_014155705.1 Anaerolineae bacterium clx_CAG2 | reverse complement strand
CGCGCAAGCGGTGCATGGCGCCGCCGCGGGCATGGGTGCTGTCAACGCCCTGGGGACGGATCGCCATCTGCCGGCCCTCCAGCAGCGCGTGGATGCCTTCCTGGCCCGCCTCCGGCCGCCGCGGGATCTGACTCTCCAGGTGTCTGATCTCCAGGGGATCGTAGTCCAGCGGTTCGCTGTAGGTGGTGATGTAGCCCTCGTAGTTGCGCAACACCACCTTCCCGGGCGCCGTGCTGATGACGTAGTTGGGCATGACCGGAATTTTGCCGCCGCCGCCGGGCGCATCGACCACGAAGGTCGGCACGGCATAGCCGCTGGTGTGGCCGCGCAGCCCTTCGATGATTTCAATGCCCTTGGAGACGCTGGTGCGGAAATGGCCGGCCCCTTCCACCAGGTCGCACTGGTAGAGGTAGTAGGGGCGCACGCGCATCTTGACCAACTCGTGCACCAGCATGCGCTGGATATGCACCGAGTCATTGACGCCGGCCAGCAGTACGCTCTGGTTGCCCAGCGGGATGCCCGCGTCGGCCATGCGCGCGCAGGCGGCGCGCAGCTCCGGCGTGATCTCCTTGGGATGGTTGACGTGGATGTTGATCCAGAAGGGGTGGTACTGACGGATCATCTGGCAGAACTCGTCAGTGATGCGCTGCGGCAGGAAGACGGGCACGCGGCTCCCGACGCGGATGATCTCCACGTGGGGAATGGCGCGCAGGCTGCCCAGCAAGTTGTCCAGCCGGCGCGGCGGGATGGTCAATGGGTCGCCGCCGCTGAGCAGCACGTCGCGGATCTGCGGCGTGGCGCGGATGTAGTCGAGTTGGGCCTGGTGCTCCTGGCTGCTGAAGTTGGCCGACGGGTCGCCCACGATGCGGCTGCGGGTGCAGTAGCGGCAGTAGCTGGCGCACTCGGTCGTCACTAGCATCAGCACGCGGTCGGGGTAGCGGTGCACCAGCCCGGGCACCGGCGAATGAGCATCTTCCGCTAACGAGTCCTCCATCATCGAGGTGAAGGCGCGCAGCTCACTACCCAAGGGCACCACTTGCTTGCGCACGGGGCAGTGGGGATCGTAGGGATCCATCAGCGTGGCGAAATAGGGAGTCACGTCGACGCGGAACTTGTCGGGTGCAGACAGCCCCTCGATCTCGTCGTCGGTCAACTGGATGACCTGGCCGATCTCTTCGACGCTGTTGAGACGATTACTGAGCTGCCAGCGCCAGTCATTCCATTTTTCGTCGGGCACGTCGCCCCAGACCCGCCGGCGCGTCTCCAGCGCCTGCGCCTGCCATTGCTCCATCAATGAAGCGCTGCTATCCATAATTGCCGTCATCACATGCATCTCCTGCTAACAAGGTGTCGCACCGCATGTAAGACGATTTTCCAAAATCGTCTTCTCCGATAGACCGCCCACGATCCCGGAAGATCGTGGTACAGCATCATGGTCTTGGCTGGGCCGGCAGAAAGGGGTGCGCCGTCGATCATACCATAGCCAAAATGCGCTGTCAATTGACACCAAACCGGTCTCACACTGGTCGAAGATGAAGCAAGTGTCGTCTGTTGGTCTTTTGACTTTCGTTGCTTCGGAAATTCACCGAGATTGCCGGCAAATCATTGACCTCAACCCGCTCTGGTGCTAGAATCATTGTTGACGATCATGGACGAGTTCGACGACATCGACCGGGCTATTTTGCGTATCTTGCAGGCGGACGGACGGGTTAGCAATGCCGACCTGGCTCGGCAGGTAAGGCTGTCGCCGCCGGCCGTACATGCGCGCGTCAGGCGTCTCGAGGAGGCGGGCGTGCTTCGGAGCTATGTAGCGCTACTGGATCACGAGAGGCTTGGCTTCGAGCTGCTCTGCCTGATCAACATCAGCATGGAGCGCCATCGCCGCAAGGACATCGAACAGGTGCGCCAGGCCGTGCTAGACATGCCCGAAGTGCTGGAGTGCCATCATCTTACCGGCGAGTTCGACTATCAACTCAAGGTCGTCGTGCGCAATCGCAAAGAACTGGAGCAGTTTGTGATCGACCGGCTGAGCACCATCCCTGGTATTGCCCACATCCGCACCAGTCTCGTGTTTTCCGAGATCAAATCAACAACGGAGTTGCCGCTATGAAAATGCTGCTCAACGGCGAGTGGCTGGATCGCCCCCGCCAGATGGATGTTCGTGATCCCCAGGACGGCAGTCTGATCGACACCGTGCCCATGGCCTCAGCCGGGGACATGTTGGCCGCCATCGAGGCCGCGGTGGCCGGCGCGCAGCGGGCACGCTGCCTGCCCACACACCGGCGCATGGCGATCCTGCAACAGGGGGCCGACTTCATCGCCGCCCAGCACGAGGAGTATGCTCGCACTATTGCCCGCGAGGGCGTCAAGACGATCCGTGAGGCGCGCAAGGAGGTCAGCCGCTGTATCGACACCTTGCGCATCAGCGCCGAGGAGGCCCGCCGGCTGGCCGGCGAGACCATTCCCTTCGACCAACGGCCGGGCAGCGAGCATCGCGTGGGCTATTTCGTGCGCGAGCCGGTGGGGATCGTCGGCGCGATTACCCCCTTCAACGACCCGCTCAACCTGGTGGCGCACAAGGTTGGGCCTGCGCTGGCCGCGGGCAACGCCATCGTCGTCAAGCCCGACTCCAAGACCCCTCTCAGCGCGCTCAAGCTGGCCGAGGCGCTGCTGTCCAGCGGCCTGCTGCCGCGCGGCGTCTTGCAGGTGATCACCGGCAAGGGTAGCGAGATCGGCGACATCCTGGTGCGGGACCAAAGGGTCAGGATGATCTCCTTCACCGGCGGGCTGGAGGTCGGCCAGGATATCGCCGGCAAGGCGGGCCTGAAGAAAATCGGCATGGAACTGGGCAGCAACGCCCCGGTGATCGTCATGCCCGACGCTGACCTGGAGCTGGCCGTGGAGGCCAACGTCAGCGGCGCCTTTTGGGCCGCAGGCCAGAACTGCCTGCATGTGCAGCGTCTGCTGGTACACGACGCCATCTACGAGGCCTTCGTCGATCGCTTCGTTGCCCGGACGCGCGCCTACCGCGTGGGCGACAAGCTGGATGAGCAAACTGACATGGGCTGCCTGATCAACGAGGCGGCGGCCCGCCGGGTGGACGACATGGTGCAAGAGGCGGTAGCCGCCGGCGCCACGCTGCTCACCGGCGGCAATCGCTGGGGTACGTTTTACGACCCCACGGTGCTGGAAAACGTGCCCGCCTCCTGTTCGCTGGCCTGCGACGAGGTTTATGGTCCCGTCACTATTCTGTATCGTTTCCGCACTTTGGACGAGGCCATCGCCGTTGCCAATGGCGTGAACTACGGCCTGCAGGCTGGCATCTTCACCTCCAATCTGCAGACGGCGCTGCGCGCGGCGGCTGAGCTGCACGTCGGGGGCGTGATGATCAACGAGAGCACCGACTACCGCATCGACGCCATGCCCTTTGGCGGCGTCAAGGGCTCTGGCCTGGGCCGCGAGGGTGTCAAGTTTGCGCTGCACGAGATGACCGAGCCGAAGGTGGTGTGTTTCAGCTTGTAGGTTCGGAGAGTATCTGTTGCAGATTGGTAGATTGGACCATTGCTAGATGGGGCGGCGGCTGCGGCCGGCGCCAACGAGGAGAAGCTCATGACTCAGACAAACGTAGCGGAGTATGTCGCGCGCGGACAGGCGATGAGCGCGGATGAGGCGGCGCAGCGCGCACTGATGCGCAGCAAGAAGTTCGACACCATCGCGGTGCATGGCCTGTATGGCATGCAGGCCGCGCTGGCCAACCAGGGCAGCATCCTGGAGCCGGGTTATTTCAGCTCAGCGCAACACTTCGAGAACAGCGACCATATGGAGGCCGCGCTGGCCTATCTGATGCCGTCCTGGACCTATTCCCGCATTGCTAATCCTACACTGCACTTTCTGGAGGAGACACTGGCGCTGCTGGAGGGCTACGGCTACAACGGCGAGGTCAGCGCCTGCGCCACAGCTTCAGGCATGGCCGCGGTGTTCATGGCGACCAATCCCTTCCTGGCCCAGGACAGCGGGCTGCCTGGCGGCAACGGCCGGCACGACGGTCGCATGAACATCGTTGTCAGCGCCAGGTGCTACGGCGGCACCTTCATGCTCTTCAGCCAGCGCTACGCGGCCGAGCGCGGGGTGGAGTTGCGCTGGGTTTGCGATCCGCTGAATGTGACGGAGTGGGCGGCCAAGATCGACCAGCATACCCGATTTGTCTACGGCGAGATGCCCAGCAATCCCAGCCTGGCAGTCTTCGACATCGCGGCCGTAGCCGATCTGGCGCATCAGGCCGGCGTGCCGCTGATTGTCGATTCCACCGTCGCCACGCCTGCCTTGATGCGTCCCCTGCTGCACGGCGCCGACATCGTGGTCCATTCGGTCAGCAAGAGCATGGCCAGCAGCGGCTTCGCCATCGCTGGCG
>JAAEKA010000072.1 GCA_014155705.1 Anaerolineae bacterium clx_CAG2 | reverse complement strand
GGCAGCCTATATCAGGCTCCTGGCGCTGGTCGTCTTGCTCGGCCTGACCAGCGCCCTGGTCACCTTCGCGTTTGTCGCCCTGGTGCATCAGGGCACGGCGCTGGTCTGGGAGCGAGCGGCATCAGTGTTGGGGCTGGATACGCGCCTTTTCACCCTGGTGGTCTGCGCCCTGGGCGGTCTCGCGGTCGGCCTGCTGGTCAAGCGCTTCGGCGATCACAACGCCATCTTTGCCGACCTGATGCTCGAGTTTGGCAAGACCGGCCGTTTCGAGTATCGCAACGCGCCGGGGATCGTCCTCACCGCCTTCGTGTCGCTTATCTCCGGCGCGAGCCTGGGTCCCGAAGCTCCGCTGGCGGACGCCTGCGGCGGCATGGGCACGCTGCTCTCCGACCGGCTCAAGCTCAATGAGCAGGAAACGCGCACGTTGGGCTATTCCGGCGTCAGCGGCATGCTCGCCGCTTTCATCACCAATCCGATCGGCGGGGCGCTGCTGGGTTTGGAATCGGCGCAGGGCGGAACAGGCGGCAAGCAGACCTATTTCTGGGTGCTGTTTCCCAGCTTGCTGGCCTCGGCCGTGGCCACCGTGGTGTTCGTCTTGCTGAGCGGGACGTTCTTCGAGACGTTGTACCAGTTTCCGGCCTATACGCCTCGTCTGCGGGATCTGTTCTACGCCGCGCCGCTAGGCCTGGTCGGCGGGGCGGTCGGCCTGCTGTTCATGGCTTCACTCCGACGCCTGCAACAGCTCTTCCAGCCCATGAGGACGCACCTGGTGCTGCGCGGGCTGCTCGGCGGCCTGGGCATGGGCATCATCGGCGCGCTGCTGCCGCTGACGCTGTTCTCGGGCGAGACAGAGACGGCTGACTTGATCGTCCATGCCGCTGAGATCGGCGTCCTGATGCTGGTCGTGTTGGGGCTGGCCAAGCTGCTCGCCACCTCCATGCTGCTCGCCACTGGCTGGAAAGGCGGCTATATCTTTCCGATCATGTTTGCCAGCGTGGCTCTGGGCCTGGCCGTGAACCTGGTAATTCCTGGCATTCCGGTGGCGGTCACCGTTGCGGCGACGATGGCAGGTGCGCTGGTCGCCGCTTTGAAGGCGCCGCTGTTCGCAGCGCTCTTTGCGATGGTCCTGGTGCAAAAGGAAACCGCAGCCGTAATCGCCGTAGCTGTGGTTGTCAGCGCCTTGCTGACCGCGTTGCTGGCATTGCACGCCGCCCGTCGCGCCGCAGATCAAGCGCAGCCTCTGCCACAGTCTGGGTAGGTCGTAGGCTATGGAGAGCCGCATGAGAACCCGCACCGAGAGAAGAGTCGCAGCCCGTTACCGTTGGGATCGCCTGAAGGTGAGTTTCTGGTTCGCGCCGGCGCTGATGGCGCTGGGCGCGGTCCTGCTGGCGTGGGCGATGTATTGGGTAGACAATCGCATCCCCAATGAAGTCCTGCAGACCAGCCGTTTTATCCTCTCTGGAACGGTCGGTGAGCTGCGCAGCGCCCTGCTGAACTTCGCCACAACCACCCTTGCAACCGCCGGTGTGGTCTTCACGCTGCTCACCCTGCCGCTGTCGACGGTGGCGGCCCAGTATGGCTCGCGCTTGCTACGCCTCTTCCTGGGCGATCGCACCACCCAATCGGTTCTGGGCATGTTCGTAGGCACATTCGTCTACTGCATGGCGGCCGCCCTTTCCATCGCCCCGATCGATGTGCAGCCTGAAGGACCACAACTGACCGCCACGGTTGGCTTGTACTTGATGCTGGCAACGTTTGCCTCGCTGATTGTGCTTGTCCAGCACATCAGCACCATGCTGCAAGCCCCCAATATTGCAGCCGCGGCAGGCGCGGAGTTGCTGGATGCGGTCAGCGCAGATATCCCGGATGAAGTCACCAGCAGCGATGACGATCGGGGCGGGCTGCAACAGCGCCCCGACGTCCAGGGCTCGCCGGCTACCCCGACAGTCAAAAACAGCGCGCTGGAGACAGAAGGCTATCCGGTCCGCGCGCGCAGGGCAGGTTACATTCAGTACATCGATCCGGATATTTTGTCTGCCGTGGCCCGGGAAAAGAATCTGGTCGTCCGTCTGCTGCGTAAGCCGGGGCATTTTGTCCGGCGCGGCGGCATGGTTGCGCTGGCGTGGCCCGCGAGCCAGATCGACGAGCCGTTGGAGCGCGAGATTCGTCACGCCTTCCAGATCGGCAACGTGCGCACTCCCACCCAGGATGTCAAGTACGCGGTCAACCAGCTCACCGAAATGGCCGTCCGCGCCATGTCGCCGGCCATCAATGACCCGTTCACGGCCATGACCTGCCTGGACTACATCGGCGAAGGCCTGGCGCTGTTCATCCGCCAGGGTGAGCGCACTGCCCTCTCCTTCGACATGGATGACCGGCTTGACTTTGCTCTAGAGCCGGTTACCTTGGACGAGCTGCTCAGCGCCGCCTTCGATATGCTCCGCCATGCCAGTTGCGACAACGCCAGCGTCCTGCTGCACATGCTGGAAACGATCGACGTGATGGGTCAGGAGACGAAAGCGCCTGAGGCGCGGCGGCAACTGCTTCGTCACGTCAGTCTCATCCAGGCGGAAAGTCAGGCTGGCGGCTTGATCGAGCAGGACCGGCAGCTCATCGAACGAAGCGCCGCAGCCTTACAGATAAAACTGGCTGGCGCCTGAGGAGTCCCATGAATCCACCACAACCACCCCCCACGGGCATTGCCCGCTTCATTCCCGGCCTGGCCCTCATCAAAGAGTTCAGTCTCGCCCTGCTACGCACAGAACCAGTCGTGGCAGTCACGGTGAATCGCATTCGAGAGTTGACTGGACACCCGTGGCGACGGGTGTGACCAGCGCCACGGACTGGACAAAGGATATGGTGTCTGAGATGAACCAAGAGAAACCCCTCGCTCGCGCGCGATTGACCACGCCGCGGGCCGCGGCGATCGCCGGCATCGCCTTCTCGCTGCTGCTCATCGCCAGCCTGGCGCTGATTCGCCTGTCCGTCCCCGAAGATCCGCAAGACGCCGGGGATTGGCTGCTGGACGGGTGGCGCAGCGTCTCGCTGGCGCTAAACCTGCTGCCTTTCGCCGGCATCGCCTTCCTCTGGTTCATCGGCGTGGTGCGCGACCGCCTGGGCGAACACGAGGACCGCTTCTTCGCCACGGTTTTCCTGGGCAGCGGCCTCCTGTTCCTGGCGATGCTGTTCGCCTCTGCGGCTGTGGCCGGCGGCCTCATGCGCATGTACGGCGCCACACCCAGCATGCTGATCGAGTCCGGCATGTACGCGTTCGGCCGCACGGTGACGTATGAGATCATGAACGTCTATACCATGAAGATGGCGGGCGTGTTCATGATCTCGACCTGTACGCTTTCGCTGCGCACCGGCATCATTCCGCGCTGGATGGCCCTCCTCGGCCTGGCCTTGGCGCTGTTTCTGCTCTTCAGCCTGGGGCATTTTTACTGGGCGCCGCTGGTCTTCCCGTTGTGGATCTTGCTGATCAGCATGCACATCCTGCTGGCAAATCTCAAGCCTTCGCAGGGCGACGACGCAAACGCCATCCCTGAAGACTAGCGCAAACAGGCGGAAGTGAACCAGTGGTATCGTAGAACAATCCGCCGGATTATTCAGACGCAATCCAGCCTGGACGGTTGCGCTACTAACGAACCGCCGGCCCATTTATGCTCGTCTGTACTAGCGTTTATGACTGCACGAAAGCATGGCGAAGTACCCGGAAAAGATTGTGCTGGTCGGATGACCGCACTGGACACCAACCAAATCCCGACAAGGTAAAGGAAGTATCCACCCATGAAGACAAGAAACCATTTCCTCGCCGCAGGTATTGCACTGACAGCGATCGTCATCGGGCTGTTCCTGGTGCTCAGCGGCGCCGGACCAGCCCTCTCCTCAGCCACGCTCGCAGCATTTGCGGCGCAGGCCAGCACGCCAACGCCGCTTCCTGACGACGCCATTCCACTCAAATCGATAGCCGAGCTCTCTTCGCTCAACGCGACGGTCACCATCGACGTGAACGGTCTCATCGACGGCCAGCGCGCCCAGGGCGACCTGACCGCTCTGTTGACGACCAACGATCAGGGCAAAAGCAAGGTCACCGTATCGGGCGGCCTGCTTGGGGACATTGCAGCCCAGGTCGGCGGGTCGGTGGTTGGTCTGTTTACGCCGTCCAAGGTTGACCTGTACAAGGTGCCCCAGGGCGCCTATGTGGTTGTCAATGGCTTGTTTCCCCTGTGCGTCAAACCCGATGCCGCCAACGCCACTGAGACGCTGGAAAAGATGAGTCCATCCAGCCTGCTTGACATGCTGACCAACAGCGACGTGGCGCGCGGTGAGTTGGTGGGCGAAGAAACGCTCAACGGCGTCCCGGTCAAGCACTATGTCGTCGACGGTGATGCCTTCCTCGTTGCCGCGCAGAACAGCGCCGATCCCCAGTTGCAAGCCTTTGGCGAGGCATTGT
>JAAEKA010000713.1 GCA_014155705.1 Anaerolineae bacterium clx_CAG2 | reverse complement strand
GGGCACTCGCCACATCATCTCGTCACGGTGTCGGCAACGATCCGACATATAACAACACTACCTGTTTCGAAACCTTCCCCTTGCCCTGGCCCCCAGGGCACGAGCCGTCCGGCGATCCTCGTGTTGAGGCCATTGCCCAGGCCGCCTGCGAGCTTGTGGATCAGCGCGACGCATGGCACAACCCGACCGACCTCGACGAGAAAGAATTGCAAAAGCGCACCCTCACCAACCTCTACAACGAGCGCCCCGACTGGCTCGACCTGGCGCACCGGAAGCTGGATGCAGCGGTCTTCGATGCCTACGGCTGGCCGCATGACCTCAGCGATGAGGAGATACTGGAGCGGCTGATGGCGCTGAATTTGGAGAGGGCCGACAAATGATGAGACCACTCTCCATGATAAAAATGGATGATCGGGTGGTAGTCGGTTCAATACTCAATGTGCCTTTGGTGTTAGAAACAAAAGGACAAGACACCGAGCAGGACCAGATGAAGCGCAAGTTCCTGGCCGAGTGG
>JAAEKA010000712.1 GCA_014155705.1 Anaerolineae bacterium clx_CAG2 | reverse complement strand
GCGGGGCTCCGATGGCCGCCTGACAGACCGTCGGATTTCCCGAGGCGAGCATTGTCGCGGGTGAGGGGCTGTTGCAGATCGATGGTGACTTCCGTCTCGGAGCCATGCACGGTGGTGATGGCAGCGTAGGGCGCATAGCGGACCAGCCGCCATACCCCTTTGTTGCCGGTGTCGAAGGTCGCTACCAGCCGCTCAACCCCAGTGTTGGTGGCATGGCGCGCCAGGTAGCGCCGCATCTCTGAGCCGATGCCATGATGCTGCAGGTCATCCCTCACAGCAATCGACACCTCGGCCGCCCTGCGATAGGGCAGCCGCATGTAGCGAGCGCCGGCCACTGGAGCGTTGGGTTCGCCCGGCAGATCGGCAAAGGCCAGCCAGGCCGCGCCGGCCTTCGGATCAACCGTCGCCAGGCGCTGGGCTGTCTGCCAGACAAAATCCGGATCTGGAGCGGCCAGCATCTCGTTGAAGCGCTGGTAGCGGCTCTGGATCGAAAGATGGTCGAACAGAGCCACCAGGTTGACTGCAGCCTGCGGCTTTATGCGGTAGACCTTGATCTTCAAGCCATTCTTTGTCGTAAATTGAAGGACTGCTCTTCTGCGGATCATTTCGTTACCTCGTATGACGCGTTGCGTCATTTGGAGTATACCACACCTGTTAGCGCTAGCAAAATATCACGTGCATTGCTGAACTTGTGCGGCGTAGCGGCTATCCCTGATCCACCTCAGACGCCCCTCAGGCGTCTCTACCCACCAGGCAGGTTTCTGTGAGCAACCAACCCTTTCCTGATGTTGCCGGCATGGTGCGCCGGCCCGACCGCTGGTATTCGGCCTATATCTTCGACCTGGATGGCACGGTCTATCTGGGCGATGCCTTGCTGCC
>JAAEKA010000711.1 GCA_014155705.1 Anaerolineae bacterium clx_CAG2 | reverse complement strand
GGCGCAGTTGTTTACGGACGTGTACGGACCGATTCCAATTGACGGAGCGGAGATCGATCCGGACATTGTGGCTGTGGCAGGCGAACACTTTCACCTGGATAGCTATCCCAACGTCAACGCGGTGGCAGCCGATGGGCGCAGTTGGCTGCTGGCGCGCAGCGTGGGGGCTATGGGCCAAGCTGCACCGTACTCAATGATCGCCATCGACGCCTATCGGCCGCCCTACATTCCCTTTCACCTGGCCACGGTGGAGTTTTTCGAGTTGGTGCGGGACAACCTGGCCGAGGACGGTGTGGTGGCAGTCAATGCCGCACGCAGTCGCGACGACACCGCCCTGGTCGACGCGCTGGCAGCGACCATGGGGCAGGTCTTCCCTTCGGTCTACGTAGTGGACGAGTCGACCGAAGACTGGAGCCTGGGCAATTCACTGGTGGTTGCTACCATGCAGCCAACGACGCTAGAGGACTTCCGGCGCAACGCGGCGGCGCTGGACCTGGCCGGCCAGCCGCCGCTGGTTGAGATGGCCGCACGCGCTGCCCGCACCGCCCGGCCGGCCGATCTATCCGGCACGGTCCTCACTGACGACAAGGCGCCCATCGAGCAGATCGTGCATGGCATCATGCTGAGATTTTTCTTGGACGCGCCTTAGCACGACTCGTTGCCAGCACGCTTCCTGATCACAGATCCACGTGGACAACATGCTCCAGGCTAGGGGGCAGGTCCCGCAGTCCGCTGGCGAGGAAGGAGGGGTAGACTCGTATGGCTGCCAACTCTTCCAGGGGAAACCAGCGGCAGATCAGACGCGTGCCGCTTTCATCGCCCAGGAAGGGTTCAGTCTGAGCGCGGTAGATCCAATTGGCTGGCACACGCATCAGGAAGTAGATGCCCAACTCGTGATGATGATAGCCCTGATGCTGGAAGAAATTCTCCACCAGCCACAGCGGCCGCACCACCTCGACCTCGATAGCCAGCTCCTCGCGCATCTCGCGCCGCAAGGTGGCCTCGGCTGACTCCAGCAGCTCCGCCCGGCCGCCTGGCAGAGCCCAGAAGTCGTCGCCCTCGGCCTGGTGCAGCAGCACGCGTCCCTCCTCGATGGCAACGCCGACGATGCGGTGGGTGAAACGCGTGTCATCATGCGTGAAGGT
>JAAEKA010000710.1 GCA_014155705.1 Anaerolineae bacterium clx_CAG2 | reverse complement strand
GGCGCCTCGGCCAGGGACAGCAGGGGCTCGTCCCATGGGCAGGGGAAGACGTCGCTCAGCCGCTGGTCGGCATAGCTCTCGCTGGTCAGCCAGGCGAGCTCTGCCGCCGGATGGCCGCGCAGGAGCTTGTACAATTCGATACCGGTGTAGCCGGTGACGCCGATGATGCCGGCTTGGATCATAAGGCTTACCTCTTGTTCGGGCTGGTCTCCTGACCGTGCCTGCACAGGACGGGCACAGGGAGGAGACCGGCCCGAACCGGCAAAGGTTGTTAAGAAAAAAAAAAGCTCTCCGTCTGGAGAGCTTTGCTGCCGCGGTCAACGCTGATCTCGGCCCAAGCACAACTATCCAGACTTGCGTCCGGGATGGTTGACGGGCCTCCTGGCAATGGACTGTGAGATCATCATAGTTGGTCGATTCATTTGCAGAGAATGCGATTGGCTTATAACACAAAAGCAATCCGCTGTCAAACCGGCTGACGCTTGCCCAGCGCAGGCAGCTTGATCTTCTTCCTGGCTGGCTTGTCGTCAGGCGTTTCCAGCAGAGCCCGTGCTCTCGTCTGGCGCGCACCTGCTCCACCGTGCCGGCGGCAATCTCACGACCGCGAGCCATGGCATCATCGAATAGCTGGCGCAGATCCGCCTGGCGCAGCTTCTCGCCGGTGACGAAGTATTGATAGATGGCCTGGCCGGTGGCATAGGTGCCGGCGTAGGCCACGCCAGTCTTGAACACCACACCCAACGGCAGAAAGCCCACCAGCTCGCGCGCCACCTGGCGCCACATGAAACCGGCGCCTACGACCCCAGCTACCTTGGGGATGATCTCGGCCAGCGTGCCGCTCTAGCCCATCAGCATGCCGAGCTTGTAGGCCATCACTACCTGGTTCTTGGTCAGGATGACCATGTCGGCCACGGCAAAGGGGATGCCTAAGCCCGGTATCATCTGGGCCACGCCGGTGCCGGCTGCGTAGCCAGCATTGACCTTGCTGGTGCTCTGGATCAGCTTCTGGGCCGCGGCCGGGCGCAGGCCAGGATAGGCGCGGCCGGCCGGCAACTCATGGCCGGCCAGGAGCTTCAGAATAGCCGGCAGCAACTCCTTCCTGACGACCTCCTCATCGTCCAGCGAGCAGGCTACTGAGCGTACGTTGGCTGC
>JAAEKA010000071.1 GCA_014155705.1 Anaerolineae bacterium clx_CAG2 | reverse complement strand
CGGCCAGCTCGATCTCGGTAGCCTGTTGGGCGGGCTGATGGGCGGCGGCAGCGGCTCTGCTCAGGGCAGTGATCCGCTGATGGGCCTGCTGGGCGGGCTAATGGGCGGCGAATCCAGCGGCGGCCTGGGAGGCAGTCCCTTCGACGCATTGGCCGGCCCACTGGCTGAGAAACTGGGTATCTCGCCCCAGATCGCCAGCATGGTGATCATGTTCCTGGCCAACGCGCTGCTGGGCGGTAAGGCGGGCAGCCGCTCCGGCGCGGTGGACAGCAGCAGCGCGGCAGACCTGAACCAGGTGCTGGCGATGGTCAACAGCGGGCAGACGGACAGCAAAGCTCTGCACAGCAACCAGTTGGTGCAGGACCTGAGCCAGCAGACCGGTCTGGACGAAGAGACGGCCGCGCGCAGCATCGGCGCCGTGGTCGACATGCTGGGCGGCCAGCAGGGGCTTGAGAGCTTTCTGGGCAAGTAACCCTATTTACGGCGATCCACACGCCTACGCGCCCACGTGGAGACGTGGAGTCAGGTGGTTTGCAACACGAATTTTTCATGCCGGGCAGGCGCTACGGCCCGTGAAAACGTGGCTAGCTCGGTCGGAGACCGGCCAGAGCGGCTATTTTTTCAGGACAATCGCGAAGACCGTGATGCGCGAAAATCGCGTAGCGGCGCGAACGCCGCTACGCGATTCGTGACCTTCGCTTGTTTCGCTATTTCGTGCTCCAGATACCCCTCGCACCTAGACCGAGAAGCGCACGTGCAGGATGTCGCCGTCCCTGACCGGATAGTCTTTGCCTTCCAGCCGCAGCGCAGCGGCCTTTTTGGCCTCGGCCATGCTGCCGGCCGCGACGAGATCGGCGTAAGCCACCACCTCGGCGCGGATGAAGCCGCGCGCCAGGTCGCTGTGAATGGCGCCGGCAGCCTCGACGGCCGCAGCGCCCTTGCGCACGGTCCAGGCCCGTACCTCATCCTCGCCTACTGTGAAAAAGCTCTGCAAACCCACCAGATCGTAACTGGCGCGGATCATGCGGCTCAGCGCGGGTTCGGCGATATCGAACTCGTCCATGAACACCGTTGCTTCGTCCAGTTCGAGCTGGGCGATCTCCATCTCCAGCTTGCCTTGCAGCGACATGACCACAGTGTCGCGGTGGTGATAGGCGACGAATTTCTCCGGGGGCGCCAGTTCCTCGCCGCTGTTGACCAGCACCAGCACCGGCTTGAGGGTCAGGAAGCCGAAGCCGCGCAACGCGTTGGCTTCCTCTTCGCTGTAATCGAGATCACGCAGCGGGGTCTCGGCCTCCAGCGCGGTTTGCATGCGCTCAAACAGCGCCTGTTCCACCTCCAACGCCTGACGCTCTTCACCCTTCTTGGCGCGCTTGATGCTCTCGGCGATGCGCTCCAGCCGGCTCTGGGCTGAAAGCAGGTCTAACAGAATCATCTCCTGCTCCAGCACCTCAAGATCACGCTGAGGATTGAGAGAGCCCAGGGGGTGGCTGACGCTGGGATCCTCGAAGGCGCGCAGCACATGGATGAAGGCGTCCATCTGGCTGATGCGGTGGCGCAATTGGCCGCTGAGGCCCTTCTGAGCCATACCCGTGTCCAGGCCGGCAATGTCGGTGTAGGTAACCTTAGCGTAGGTGGTCTTGCGCGGCTTGAATAGCGCGCTGAGCGCGTCGACGCGCTCGTCGGGCACGTCTACGACCGCGGTGTGAAACTCCAGCTTGCCGCTGGATGTAGCCGACGTAGGCCGATCGCCGCGCGTCAGGGCATTGAAGATGGTGGTCTTGCTGCTGTTGGGTAGTCCGATGATGCCTAGTTCCATATTAGTTGTTGATGACCGGTAGATGGGTAGATGGGTGGGAAGCGCCATTCGGCTTGCCACATGTCAGTATACCTGTGATCGCACAAGGAGCAATTCTGTTGCTCAACTAAACGCGCTGGGCTGGCGATTTTTGACCAAAGACCTATTGACAGATGCCTAGGTAGTGCTAAAATAGGGATAGGTAAGCTTCATCGCTCGCGTTCACCTGAAGGAGGAAGCCCATGTCTACGATCACTATTTCCCGTCAATACGCCAGTGGCGGCGAAGAGATTGCCGCCCGAGCGGCACAACTTCTGGGATATACGATCTTCGACAAAACGATGATGGCCGAGGTAGCCACTGAACTGGGGCTGACCGAGCACGAGATCGTCGACTTCAAGGAAACCGATCAGCGATCTCTTGGCTTTGTGGATCGGCTGCTGGGCCACAAGCTGACCGTGGCTGAGGTGCGCACCTGGCAGGAGGACATCCGCGGCGTGCGTAGGCCGTCCATCATCAAGATCAGCGACGACCAGGCCATCGCTCTAGTGCGAGGCGTCATCGACGCCGCCTACAAACGGGACAAGGTCGTCATTGTCGGCCGCGGCGGGCAGGCGATTCTGCGCGATCAGCCCGACGTGCTGCATGTGCGCATCGAAGCGCCCCTGGAGCATCGCGTGCAACGCCTGATGGAACGAGGCGACTACACCCCCACCCAGGCCGAATTAGAAATCGAAGACCATGACCGGGCCGCGCGCGACTACGTCAGGCGCTACTACGACCTGGATCCCACCGACCCCATGCACTACCAGCTACTGATCAACACCGGCTTACTGGACCTTGAGACGGCCGCCGAGGTGATCGCCCTGGCTGCAAAGCAGATGAAGCCGGTGCCGCAGCCCCAGGTTGAGGTCCCGGCAGCGATGCCGTTCTTCTATCCATAGTGCGCAATATCCTACACAACACGATCGTCAGGCGTCCCCGCCGGATAAAACCAGGCGAGGATGACCTGGCGATCTGTTAGAAACGCCTCGTTTTTTTGTGGATTGATCTTCGCCGTGCTATCCTCTCCCCTGTGAACCTGATAACCATCGAAAACGTCAGCAAACAATATAGCGAACGCCTGCTGCTGGATGGGGTCAGCCTGCTGATCAACCGCGGCGACCGCATTGGCCTGATCGGTATCAATGGCAGCGGCAAGACAACCCTTCTGCGCCTTATCGCCGGCCAGGAGACGCCCGATGCCGGCAAGGTGACGGTTTGGGGCGGCGTGCGTGTGCGTTATCTACCCCAGGAGCCGGCGCTGGACGACCGCTTGTCCGTGCTAGACACCCTGTTCCAGAGCGATGCGCCGCAAATGCGGCTGCTGCGCGACTACGAGGCCGCCAGCCTGGCCTTGCAGCGTCAGCCCGGTGATCCGCAGGTGCAGACGCGCTTTGCCAGCCTTGCAACCGACATGGACCGTACCGCCGGCTGGACGGCTGAGGCTGAAGCCAAGGCAATTCTCTCACGGTTGGGCATCGAACCCTCGGCCGACACACTGGTGGGGACGCTCAGCGGCGGCCAGCGCAAGCGCGTCGCCATGGCCCGTGCGCTGCTGGACCCAGGGGACCTGTTGGTGCTGGACGAGCCGACCAACCACGTGGACGCCGAGACCATCGACTGGCTGGAGCAGTTCCTGCTGGGCTTGCCCAGCGCGCTACTGTTGGTGACCCACGACCGCTACTTCCTGGATCGCGTGGTCAACCGCATCGTCGAGTTGGACCGTCGTCAGTTGGTCAGCTACCCTGGCAACTACAGCCGTTATCTGGCGCAATCGGGCGAGCGTCACGCTCGGCTAGCCCAGGTCGAGGAAGACCAGCAGCGCTTGCTGCGGCGCGAGTTAGAATGGCTGCGGCGCAGTCCGGCCGCCCGCGCGACAAAACAAAAGGCCCGCCAGCAGCGCGTCGAGGAACTACTGACCCTGCGCTACGACAGCCGGCAGGATCGGGTCAGCATGGCCTTAGCCAGCCGGCGACTGGGCAAAAAGGTGCTGGACGCGCGCGGCCTGGCCAAGGCCTACGACGGCGCACCGGTCTTCGCCGATATCGACTTCGATCTGGCCCCTGGCGACCGGGTAGGCATCATCGGCCCCAACGGCGCAGGCAAGAGCACCCTGTTGGACATTCTGGCCGGCAAGCTGGCGCCCGACAGCGGCGCGGTCGAGTGGGGCGAGACGGTCCACCTGGGCTACTACGACCAGCGCAACGCTGATCTGGACGAAGAGCAACGGGTAATCGACTTCATTAAGGGCGAGGCCGAACTGATCCGCGTGCAAGAGCGCAACACCCCAACCTGGAACCGCACTGCGACTGACATCCAACTGATCGACGCGCCTCAGATGCTGGAGTGGTTTCTTTTCCCCCGGCCACAGCAGTGGGCTTACATCGGCAGCCTGAGCGGCGGCGAACGACGCCGGCTCTATCTGCTCAAGACCCTGATTCATCAGCCCAACGTACTGTTGCTGGACGAGCCGACAAACGACCTAGACATCCAGACCCTGGCCGTGCTGGAGGAGTTTCTCGACCACTTCAAGGGCTGCCTGGTGGTGGCCAGCCATGACCGCTACTTCCTGGACCGCACGGTGGACTTCCTGGTCAGTTTCGAGCCAGGCGGTGTAGTCAGCGGGCGCTAT
>JAAEKA010000709.1 GCA_014155705.1 Anaerolineae bacterium clx_CAG2 | reverse complement strand
GATGAGGCCTACGAACGGCGCAACAGCCCGATCGGGGTACAAAACAGCCTGCTCGGGCCGGTCTCCTGACCGAGCCCGCTCGTGCAACAGCCGCAAAGGTACAAAACAGCCATGGAATTCTTTCTGTCCGCCAGCGCCAGCGGCGGGCCAGCCCGCAAAGAACGTTTCCCCGACCTGGGCGCGGCCCTGGAACGGGCCGTTGCGCTGCTGGATTCAGGCGAGGGCGCGCCGCGGGAGTTGACCGATACCGGTGAGCGTCGTTTGCTGGACCGGGCCGGGATCGAGCGGCTGGCCCCGGCTGGCCGGCGCCTTCGCTCCGGTCGATGACGACGTCGCTCGCCAGGTGTTAGCGCCGCTGCCTGACGCCACGCTGGACACCCTGTGCCGCTGGCTGCTTGTTCGCATGCGCTCGGCCGGGATCAGCCCGCGCGCCCGGCTGGCGGTGCTGGGCAGTGTTTTGGATGCGATCAGCGCGGATGAGTAAGCGGTGATCGGCCGGCGCGCTTTGTCGCTCCTACCGGATTCGTGATCCGGCGGAAGCAGTTGAGGTCAAGAGAAAGCCAATGCCACGCTACCAGTTCTTGCAGGTCGATGTGTTCACAGATATACCCTTTGGCGGCAATCCGTTGGCGGTGTTCCCTGACGCATCGGGGCTGACGGGCGAACAGATGCAGCAACTGGCGCTGGAGTGCAACACATCTGAGACAACTTTCGTGCTGCCGCCCGAAACGCCCGGCGCGGACTTCAGAGTGCGCATCTTCACCCCGACCACCGAGATTCCCTTCGCCGGTCATCCCCTGGTGGGAACGCATTGGGCGCTGGCCCACCTGGCGCGCGTGGCCCTGCGTGAGCCGGTGACCGAGGACAACTTCAACTATCTGAGCAAGATGTGTCTCCTCCGGATGCGCACGGCGGCCTTCACCATGGCCGGCATGGCCAAAGCGCGCGGCTGCACGGTC
>JAAEKA010000708.1 GCA_014155705.1 Anaerolineae bacterium clx_CAG2 | reverse complement strand
GCTACGTTCTCGGCGATGGTGGCCGTCTGGACGGCCAGTTTGTCGCATGGCATGGTTGTGTGCTCCTTGGTGGGGGTTGGTTTCCTTCGGGGTACGGATTACTCATATTTTCTATATTATAACAGGATAGTGAATAGATGTCAATCCCCATCTTTGCATACCGGCATACCGGAGGCGTGAGGGAGGTAGAGAGTAGGAGGAAGCAAGAAGGGAATGAGAACTGGTAGTGGTATGGAAAAACTTGGGTTGAAAGAACCTCTGTGCTCACAGCACTGATACCATCTTTTGTTATATTAACGTTTGCTGACTACAATGCATAAGCCTGAATCTTCGAGGCAACTTGCCACTCGCCAGGGTTTTGGGAAACCGAATGCCCTGGTTTCTGGCGATCAGAAAGGCTGGCAGCTTGCTCTGTCAGTCGGTCTTACCATCCCCGGAGCCGCAATCCCGATGACTTATCAACTCTTTGACGCCACCGGAAAACCAGTCGACCATGTTGACCTCCAGAACCGCGCTGCATGGTTTGACCATGGAACAACCAGGGAGGCTGTGTTTGTTCAGAGGTACGGAGCGTCATTGGATGTTGTGCTCAACCCAGAGAAGGAAAAGAATCCCGCAGTACCAGATCTCGTCCACGGGGATCAACTTGCCGATCTCAAATGCCAAGACACACCTTTCTTTCTTGCATCGCGCTATAGCATGGAACCGAGATTTACAGTAACATTCAACCTCAAGGATGCTCTGAGTTACGGTCCGTGGGGCAATGATTACAGACAATTTCGTGTGTTCTTCTGGGTGGATTGGGTGGCAGTCAGGATGGACTATTACAATAAGGGCTATGTCGTAGAACCGTTGACTGGAATATGGAAAGCCGAATTTGCTCAAATCGAGGAACTGCGCCATCGCAGCCACATTCATTGGTATAATCAGCGCCAGAGGCATCCAGAAAGCAATC
>JAAEKA010000707.1 GCA_014155705.1 Anaerolineae bacterium clx_CAG2 | reverse complement strand
GTTGAAGCCCGGCACCACGGTGCTGGACGCGCTGCACGAGATGGCGCTGGGCGCGGCCAACGCTGCCAAGGCTGCCGGCAAGACCCTGGTCATCGTCGGCTTCGACGCCTCGCCTGACGCCTTGCAGGCCATCCAGGACGGCGTGCTGGCCGGCTCCATCACCCAGTTCGCCGGCAAGATCGGCGAGCTCGGCACCCTCACCGCCGCCCAGGTCGCCCGCGGCGGAGCGGTCGAAGCCTTCGTCAACACCGGCGTCGAGGTCGTCTCCCAGGACAACGTCGCCGATTTCATCAAATAACACCAGTAGGGGCATGAATGCGGCATTCATGCCCCTACCGTGAGGTAACACCATGCCCGGCTGCAGTTCAATCGCCGTTGGCATCATCGGCGCAGGAGGGATGGGCGCACGCCACGCCGTCAACTTGCACCAATACGTCGCCGGCGCTCATGTGGCGGCCATCTACGATCTGGACGCTGGGCGTGCCCAACAGGCCGCGGCCCGTTGTGGGTCGCCAGAGGTGCTGAGCGATCCCAGGGCGTTGATCCACGACGAACGCGTGGACGCCGTGATCATCGCCTCGCCCGACGCCA
>JAAEKA010000706.1 GCA_014155705.1 Anaerolineae bacterium clx_CAG2 | reverse complement strand
CGGCGAAGGAGCGGATGAAGTCGTACATGCGCTGCTGGCGGTCTGAGAGTTTCATGGCGTGCCTCCGGGGACGGTAATAGGTTATCACTCATCGGCGAGCGGTCGATTGATTGCGTTGATTTAGAATATCTGTTCGCAATTCTACCACGAACAATCGTTCTAGTCAAATCACAAAGTATCGCAACGGAGCAACCTTGGTATCCCAAGGAACTGTTCAGCAACCCGCACACTCACCTGCACCAGACAACCGGCCCCCGCTATCAATTCGCCAATCGCCGAGTCACCCAATCACCGGGTCACCCTTCCCCGCGCAGCCGTCGCGCCAGATAGTACACGCGCTGCCCCACTGCCGACATGGGCAGATCCCAGCAGCCGGTATAGCGCACGATCTGGCCGCCGAAGCCTTGTTTGAAGCGATAAACGCCCCACAGGCCGCCCCGCTGTCCGGCGAAGTCCTCGCTGTAGGCCGCAGGGTCGGCCCCCACCTCGTCGGGAATGCCCCACAGGTCGTAGCTGGCGCAGCCGCGCCCGGCCGCCCACGTGGCGCCGGCCCACTGCAGGGCATGGTTGGGCATGCGCTGCCGCTCCAGGCTGCTGCTGGCGCCCCACATGTACCAGCTTTTGCTGCCCACGGCGAAGACAGCAATTGCGGCCAATGGCTGGTCCTCGAACTCGGCCAGCAGCCAGTGGGCCTGATCGGAGGGGAACAACTCGAAAGCGGCCGCGTAGTAGCCCGGCTGATGGACGCCGAAGCCGTCCCGCTGGCCAGTCTCCGCGTTCATGCTGTGCCACGCGGGCAGGTCTTCCGCGGTCATGGGCCGCACCGTCACGGCCTTGCGCTCAGCCAGACGCACGTTGTAGCGCCACTTCTGCTTCATACCGGCCAACACCGCCTCGGTCCCCGTCGTCAGGTCCAGGTGAATGGTGCTGCGCGGCTGCACCGGATGACCGCGGCGCAGGCCGTAGCTGGCAAAGATCAAGTCAAGCTGGGGCGAGTCGGGCAGATCTGGCTCCAGCTTGAGCAGCGCCGGCCGGTGGGGAGCGACCCCCTCGCGCAGCGCAGCCAACAGCTCGCGCACCTGGGCTGCGTTGCGCCAATCCGCCAGCGGTCCCTTGGGCACATAGACCAGCGTCTGCCCCCAAGGCAGGCGGCGCACCAGCGCCTGCGCGCCGGCCACGACGCGCCCCTTGTGCTGTAGCGCCACTCGCTCGGCCTGCCAGCCAACGCGCGCCTTGAGCGCGGCCCAGGGACTGGTCTGCAAGAGATGACCGTCCGGGTGACTGGCAACGAAGGCGTCCCAGGTGTTGTCAGGCAAGGAGTTGTCGCGGGTGGAGACCAGTGCGAAGTCAGGCATAGCCTGAAGATGATAACATAGCCAGACGTTGGCAACAACTTCCGTCGCCGCGCGTGAGCTCTTGTTGGCAGCAAGTCGTCAGATCACGGATCCGATGTGAGCAACGCCCAGGGGCTATGGTATAATCTTGATCGTGAACACCCTCCCGGTCCCCACCTACCTGGCCATTTTTGCCGTTGCCGTACTGCTAGCTGCGGCGCTGACGCCGCTGGCCGGCCGGCTGGGACGCCGTTGGGGTCTGGTGGACCGTCCCGGGGGTCGCCGCGCCCATCGGGGCGAGATTCCCCGCACGGGCGGCATGGCGCTGTTCGGCGCTTTCACCGGCACGCTGTTGCTGGCGTTTTTGTTCTTCCCCCGCTGGCTGCCATCCTCCACCGACCCCAACGAGGCCACCCGCCTGGCCGGCCTGCTGCTAGGCAGCACGGTCGCCTTCGGTCTGGGTCTGCTGGACGACAAGCGCGAGTTGAGCTGGCGCGGGCAGATCACAGCGCAACTCGCCTGTTCGGCCATCGCCATTGCCACACTGATCTTCATCGAGCGGGTCAACAATCCTTTCGCCGACGACCAGATCATCTTCCCTGACCTCGTCGTCTGGGCGCTAACCACCTTCTGGTTCCTGGGGGCGATGAACACCCTCAACTGGCTGGATGGGTTGGATGGGTTGGCAGCCGGAGTGACGGCGATTCTGGCGGCGGTGTTGGTGGGACACATGCTATGGCGCGCCGATCCGCCGCAACTCTCGGTGGCCGTTCTGCCGCTGGCGCTGCTGGGCGCGACGCTGGGTTTCCTGCCCTGGAACTTCAGCCCGGCCCGCATCTTTATGGGCAGCAGCGGCTCCTATTTCCTGGGCTTTGCCGTGGCTGCGCTGGGCATCATCGGCGGCGCACGCATGGCCACGGTCCTGCTGGTGCTGGGCCTGCCGATCCTGGATGTGGCCTGGCTGATTTGGCGGCGGCGGCGGCGCGGCGTGTCGCCGGGGTCCGGCGGCCGCGACCACCTGCACTTCCGGCTGTTGGACCTGGGCCTGGGCCAGCGCCAGATCGTGCTGGGCTACTATGCCTTCTGCGCGGCCTTTGGCCTGCTGGCCTTGAGCATTGGCCCTCGCATCTTCAAGCTGTTGGCATTGCTGGGACTGGGGATAGTTGTGCTGGTCGTCCTGGCATGGGCGGAGCGGCAGGAGGGGAGAGTCAACGGTAATCGGTAAACCCTTCCCAGCCAATGAATAGACGTTCCTACCCATCGTAATGCAATCCGCCGGATTGCAACCGGACAATCCGGCGGATTGTGCTACAGCCCGGTCAGGTTGCGCGCAATGACCATGCGCTGGATCTCGCTGGTACCCTCGTAGATCTGCGTGATCTTGGCGTCGCGGAAGTAGCGCTCCAGCGGCAGTTCCTGGCTGTACCCCATGCCGCCGTGAATCTGCACCGCCTCGGTGGCGCAATAGTTGGCCGTGTCGCTGGCAAAGAGCTTCGCCATGCTGGCCTCCAGCGTGTAGCGCTGTCCGGTAGTCGCCGACGCCATCTTGGCCAGCGCCGCCTGGTAGATCAGCAGCCGGCTGGCCTCGACGCGGCATTTCATGTCGGCCAGCTTCTGCTGGATCATCTGGAACTGGCCAATGGGCTGGCCGAAGGCTACCCGCTCCCTGGCGTAGGCAATGCTGGCCTCCAGACAGGCCTCCGCAATGCCCAGAGCCTGACTGGCGATGCCGATGCGGCCGGCGTCCAGCACAGTCATGGCGATCTTGAAGCCCTCGCCTTCCGCGCCCAGCCGGTTCTCCACCGGGCAACGGAAATCCTCAAAGAGGATCTCGCTGGTGGCGCTGGCGCGGATGCCCAGTTTAGGCTCCTTCTTGCCGCGCGCAAAGCCGGGCTGGTCCGTCTCGATGATGAAAGCGGTCACACCCTTGTGCTTCTTCTCCGGCTCGGTCATCATGAACACCACGATCGTGTCGGCGTAGGGAGCGGATGTTACCCACGACTTGCGGCCGTTGAGAATGTAGTGCGCGCCGTCAGCGCTGCGCACAGCGCGGGTGCGCATGGTGCCCGCGTCGGAGCCGCTCATGGGCTCGGTCAGGCTATAGGCACCGATCTTCTGGCCGCTGGCCACCGGCGCCAGATATTGCTGCTTCTGCTCTTCCGTGCCATACTTGACCAGGCCGTGGGCGAAGAGGGAATTGTTGACCGACATGATCACGCCGTGGCTGGCGCAGACCTTGCAGATTTCTTCCAGTGCGAGGACGTAGGACAGGGTGTCCATACCTGCGCCGCCATAGGCTTCCGGCACCTCGATGCCCATGAAGCCCAGCGCTCCCATCTTGCGCACGGTGTCGAGCGGAAACTCGCCGGTCTCGTCGAAATGAGCGGCAATGGGCGCGATCTCCTTCTGGGCGAACTCGCGCGCCGCATCCTGGATCATGCGGTGTTCGTCAGTAATGAAGTCGAACATGGGTGTCCTCCGGTGAGAGATGGGAGTTCGAGAGAACTCGTGGAAACTGAAGGGAATTGGCAAGCAGATGGGCTGGATCGATGCTGAAAGTATACCCTTGGATGCAAGATTGCGCCAGTATGCACGAGAGTATAGCGAACGTTTCCAGCAAGTGTTGACCTTGCACTGTTTGACCTGTATTGCAAAGCGTGCTAGACTGCCCATGTTTTGACGCCTGTAAAGTTTGATGTCCATCTTAGCTGTGTGGGGTGTGTCTCAGCATCAGTCAGGAACTAGCGAGGCCGGTGGGCGCCTGGATGGCCTGTCGTTGCCTGTTACCGGAGTCTTGTAATGGCCCGATTGGAGATCTATCAACGGTTGGTGCGCTATCTGCGGCCGTATTGGCCCCAGATAGGCGCGGCCTACGCAGCCATGGTGTTTGCCACGCTGCTCAATTTGCTGATCCCGCAGCTCCTCAGGCAGGCCATCGATCAGGGGCTGGAGCAGCAGGATGCCACAGCGCTGTTCGCAGCGGCCGGCGTGATCCTGGCTGTGGCGCTGGTGCGCGGAGTGGCGGGCTTCGTGCAGCGCTATTTCGGCGAGTGGCTGTCCTACCGCGCGGCCTATGATTTGCGCAACGACCTTTATGCCAGCCTGCAACACCTGCCCTTCGCCTTCCACGACCAGGCTCACACCGGCGACCTGATGAGCCGCGCCACGGGCGATATCACCGAAACCGAACGCTTCGTGGGTATCGGCCTGATGGAACTGCTCTCCACGGTGCTGCTGATGGTGGGCGTGATCGCCGCCATGTTCCTCATGGACCCGCGGCTGGCGCTGCTGGCCCTGATCCCCCTGCCCGTCCTGCTGGTTGCCACGGTGCGCTTCGGCATGACCGTGCGGCCACAGTCACGCCATGTGCAGGACCAGCTCGGTGTGCTCTCCACCACCATGCAGGAGAGCCTCACCGGCATACGTGTGGTCAAGGCTTTCGCCCGCGAACCCTACGAGTTCGAGAAGTTCGACCGCGATAACAGTATTTGGTTCCGCCTGCGTGAGGGCTTGATTCGACTCTGGGGCAACAACTGGCCTTTCTTCACCTTCCTGATCGCCCTCAGCAATTTCCTGCTGCTCTTCTTTGGCGGGCCGATGGCGCTGGACGGCACGATCACGGTCGGCGTGCTCTTCGCCATGATCTCCTACGTGTTGATGCTCAACGGGCCAGCGCAGCGGCTGGGCTTTTTGGTCAACATGGCCGCCACAGCCGACGCCAGCGCCAGCCGGGTGTTCGAAATTATGGATACCCCTAACACAGTGGCCGAGAAGCCCAACGCTCAACTGCTGGCGCAGCCGCGCGGGCAGGTGAGCTTCGAGGACGTTAGCTTCGGCTACCGCGATGGCCTCAATGTGCTGCAGGACATCAGCTTCACTGCACAGCCAGGCCAGGTGGTGGCGCTGATGGGCCCTACTGGCTCCGGCAAGTCGTCGATCATCAACCTGGTGCCGCGCTTCTACGACCCGATACAGGGTCGCGTGTTGGTGGATGGGGTGGACGTGCGCGACCTCACGCTGAACAGCCTGCGCGGCCAGATCGGCATTGTGCTGCAAGAGCCCTTCCTCTTCAGCGCCTCCATCGCCGAGAACATCGCCTATGGCCGGCCCGATGCCAGCCTGGATGACATTGTGCGGGCGGCCCAGGCCGCCAACGCCCATGAGTTCATCGAGGGCTTTCCCAACGGCTACGAGACACGCGTGGGCGAGCGGGGCGTAACCCTCAGCGGCGGCCAGAAGCAGCGCGTCGCCATCGCTCGCGCCCTGCTCTACGACCCGCGCATCCTGATTCTGGACGACTCCACCAGCAGCGTAGACACCGAGACCGAGCACATCATCCAGCAGGCCCTGCAGACGCTAATGCAAGGCCGTACCACTTTCGTCATCGCCCAACGGCTGTTGACGCTCAAACATGCTGACCAGATCCTGGTACTGGAGCAGGGTCGTGTCGTCCAACGCGGCCGCCACGACGAGCTGCTGGCCCAGGCTGGCCTCTACCGCCAGATCTACGACCTGCAACTGCGCGACCAGGAGCAGTTTTTAGCAGGCGATCGGTGAGCAGTGCAATGCCCATGATCTATACCAACCAACGCAACAGCCACCACATCTCCCTGCGCGAGTCGCTGGGGGTGCCGACACCTGAGACGAAGGCGGCGCAACAGCAACGCGAGGCGCGCATCCAGGTGTTGATGCCTGATCAGGAAGACGACGATGTGTTCGGCAAAATCTACGACAACCGGTTGGTCAGCCGACTGGCCGGTTTCCTGGCGCCCTACAAACGTCGCACCATCATCGCCGTGATCTTCATGATCATCTCATCGCTGATGAGCGTGGCCAGCCCCTGGATTATCGGCCAGGCCATCGACCAGGGGATCACTGCCGGCGATGCAGACGCCCTGCGCTGGTGGACCATGCTCTTCCTGGCTGCTGCGCTGGTCGAGTGGCTGACCAACCGCTACCGCATCGGCCTGATGGCCTACGTGGGCACCCAGGTGGTGGCCGACGTACGCAGCGCGCTCTTCCGCCACCTGCACCACCTGACGCTGACCTTTCACAACAACTTCAGCGTCGGCCGCATGATGAGCCGGCTGATCGGTGACGTGGGAGTATTGCAGGAGTTCATCACATGGACCATCACCGGGCTGGCGCGCGCCATCTTTCTGTTGGCCGGCATCGCCATCGCCATGTTCACTCTGAGCTGGCAGTTAAGCCTGATCGCGCTGGCCGTGATGCCGCTGATGATCCTGCTGACCAACTTCTGGCGACTGCGGGTGCGCGACGCCTACCGCGCCACCCGCTTGCGCCTGTCGCTGATCAATGGCTACCTCAACGAGTCGATTTCGGGCATCCGCGTCACCCAGAGCTTCACGCGCGAGCAGGTCAACTACCACCACTTCGACGACCTGAACCGCTCCTTTTTCGACGCCAACGTCGGCGCGGCGCGGCTGACCGCGCTCTTTTTCCCGGGCGTGGACTTCATCGGCTCGCTGGCGACGGCTCTGGTGGTGGGGGTTGGCGGCTGGCTGGTGCTGGGCGATGCGCTGACGGCCGGCGTGCTGGTGGCCTTTGTACTCTACGTGGAGCGCTTCTTCGATCCCATCCGTGACCTGGCCCAGCGCTACAACACCTTCCAGGCTACGATGGCCGCCTCCGAGCGGCTCTTTGCCCTGCTGGACACGGAGCCCGACCTGCGGGACGCGCCGGATGCGGTGGTCCTGCCCCCTATCGCCGGCCAGGTCCGCTTCGAGCACGTCAGCTTTCACTACAAAGACAGCGAGCCTGTGCTCAGGGACGTCAGCTTGCACGCCCAGCCGGGACAACGCATCGCCCTGGTGGGCGAGACCGGCGCGGGCAAGAGCACAGTGATTCGCCTGCTGGCCCGCTTCTTCGACGTCACCGGGGGCGCCGTGCTGATCGACGGCTACGATGTGCGCGCCGTGACCCAGGCCAGCCTGCGCTCACAGCTCGGCATCGTCCTGCAGGACACCTTTCTTTTCGCCGGCAGTGTGGCCGACAACATCCGCTATGGCCGGTTGGGCGCCAGCGACGAGCAGGTGATGGACGCGGCCCGGGCCGTCGGCGCGCACCTGTTCATCGAGCGCATGCCCGAGAGCTACGCCACTCAGGTGGGGGAGAACGGCGTCAACCTCAGCGTGGGGCAGCGCCAGTTGGTCTCGTTCGCCCGCGCCCTGCTGGCCGACCCGCGCATCCTGATTCTGGACGAGGCCACCAGCAGCGTGGACACCACCACCGAGAAGCTGATCGAGCAGGGGTTGGACGTACTGATGCGCGGCCGCACCAGCTTCGTCATCGCCCACCGGCTGAGCACCATCGTCGACGCCGATCAGATCGTGGTCATGGATCACGGCGAAATCGTCGAGCAGGGCACGCACAGCGAGCTGCTGGCGCAGCGCGGGCGCTACTACAAACTGTACACGATGCAGTGGGCGCAGGTGGGGTTGGGGGCAGTGTAGGCCAGAATGTCATGGTTCTTGGCGCCGGGGGAGCTGCCAAAGTGTATCTTTTTCAATGCGCCTAATTTTGGCGCGATCTTGCGTTTAACTGAGTAAGACCCATTCTTGAAGGTATCAGCTTGAGTGATAAAGGCAAGTTTTGAGCAACGAGGAGGTTCGACTCATGTTTCGCGAGACACAACCGCACAAAATCTGGCTGAGCGCAGCCATGCTCGTCATTCTGTTGGGCAGCGCACTGCCTGGCATCGCTTTTAAGCCGGCTACAGTCGCCGAGGCCGCGCCGTCCGCGCCGCCGGCTGACGCGTTGACCGAGCCGGCAACGCCAATCCAGGTCGATCTGAGCATCGACCGGCTGGCGCTGCTGGGTGAGACGGCCACCTTGACCTGCGTGGTGAGCGCCGCCTACGACGCTCCTGGCACGCGGGCTGCCATCGAGCTGCCGGCCAACGTCGAGCTGCTGGGCGGCGCGCTGAGTTGGCCGGGCGACCTGGTGGCGGGCCAGCCGGTGACGCTGGCTGCGACAGTGGCCTTCAAAGACCGCGGCGACACGGCTATTCGCTGCCGAGCGTTGCGCGTCACCGAAGATCTGGATACATGGGGCGACCTGGACGCCATCTATCTGTCGATAGACGCCGAACAGACCCTGGATGGGTTTGCCCCAACGCCGCCGGAAGAGCACGACCCGCTGGGCGAGGTGGAAAGCCCTGGTCAGGGTGGGGTGGTCAGCCAGTTGGCGGCCTATCCCGCGCCGCCGGCCAGCGGCGCGCCTGACGATGCGCCGCCAGCCGTAGATGCGCACGAGAAGGGCGCAGAGCCGGCTATCAACCCGGTCGAAACTCCTGAAGGGCTGCTGACCATCACCGGTCGTTGGCGTTTTTACAACCGCGAGGGCGCGCTGGACTCGGAGCAGATGATCGTCGAGATTGTGCGCGGCGACAACAGCAACCACCTGGCCTGGTGCTACACCGACGCGGCCGGCTACTACACCTGCGGCCCCTTCACCAACCCCGGCGGCGCGGGCGTGCGCAGCCGCTCCCTCTCCTACACCAATTTCAACCCTTACAATGACATCCTGGTGACGGTCAATCCCGAGTCGGGACCCAGCGGCTCCACTGGCAACGCCTTTGCCTTCACCACCTCTGTCCAGTCATTCTCCGACGGCACGCGTGATATCGGCTCGTGTAACACCACCAACACCAACAACAACCGCCGCGCCTTCTGGATCGTCAACGACCTGATCCGGGTTTGGAAGTACATCTGGTTCCAGACCGGCAGCAGCCAGGCGCCCCAGGAGACCTCCGGGCAATCCACTGTGCAGTGGAAGATCGACAGCACCGATGGCACCTACTACAGCCGCGGCGGCAACATCCATCTCGACGGCGCGGATCCGCTGAGCAAGACGGTGGTGGGCCACGAGCCGATATCACGCGTGCCGTCGGAGAATGACTGGACAGAGGTG
>JAAEKA010000705.1 GCA_014155705.1 Anaerolineae bacterium clx_CAG2 | reverse complement strand
GAGCAAGCGCTGCGCGCGGCCGGCAGCAAGGTCGAGCGCGTCGCTGGCGTTGACTTTGCTGACACCAAACGGATCCTGGACGAGATGGCAGCCAATGGCCAGCGTTTCCTGACATTCTAGATAGTTGAGTGCCCCAGTTGACATTCCCTTCCTCACCGGCGTCGGGCGACGCTATCTCCCAAACGGATACGTATCTGGTGCGCCTGCCCCTTTTCGAGGGCCCACTGGACCTGCTGCTTCACCTGATCCAGAAGAACGAGCTGGACATCACGGCGATCTCTCTGGCGTTGGTGGCTGACCAGTTCATCGAGCACTTGCAGGCTATTGGCCAGGTGCAGGCGGATGTCATCGCCGATTTCCTGGTGGTGGCCGCCAAGTTGCTGCTGATCAAGTCACGGCTCTTGCTGCCCAAGCCGCCAGCCATCGATGATGACGACGAAGTCGATCCGGCCGAGTTGCTGGCCAGGCGTCTGCGTGAGTACAAGAAGTTCAAGCAGGCGGCTGCGTTCCTCAAGCAACTGGAGGATCAGGGGCGTCATTGCTATGTGCGCGTTGCGCCGCCGCCGCCCATGGAAACTCGCATTGACTGGGAGGCCATCAGCCTGGACGACCTCCTCTCGGCTTTTCAGCGCTTGCTGGAGCGGGAGGAAGAGTTGCAGCCAGTGGGCGCGCTGGTAACGGCGCGCCAAGTCACTGTGCGCGAGAAGATCGAATGGATCGAGCAGCTTATGCGTGAGGGCCGGCAGGTGTCGTTTCAGCGCGTCGTCGGCAAGGCCGGCGGTCGGATCGACATCGTCGTCAGCCTGTGGGCGGTGCTGGAGATGATCAAACGCGGCCGATTGCATGCCTACCAGAGCGAGCTGTTCGGCGAGATCACTCTCGATCCTGTGCTGGCAGCCGTAGAGAACCCTGAGTAACGCGAAGGAGCCATTGATGGCTGTTGCGCCCCAAACCGGGCGGGTCACCCCTGCGGATGACCTGCGCCAGCTATTGTCACAGAGCGAGGAGCGTCTGATCAACCTGACAGACCAGGCCAGTGCAGTCGGGTTGTACAGCCGGCTCGATCAGATCAGCGAACTGCTGCCGCAGCTACAGGCTACAGGCGGCGACATACGGGCCGAAGAGGCGCGCTGGCAGAGCCTGCAAGAACGCATGGAGGCCCGCGGCGTGCGGGTATTGCGGGCCTGGCAGGGAGGCCCTAGCCTGGCCGCGGCCCGCCAGGCTGCCAATCCCGATCCAGACCGTTGGTGGTGGTGGATCGATCAGCGAGTGACCGCGCGGCGGCGACGCAGGCAGCGGCGGATCGGGGGCGTGATGCTGGCAGTGCTAGCCATCGTTGCGTTAGTCGTCATTGCTCTGCCGCGGCTCTTTCCTGTGGATCCGGTGGTGCGCCAGTCTTACCGCTTGCAGTTGCGGGCAGAAACTGCGCTGGCCAATGGCGATTTGGCGGAAAGCTATCAGGCGTTGAGCCAGGCCATCGCGATCGATCCCACCAATGCCAGTCTGTTGATCCTTCATGGGGTGGTGGCCGATGTGCAGGGCGACCTGGCTGCAGCAGAGCAATCCTGGCAACAGGCCCGCAGTCTGCTGAACGGGGACGAAGCGCAGTTCTTCACCGAGCGCGGCCAGTCCTATCTGCGCGTCCAGCAGGTCGGTAGGGCCATCGACGATCTGCAGGCGGCCATCACCCTCGACCCTGCCTCGGCCCGCGCATACCTGGTGCTGGGCGGCGCGCTGGAGATTGAGGGCAGGTACCAGGAGGCTCTCAGCGCTTATCAGCAGGCGTCGGATTTGGCGGATGCGGCCGGCAACGCGGAACTAACCGTTATGGCGCGCGCTCAGATGGCCAATCTGTTCCCGCGCATGCAAAACGCTCCCCAGCCGTAGTGCAAGCGCAGAGCAGCAGTATTCCCGTTTCCTGCGAGTCTGTGATACAATCTTACCCAAGCGGATGCCTGGCGACGGCAGCCGCTAGCTTTTTCGATTGGGCGCATTCGCCTGATAACAAGCAACAGAGAATGGCAAAATATGTTTGAAAGCTTGATCAATGTAGAAAAACGGTACGATGAAATCGCCGACTTGATGGCGGACTCTTCCACTTCCACCGACTATGAAGTGATGGCTAAGCTGGCCAAGGAACGTTCGGATTTGGAGTCGTTGGTGGAGACCTACCGCAGCTTCAAGACGGCAGAGCGAGAGATGCAGGAAGCCCGCGCCATGTTGGCTGAGGAAGGCCAGGACCCTGATCTGGCCGAGATGGCGCGCGAAGAGATTGAGAGGTTGCAGGAGACGGTCGAGACTTTACAGCAGACCTTGCAGGTCATGCTGTTGCCCTCAGATCCGGCCGATGACAAAAACGTGATCGTCGAGATTCGGGCCGGCACAGGCGGCGACGAGGCCGGCTTGTTCGCGGCCGATCTGTATCGCATGTACGCCCGTTGGGCCGAGGCGCAGCGCTACAAGGTCGATCTGCTCAGCCAGAGTGAAACCGGCGTGGGCGGTTTCAAGGAAGTGATCTTCTCGGTGCGCGGCCAGCGAGCCTATTCCCGCCTCAAACACGAGAGCGGCGTACACCGCGTGCAGCGCGTGCCGGTCACCGAATCGCAGGGCAGAATCCACACCTCGACGGCCACCGTGGCCGTGCTGCCTGAGATGAGTGAGGTCGAGGTGGAGATCAGCCCGAACGAGATCCGCATCGACGTCTTCCGCGCCGGCGGGCCGGGCGGCCAGAGCGTCAACACCACCGACTCGGCTGTGCGCCTGACCCATCTGCCAACAGGGCTGGTGGTCTCATGCCAGGACGAAAAGTCGCAGCTTCAGAACCGGGCGCGGGCGTTGCAGATCCTGCGTGCGCGGCTCTATGCCATGGAGATGGAGCGTCAGTTGGAGGAACAGACTGAGGCGCGGCGCAGCCAGGTCGGCTCTGGCGAGCGCAGCGAAAAGGTGCGCACCTACAACTTTCCTCAGAACCGCGTCACCGATCACCGCATCGGTCTCACCCTCCATCGCCTGGACAGCGTATTGGAAGGGGATCTGGACGAATTGATCGAGGCGCTGACGGCAGCGGAACAAGCAGAGAAGATGGCTCGTTTGGGGGATACATGACACCGACTGAAACTGAAAGGCACGGAACCGAGCAATGATGCCTGAACTCGCAAAGGAGCGAAGCCAGCCAGTGAAAAGCAAAGATTGGCTCGTTGGGAACGGGCCGCATGATCGATCTCGCAACCAGGCGCCAGTTGCCCAGTCGCTTCAAACCTTCCACTGGCACCTTGCCGACAATATCACAGCAGGGCTGGCGCTGGTTGCAGTCACACAGCGCCTTACCAGCAACAGCGTCGACTCGCCCAAGCTGGACAGCGAGGTACTGTTGGGCTACGTGCTGGGCTGCACCCGCGCCCAACTCTACGCTCACCCCGATCGTCTGCTGACCGAGGACGAGCGTCAATGTCTTGAGCGGCTGGTAGTACGGCGCTGCCAGCATGAGCCTGTGGCCTATCTGGTGGGCGAGAGGGCTTTCTATGGGCTCGACTTCATCGTCGATCAGCGGGTTTTGATTCCGCGCCCTGAGACCGAACTGCTGGTAGATATGGTGCTGGATGTGGCTTTGCAGTATGACCCGCTGCGCTCCAACGGTCGCAACGGCAGCAAGCCGGCCGGCCGTTTTCTCGTGGCCGACATCGGTACGGGCAGTGGGGCGGTCAGCGTGGCTGTGGCTGCCAACACCGACGCCACCTTTATCTACGCCGTGGATATCTCGCAGGACGCGTTGGAGGTGGCGCAGGCCAACGCCCGACGCCATGGACTGGAGAGCCGCATCCAGTTCCTGTCAGGCGACCTGCTGGCTCCGCTGCCAGAGGCGGTCGATGTGATAGTCGCCAACCTGCCCTACGTGGCCGCCCATGAGTGGCGTGACTTGGCCCCAGGCATCGTCAACTACGAGCCGGCGCAGGCGCTTTTGGGCGGCGCGGATGGTCTGGATTTCATCCGTAGTCTGCTGGAGCAGGCGCCTCCCTACCTCAAGTCCGGCGGCGTCGTTTTGTTGGAGATCGGCGCCAGTCAGGGCGGCGCGGTGGGCGAGATGGCTCGTCGCTGTTTTCCTGAGGCCCTGATTGAGGTCTTGACCGACTACGCTTTTCGCGAGCGTATCGTTCGCATCCAAACCTGAGGCGTCCCGACGCGCTGGTTGCCTTTGCAGCGAGCAGCGCCTGGCGCTGCTCGCTTGTTGTCAGCATCTATTCAACTCTGCGGGCAGCCGCCAAGCCTGCCGGTATTCGCAATGGAGCCGATCACCAACCAAGCAGACACTGTTCATACCCTGCTTCTCGACGGGCAATCGCCTGGCGCTCTGGAGCATGCCGCGTCCATCTTGCAGGCGGGCGGCCTGGTGGCGTTTCCAACCGATACAGTCTACGGCTTGGGCGCTCTGGTCTGGAACCCGGCCAGTGTGGCCCGCATCTATTGGGCTAAGGCCCGGCCAGCGGAGAAGGCCATCCCGGTGCTGTTGGCTAACCTGGAGCAGGCCGCGCTGCTGGGGGTCGAGCCATCGGCCCAGGTGCATCTGCTGGGCGGTCGCTTCTGGCCGGGGCCGTTGACGCTGGTGCTGCCCTGCGGGCCTGAGGTGCCAGACATCGTCACCGCCGGCAGCCAGACCGTGGCCGTGCGTGTGCCCGGCCATCCTGTGGCGCTGCGCCTCTTCGGGTTGGCCGGGCAGCCGTTGGCCGTGACCAGCGCCAACCGCTCTGGCCATGCCAGTCCGCTGACGGCCGGGGAGGTCATGGCTCAGCTTGCCGGGCGAATCGATGCCATTATCGACGGCGGCGCTTGTCCTGGCGGCGTACCCTCGACTGTGCTCGACCTGACGGTCGCACCTGCGCGCATCCTGCGCCAGGGGCCGGTCACAGCGGTTGATTTAGCGCCATTTGTGGGCGAAATCCAGTCGATTTAAGGTTACTTGGCTGTTCGCATAGTAATTTAGCATGAATTTCTTGATCTGAGGCGTCAGAAATGAGCGATGTAACGATTGTGGGCGCTGGCTTAGCCGGCTGTGAAGCAGCCTGGCAACTGGCCCAGCGCGGCCTGGAAGTACAACTGGTCGAGATGCGTCCGGTGCGACAGACGCCGGCTCACGTCACCGATCAGTTTGCTGAGCTGGTGTGCAGCAACAGCCTGGGATCGACGCGGCTGGACAGGGCGCTAGGTCTGCTCAAGGAGGAGATGCGCCGGTTGGGCTCGCTGGTGATCGCCTGCGCCGACGCCCATGCGCTGCCAGCCGGCGGCGCGCTGGCGGTGGATCGGGAGGGCTTTTCGCAGGCCGTCACCCAGGCTGTAACCACTCATCCACGCATCCATGTGCTGCGCAAGGAGATAGAGGAGATACCGGATGGCCTGACGATTCTGGCCACCGGCCCTCTGACCTCAAGCAGCCTGGCCGGGCAGATCGGCCGCTTCGCCGGCCAGGCGCAGCTTTACTTCTACGATGCGCTGGCGCCCATCGTCACCCTGGAAAGCATCGCCATGCCGCCAGCCTGGCGGCAGAGCCGCTACGACCGCGACAGCGGACAATCGGAGGGGGATTACATCAACTGTCCATTGGACCGGGCGCAGTACGAGGCCTTTGTCGGGGCGGTGCGAGAGGCTGGGCGCATCGAGCTGCGCTCCTTCGAGACCGACCCGGAGGCCGAGCGCTTCTTCGAGGGCTGTCTGCCGATCGAGGTGTTGGCGGGCCGCAGCATGGAGGCGCTGGCCTTTGGACCGATGCGGCCGGTGGGGCTGCGCGATCCGCGCACCGGCCGGCGGCCCTACGCCGTGGTGCAGTTGCGCCAGGACGATCAGGCTGGCACGCTCTTTAATATCGTCGGCTTCCAAACCAATATCAAGTGGCCGGAGCAGCGTCGCATCTTGCAGGCAATCCCTGGTTTGGAGCAGGCAGAGTTTGTGCGCTTGGGTCAGATGCATCGCAACACCTTCATCAACTCGCCGCTGCTGCTGCATGCGACGCTGCAAGCCCGCGGCCGCGACGATCTGTTCTTCGCGGGTCAAATCACCGGCACAGAAGGCTATGTCGGATCAGCAGCAGGGGGGCTGTGGGCCGGCCTCAACGCTGCGCGGCTGGCGCAGGGGATGGCGCCCTTGGTCCTGCCTGACGCCACCATGATGGGCGCACTGTTCGCGTACATCACGCAGGCTGACCCGCGCTATTTTCAACCGATGAAGTCCAACTTTGGTCTCATGCCTGAGCTGGAAACCCATGTACGCAACAAGGGGGACCGCTATCTGGCCTACGCCCAGCGGGCCTTGCAAGCGCTGGAGCAGTTCATGGCCGGGCACAGCCTCGCGCCCGTGCCAGTCCGGCCCTAGAGGCGCTTCTTTCGTGATGTCAATCGCCTGATCTGTCAGGGGGAGAGCGGTTGGGGGAGGAGGGGCGCGATGGCAGCCCTGAAGCTGCCCTGCGTGGGGGAGGGCGATGACGGCTGATTGCAATTGTCTATCCCGATCGCGCCGGGTTGGGGCAAAACAACCTCTGTAACTGCTCCGGGGGCAGAGAACGCGCTTTTGTCGCAAACAAGGTTCATGGCTGCACAAGGAAAACCCGGTTTCTCACCAAAAAGAACCTTAAATGCTTCGCATAGGGAGCATCAATGGGATGGATACAGGCTGCTCAAGTTAAGTTATGCGAAAAATAAGCTCCTTTTAAGGCACGGAGCCTTAAGAAACCCTTGCGTCAGCTCCCTTGCGCATGCTACAATTTGCGTGCCGGTACCGTACAGGGCGCCGGTAAGCAGTATGGTAAGGCAGTGTGCATCCATGGGCAATACGCCCAGAAAAGGAATAGCTAACAATGATGCAAACAAAGAAACTACGCATTCTGATCGCCGCCCTGGCGTTGGTCATGGTCGCCAGCCTGGTCCCCTCTGGCGCTGCACCGATGGCTTCAGCCGGTGACATGATCTTCAACGGCGGCTTCGAGAATGGCTTTCATTATAATCCGAGTTGCGGCGGTATGGTAGGCGCAGGCTGGGGATGCTTCACCAACGGAGGCACAGCGGTCTATGGCTTTTACGATGACATGTGGAGCCGCGTCGTGTACTCTGGCCAGCACTCGCAGTTGATCGAGATCAATACCCTGGAGAAGGGCGGTGATAACGACCGCAACGCTGGCATCTTCCAGACGGTGCGCGTTGTTCCTGGCGCCACCTACGAACTGGCGCTCAAGGGCATGATCCGGGCCGACGATCGCGGCGGCGACGCCTGGCGTTACCGTGTCTACGTGGGCTTCGACTACAGCGGCGGCTCCAACTGGCAGGCGGTCGCCGATTGGCGCGAGCTGCCCTGGGACACCTATTACACACGCACTGACCCCGGTTCCTTCAGCAGCTACAGCACCAGGGTGACCCCAACCGGCCACAACATGACGGTTTTCGTCCGCACCCAGCGCCGCTGGGGCACCTGGTATGAAGAGACTAATTTCAACCTGGACGCCATCAGCCTGTACGGCCCGGCCCATCCCATGCCTGGCCCGCTGCCCGTGCAGCCTGAAGTTGTCGTGCCGGCGCCAGTGATTCCGTCGGAGACGCCGGCTGACAGCGGCTATTACGCACCGCCTGCCCAATCGGGCGATGCAGGCGCCTACGTGCCGGTTGTGCCGCCGATCGCGATTCTGCCGCCGGTGCAGGTCTGCTCCGGCCCCAATCTGATGATGAACGGCGGTTTTGAGAACGGCTTCGCCGCCAACGGCGTGGGCTTCTATTGGAACGGCTTTACCAACGGCGGACGGGCCAACTACGGCTTCTACGATGAAATGTGGCCGCCGGTGGTCTCTGAAGGCCATCACGGTCAATTGCTGGAGATCAACTCCAAGGGGCTGCCCGCCACTGATCCTGATCGCATCATCGGCATCATGCAGCGACTCTGGCTGCAGCCTGGCGCGACCTACGAGATCTCCTTCGCTGCGGCCATGCGCGAAGCGCCAGTGGCCTCGGACGAGGACCCCTATCGCTACATGGTCGAGTGGGGTTACTCAACCACGGGCGCTACCGACCCGGCGCATATGCTCTTCCGGGAGCGCGTGCCGCTGGACAAGATTCTGCCCCGAACCGATCCGGGCACGAACGCCATGCAGACCTACACGACCCGTTTCGTGGCGCCGGCTGGCGGCCACACCACCATCGCAATCTGGGGTCTCAAGAAGTGGGCCACCCTGGAGCGTGAGCTGGACGTGAATATCGACAACGTTGTGGTGCGGGCCTGCGGTTGGATGCCTGTGCAGCCCCCGGTGGTCCATCCTCCTGTGGTCTATCCGCCGGTGGTGAAGCCGCCCGTGGTCTACCCGCCAGTGGTGAAGCCCCCTGTGGTCTACCCACCAGTGTCCAAGCCTGGCACGTGCAGCGCCTGGTACACGGTGCAGCGCGGCGACACCCTGTCGGGCATCGCAGTCCACTTCGGCACTACCGTCCCGGCGATCATGACCGCAAACAACCTGTCCAATCCGAACCTGATCTACGCCGGCCAAAAGCTGTGCATCCCGGGTGCGCCCACAGCAATGCCCTACGGCACAGCGGCAGCCAGCGATAGCCATGCGGCTCCTGTGGTCGTCGAGCCTGTGGTGGCAGCGCCTGTCGTGGTCGAGCCTGTGGTCGTCGCAGATCCGGCTCCGGCCTCTGCCGCCAGCGTTGCTCCGGCTTCAACCGGCGATGACACGTACCGGGTGCAGCGCGGCGACACGTTGAGCGCCATCGCAGCTCAGCACGGTACAACTGTGGCGGCGCTGATGCAAATCAATCATATCTCGGATCCGAATTTCATCTATGTTGGACAGCGGATCCGGTTGTCCTAAGAGCTGGCAAGAAGCCGGCCAGATACCGGCCAAGGATGGAGCTGTAGCTCAGGCTGGGGCTGCTCCCAGCCAGGGCTACGGCTCCCGGGCCGACACGGAGGTAGAAAGAAGCTGATGAACTGGGTTGGCTGCCCGAGATTGACGATCTGGTTGCGCTGCAACCTTCCAACACGTTGAGTAAACCTATTTCGTTCTGTTCACAAGTCCCGTTGGAGAAACGGGAGCAACAATCCTTAGGAGGAATTACGATGTCTACTAACAAGTCTGGTAAGTTCATGCTGGTGCTGGCCTTGGTGGCCGCTCTGGCGATGCTGATGGCGATGACCAGCATTTCCTTCGCTGGCGGCGATGAGCCCACTGATAACGGCGCAACCGTCTGCGTCAGCGGTTACGTCATCAACCACCGGGAGCAGCCCGTTGATGGCACCAAATGGACCCCTGCGCTGACGATCGAGGCAAACGGCGCCGAGTCGCCGGATGTCGCTGCATCGGTGGTGGTAACAGCCACGGTGGGCGCTGATGGCAAGTACACCTTCACCGACCTGCGGCGTGGCCGTCATGGTCCAGTCCTGGCCCGCCTGAACGGAGCCATCGCGCAGCTCTTCCCAC
>JAAEKA010000704.1 GCA_014155705.1 Anaerolineae bacterium clx_CAG2 | reverse complement strand
CCGTCCGTTTGTAGGCGCGCGACTGCTCGCTCAGCACGCGCCGGCCATCGACAGTGGCGTACTGTTGGTTGATGCTGGGCGGCAGCGGCAGGCGGAAGTTGACCCGTAGCGTGGACATAATGCAATTATAGCACAAACGTTCTGGTAAATACAAACTTCGTCACTTCCCGCCGCAAAGATCTCTTCTGCATCCGTACCTGCTCAGCCGGTTGGTCAGAAACCCGGTTTTTCTCGTGCGCCCATGAACCTAGAGCTCACAGACACCACCCTTGACGCCATGATAGCAGTTTCTGCGACAAAAACCCGGTTTCTCTACCCCTCTGAGCACTAACCCGCATCCGCTGTTGCCCATCCGCTGTGATACGTTCCCTATGTCCACCCTTTACCTGATCGCCACACCCATCGGCAACCTGGAAGACATCAGCCAGCGCGGCCTGCGCGTGCTGCGTGAGGTGGGGTTGATCGCGGCCGAGGACACGCGTGTCACGCGCCAGTTGCTCAGCCACTACGCCATCGCGACGCCGCTGACCACCTACACCGACGCCTACGACCGCCAGAAGGCCAGCCGCCAGGGACGCGTGTTGGATGAGCTGGCGGCTGGACGTGACGTGGCGCTGGTATCGGACGCAGGCACGCCGGGCCTGTCCGACCCAGGCTACGAGCTGGTGCTGGCCGTGCTGGCCGCAGGCCACGCTGTGCAGGCCATCCCAGGTCCCTCGGCCATCACTACGGCGCTGGCCGCCTCCGGCCTGCCGGCCGATCGCTTTCTCTTTGTGGGCTTCCTGCCGCGCAAGGCGGGCGAGCGGCGCAGCTTCCTGGCCGGGCTGGCCGCGGAGCCGGGCGCCGTGATCGGCTTCGAGGCGCCGCACCGGCTGGTGGACGCTCTGGCCGACCTGTTGGCCGTGCTGGGGGATCGCCAGTTCGCTGTCGCGCGCGAGCTGCCCAAGCG
>JAAEKA010000703.1 GCA_014155705.1 Anaerolineae bacterium clx_CAG2 | reverse complement strand
GACGTATTTCTATGCTCACGATTATGAGCAGGCTCTATTGATCGGCAGTTTAGCAGAAAGCGCAGTTCCTTATCCGTATCACATCCAGTTTGTTATGGATGCACAACGACATGGCCAAACGCGCGTCCACAGCAGATCGTCTACCCCTTCTCGCCTCTGAACTGCAAGAGACGTTTCAGGACAAGCGCAATCATTGGTCCAGCGCTCTGGCTGACCTTCGAACAAAATCAGCGCATTGTGGTCGGGACATGCACAGTCCTCTTCATATTGCTCCACTTCACCTACTAACAGGATCGGGTGCCCGTTCGGACTGTCCATTGCTGACCTCCAGTATGTCCAAGCCAAAGCAGTCTTTGAGCCAGTGCTCCAAGTCGCTAAAGTCAAAGGGTTTGCCAGGAGCGCCGGATTTGTCCTCCGCACTCTGACTTGCCTTGATCTTACGGTTGAACGCAGCCGTGCGCTGCGCAAGATAGAACATGGTCTGCTCCTGCAGGTTGAATTTCTTCAGTTGTTCGTAGATTTGGTCAAATGTAATGGCAAGGGACCGCGAGCGCGGAGAGAACATTTGACCGTAATACAAGCTCAAAACATAACCATCTGCGGCATCACGCATGTGCTGAATCGCCTCAGAGTCATCATTCAAGCGCTCATACAGTTTCACGCCGTCGAATAGCACGCTCCTCAAATACTCACGCCTCTGCACGAACCGCTTCATGGCAATACCGGCGTAGAGACCGTACAACTTGGCCATTTGATAGAAATAATGAGTCTCGCCAGTTGCATTCTTGTCGGCGTGTTCATCAACTGCTCCATCGTGGTCGCTCGTTTGGCCATGTCGTTGTGCATCCATAACAAACTGGATGTGATACGGATAAGGAACTGCGCTTTCTGCTAAACTGCCGATCAATAGAGCCTGCTCATAATCGTGAGCATAGAAATACGTC
>JAAEKA010000702.1 GCA_014155705.1 Anaerolineae bacterium clx_CAG2 | reverse complement strand
GTGAGGTGGGGCATGGGGAGGTAGGGAGACTGGGTGACTGTGTGATTGGTTGGTTAACGGTTTGGCGATATTAAACGAATAATCCAAGGCTGATTCTATCATAGGAGGGTGAATTGCGCAACGAAAGAGGGTTCGTAACGGTTTTCGTAACGTTCAGGGGACGGTTGCCTGGTAGGATGGGGGTGTAAGGCCGAAGAAACCGGGTTTCTTGGTGATAGCGCAACGATCATGGCACCGAGTAGGATCGCTGCACGCAGAATGAGTTTGGTCACAAGAAAAACCCGGTTTCTGAGATACGAATTCTTGTGAAAGATTGGAGATGGCTATGAACACGATCAATCCTGTGCGTGAGAGATCAGTCAGCGCGGGCGATGCTGCGGTTGGCGGGCTGTTACATGGTCTGGCGGCTGGCCTGGCGATGGCAGTTTTTCTGGCGATTGCTGGTTTGGTTCAAGGCCAGGCACTCGCCAGCGTATTGGGCGTTTTTGCGATCAGCGGCGGGCCTAACGTCCTGGCTGGGCTGCTGGGCCATTTGGCAGTGGCTGGCGTTTATGGTCTGGTTTGGGGGGTAGCATGGCGGCTTGTGGGCTCACGGCTGCGTGCGCCGGCGATCCTTGCCGGGCTGGTCTATGGGCTGCTGTTGTGGGGCGTCTCGCAATTGCTGGCGCGCTCGATTGGGACGCAACTGGCCTTGCTGGCGCCGTGGGCGCTTTTGGGCGGGCATTTGATCTATGGGATGGTGGTGGGCCTGCTGAGTCGTAAAGCCTGAACGGCGCTCCTGATCCGCGAGGCGTCCGCGCCTTGCCAGGCGAGGATCATTTTCGAGTGTAAGTGTGATTGGCAGACAAGCGCAGTCATTGACGTTTAACAAAAAGATGCGCAATGCCGTAACGGATTTCGTAACGATTTTTGGACGGTAAGCGGGTATGCTGATGAAGGTTTGACAGTGCAGGACGTGCTGGCCATGATGATGAGCGAGACGCCGCCGGAAGGGCTGCCGCCCTACGAGGAGATGGCCTTCTGGGCGCCGGCCAGCGGGCCTGGATGGACGTCGACCTGCCGCCGGGCGTCTACACGGTGCTCTGCTTCCTGCCCGATTTCGCCCCCGATCCGCCTGCATCACACCTGGAACACGGCATGGTGCGGACGTTGACGGTGACGGAGTAGGGTTCA
>JAAEKA010000701.1 GCA_014155705.1 Anaerolineae bacterium clx_CAG2 | reverse complement strand
CCCTGCCGAGCGGGTTTGATCCAATAGAAGCGGTGGGGGACTGAGAGAAATTCAGCGCACTCAAGGCCAGGAAACTGCCTTGCGCCAGTTCTGTGAGTTCAGCGAATTCCTCCCAGTTCCTCTGAATTCCTTCTCTTCCTTGTTCACGACATACGAGACTATGACACGCGAGCAAATTCGTCTTACTTCCCTGGCTGCCGCGCCGGCTATAGCTGCCCATGACGATCCAGTCGCACTCGTAGATCTCTGCTGTGCGCAAGATGGCCGGGCCGGCCGGCCCCTCCTCTTCGACAAAGGTGATCTGATCACGGTCGATGCCGCGGGCGTGGAAATAGTCCTTCGGCAGTCGCTGTGTCTCACGATCGACGCGAAGCCCTTCGTGCGCAGTCACCACAGTGATCGGCAACTGCCAACGCCCGGCCAGATAGGTCAACAGATATAAGGCCTGGATGCTGGTCGGGCTGCCATCGAAGGCCAGCAGCGGGCGCATCAGCAAGGATGTATGGCTGGGTGTCACCAGCATGGGCCAGGCGGTCTGGCGCACCAGGGAACGAAAACCGGGTCTGAGCTTCTCCAGCATCCCGCCTCCCGGTGGATGCGCCAGATTGACGACGATCAAATCCGTCCAGCGCGCTCGTCGCTTCACTTCCTTCGCTACCTCTCCCACAGCGATCACGAGCTTGCCGTCGACGCCAGCGACCCGGCAGCGTTCCTCGAAGGTGGCCTTGACAGCCTCGCTCTCAGGGGCTGTTGCCTGGCCTGTGCTTGCGACCACATGCAGGCCATGGAGCCGCACTGAGGCGCGCCCGGCGATTACCAGGGCTTGATCCAGCGCATTCCAGCCGATCTCCTGACCGTTGACGGGTACGAGCAGATCGAAGCGAGTCATGTCCTGCCGCGTGCTGGCCTGTCCCTCGAACCAGACGCCCCGTTTGGCAGCATCTGTGTCCTGAACAGCCAGGCCCATGACGACATTTTCGGGTGTGATCTCCAGCCCCAGTTCCTGCGCCAGATCGGTCTGGTTGCGGGCAATCCACAGATAAAGGTCGGCCTCGCTGCGTTCAGGAAAGATGCGCAATAGACCCGATGCGCGGATCATCTCTACCATAGGCAGATAGACGGCCTCATACCAATGCACCACCGCCTCGCTGAATGGAATCTCGCGCT
>JAAEKA010000700.1 GCA_014155705.1 Anaerolineae bacterium clx_CAG2 | reverse complement strand
CAGGCGATTGCGGCGACCGGTTGGCAACATCCCCAGCCAGCGCCAATAAAAGGGGCTTTTGCGCACTTCGCTAACGCGGGGAGCGTCAAATCCAAACAGCACTTCCAGCCCCATCACAATCACCCCAAGCAGTATTGCACCCAACAATGCCGAAAACAAGCGAGACCCGCCGACTTGCCAGACAGCAGGGGCGAGATAAGACAAGAGCAGGAAGATGAAGACGTCGGTGGCGAGCGCCAACAGACCCATCGACCAGATGTAGAGCCGTCCGGTGAGAAAGAGGATCACTGGACGAACAATCGCGTGCAGCGCGCCGAAGATCAGGCCGATACTGATGTAGGAAAATGTTGTGGCGAACGGTTCGGGCAGAGACGAGTTCGGGACAAGACGCAAACCGGGCACAATGTTCATAACAATGGCGACGGCCAACGTATTCACAACGACGCGAACGAGAAAATATGTCATGGCTTCTCCGTGACGAGCGCTTATTCCAGCGCGATGCCCAGTTCAGCCTGCCTCGGCTCATCCTCCCGACCCGGGCCGCGCCATTGGTACACCTTCAAATCAACCTTGTCCTTCACAAACACGATCCCCTCTTGCTCCAGCAGTTGTCGCTGTCGCTGCGCGCCGGACCGGTCGCTGATCTTGCCCTGCGCATTGATGACGCGCTGCCACGGCACGTCAGGAGGACAGGCCGCCATGGCGCTGCCTACCCAGCGTGAACCGAACGCCTTGTAGGTTTGGGGATCCATCTCAACGGGCGGAGGGAGCATCTGGGCAATCTGGCCGTAGGTGACCACCTGGCCGCGTGGAACCTGGCGGACCAGGCTCCACACCTGTTCGTAGAAGGCCTGCTTGTTAGGAGGGGAGGTGTCAATCATGGAGCGGTTCTCCGTCACTGCAACCAGAGCAGCTCAGCAGACGAGGGAGGGAGGCAATGCAAGTGGCCGGACGATTGTTTGCTAGACAGGGAGCTGCCTGGAGTTGAACTAAGCCCGCCGACAGCAGACAAGGCTGCCGTCTGGACCTACGGCAAACGAACGCAACGATGAGGAAGATAAGATAGAGATTCAGTAGGCGATGTTGGAGGCAGGGTAAGTAGCCGTGTTGTTCAGTATTGTCATGTATCACAGACGTTTGCGCATGTATGCACATTCATAACGGT
>JAAEKA010000070.1 GCA_014155705.1 Anaerolineae bacterium clx_CAG2 | reverse complement strand
AGCCACGGAAAGAAATGTTTTTTCGGTCGCACGCTGACTGCGGCGTCTAATTTGGCCTTGAAGCTGGCCTCGTCCAACGCCTGACTGATAGCAGGATCGTCGGGATACTGCCCAGCTACGGTCTCGAACGCGCGCGCGGCCTCTGCCCAACGGCCTGACTGTAGGTGCGCCATGCCCTGTTGGTACAGGGGATCGTCGCGACCTGATGGACTGATGAGGCTGGCTGCCATGAGGTGAATCTCCAAACGCCGGGGCGTTATCTGTCTTACATGCTGCTAAAAACGTCGATCATGACGGGAATGGCCGGCCCCAACAGCATTACCAGCAGGGCCGGAAAGATAAACAGGATCAGAGGAAAGACCATTTTGACGCTGGCTTGCTGCGCCTGTTCCTCAGCCCTCTGGCGGCGCTTGACGCGCATGGTGGCGGCCTGGTTGTGCAGCACGTCAGCAATGCTGACGCCAAGCTGAGTGGATTGGATCACAATGGCCACAAACGTGGTCAGTTCCTGCACGTCGCAACGATCGGCAAGGCGCTGCAATGCCTCGCTGCGCGTCGATCCCAGGCGCATTTCGGCCACCGCACGGATAAACTCACGCGTCAACTCGTTGTCCCATTGGTCGCCTACCCGCCGCCGGGCCGATTCGCAGGCCATGCCAGCCTCCCCGCCGATGGTCATCATGTCCAAGGCATCGGGCAGCGCGCGCTGAATTTCATGCCGGCGGCTCTTGATGCGGCTGCGCAGCCAGTAGATAGGGATCAGGTAGCCCAGCAGCGCCACCAGCAGCGCCGCTCCCACACCTTTGGCTGTATCGAGCGTCTGGCTGACCAGTAGAAAGACCGGCGCACCTAAGGCCAGGGCAAGCAGTAGGCGCAGGCCGGTGAAATCCAGGGCCGACAGGCGGCCGGGGGTGCCGGCCTGCAGCAGCATGGGTTGCAGCGAGGCCAGATTGCGGCTGGGTAGCAGCCGGCCCAATGAGCGCAGCAGACTCCGCAGCGGCGGCCACAGCACGCGCTGCATGAAGGGACGGTCCATGTCGTTTGACTCGATCGTCGTCTCTCGCTTCAGATAGCCGTCCAGCCGATCCTCCACTTGCCGAGCAGGGCGCCCAGGAGCAAAGGCCAGCCAGATAAAGAACACTGCCCAGGCCGACAGGACGGAAAAAACCATGGGATTGGCCAGACTGCTGATTAAGTCGAACATGGTGGCGTTGTCTCGTTCAGACCTCGATCTTTACAATGCGGCGCAGGACAACAAGCCCTATCAGTTGTAAACCCAACGCTGCAGCCGGCAGCCAAATCCACTGCGGCGTGAAAAGTTGGCTCATGTATTTGGGATTGACCAAGAAGATCAACCCACCGACCACCGCAGGCAGCAAGGAGAGAACCGTGCCGGTCAGGGTTTGCTGGGAGGTCAGCACCTGGATCTCACGCTTGATGCGAATGCGCTCCTGCACCGTCTCGCCAATCGTTTCCAGGGTTTGGGCCAGGTTACCGCCGGTCTCGTATTGCACATTGATGGCAGTGACCATCATCTTGAGGTCGTCGCTGCCGACTCGTTCGGCCATGGTGCTCAGCGCGCGCTGCACCGGTACACCCAGGCTGATAGCGCGCAGGGCCCGGCTAAACTCGCTGGAGGCAGGCGGCGTCATCTGGGTGGTCAGGACGTCCATAGACTGGGTCAAGCCATAACCGGCTCGCAGGGCGCCTACCATGAGCGTCAGCACATCGGGGATCTGCTGAGTGAAGGCCTTGCGGCGCTTGTTCTCTCGGCGGCGCAGGTAAAAAGTCGGCAGGATTCCTGCGATGGCGGCCATTGGCAGGGCCACCAGGATGCCGCCGCGCAGCAGTCCCAGCAGGAACACCACCGCCATGATTCCCAGCATGATGGCTGCAAACTCGGCCGTGGTCATGGGCACGTCGGCGCGAGCCAGTGAGGCCGTCAGTCGTTTGCCCATGGCTCGACCGGCCAGGAAGCGGTTGGCGCCAGCCAGACGTGGCTTGCTGACTTCAGGCTCAGCAGCGACCTGCAGCGGCGCCTCGCCGCCATATTCCGCCAGGCGATCCCCGACCGAACTGGCTTTGCCAAGCACGCTCCACAGGGCAACGAAGAACAGTAGCACGGCCAGACCCACCAACGAGGCAAACAACCAGGGACCGGATTGCATCAACATTTCCATAATGGCCTCGTCAGGTTGCAACTGAGACCGTGCGCTGGCGGCCACGGAACCGGCTCAATAGCTTGCGCGACTCCGCCGACTGGACTGCGCCTGGGGCAGTTTCCTGCGGCATGTCGGTCAACAACTGCTGAGCCAAGCTGCGAAACGCCCGCGCCAACGCGCTGCGGTTGTGACTCATGGATAACGGTACACCGCGGTTGACGCTGTTGGTGACCAGGGGCTGGTCGTCGGGAATCTTGTGCTTGATCTGCAAGCGCAGCCGATCCTCGATGTCGTCAGCCGGCACCCCGCTGGGCATGGTAGCGCGGTTGAGCACCAGCCAGATTCGCTCTCGCGGATAGCCGCGTTCGTTGAGCAGGTCCAGCATTAGGCGGGTGTTGCGCAGGCCGACCATCTCGGGCAACACTGACATGACGATGCGGTCTGCGCCATCCAGGAAGGCGAAGGCCATTTCGTCCATGGGCAACCCCAGGTCCACCAGCACCCAGGGGAACATGCGCCTGAGATGTACCATGATCTGCTGAACCTGGGGCAGGGAGATGCGCTGTGAAAGGTCGGCCGGCGGCGGCGCCAGCAAGACCCGGATGCCAGAGGCATGGGGCACCATGATGCCGTCGATCAGATCAGGGTCCAGTCGTGCAATGCGCGGCAGCAAATCGACGATACTGCGCTGGCCTTGTAGGTTGAGCGCCACGTCCAGCGCTGGCGCGGTATAGTCGGCATCCACCAAAGCCACCGGACCGTTGATCTCCTGGCACAGACAGATTGATGTGTTGATAGCAAGGGTTGTGCGACCGGTGCCTCCCTTGGGGGCGCAGAAGACCACGATTCGTCCTTTGGGCGTATCGTAAGGGATGTCGGGCGCCTTGAGTGGAACGATGCGCTGAGCCAGGACCTGATGCAGCGACGCCACCAGGTCTTCCGGCTGCAATGGCTTGGTGATAAAGCCGCGCGCGCCGGCCAGCATCGAGTCGCGGGCGGCGCTGATGGCGTTCCCTTCCACCATGACCAACATCAATGCGGCTGGGGCACGCGCAACCAATTGTTTCACCGCTGCGGCCACGGGGACTCCCTCCAGCGCATCGTCTACGATCACCACGTGGGGCAACAAATCCTCCGCCCGACTCTCGGCCAGGTCAGGCTGCGCCACCCAATAGAGACGATAGTCGCCGATGCGCCCGGACAGGGCATCAGTGACAACGTCGCGCATGTCACTGTCATGGCTGACCAGCAGGATACGGAGGGTTTCACCGGAGATCAGGCTTGGCACGGTGTAGCTTCCCCTTATCGACCCACTTCGGTCATGATTTTGAAGCGGTTGATCATGTAGTCGATATCGACGGGGTCGGTCTCGACCAATTGCTCATCCCCAGGCGCCCGCAGGACGATATCCATGATCCCGCCTGCATCCTTGACGTACTTGAGGGTCAAGGCGTCTTGTGGGCTGACCGTCAGCAGAATGGCGCGCGGTGCAGCCTGCGCTCCCTCATCGGTCACGGGTTGGCTGACAATGGCGGCGATAGCCAGGTTTTGCAACAGATTGAAGGTGGCCGGCTCGTCCTGGCCGCCGCTATCCTCACCTGACATGCGGTTGGTGGGGAAATCTAACGAGAAGAGCAGATCCACCCGATCGCCAGCCTTGAGTACTCCGACCGAACTCATCAAGTCGTTAGTCGGGAAGGCCATCAGCACCTCTCCCTCAGCCATCACCAGCGCCATGCGGCCATCGCTGGCCAGCAGTGTGGGATCGACCAACCGACTGGTAAGAATAACCTCTGCCGCCACCAGGTCGACCAGGGTAATCTTGCCCAGCACATCGTCGATCTGGCTGATCGCTTCGGTGGGCGCGGTCACGGCAGGCACCTCGCGCACCTCAAGCATCGCAGCATCCAGCACAGTACGCGCTGGAATGGCCTGCACGGCCACCACCGCCGGCACCGTCCGCCCACTGCTGCTTCCTTCGGGGACGCGGTTGGTGGCCTGATTCAGTGTGACAAAGGCCACCGCGGCCGCCAGCAGGGCGACCACCCCACCCGCCGCCAGCCAAATACATCCGCACGAGCGTCCCATTGCTGCCTCCTCAGGCCAAAATCGACAGTACGAGCTTTCATCGGCCGGTTGAAGGTGTGCGCCCAAGCGATCAGAGCGTGGCCGAGAAAAGAACTAACGCAGCCAAATCGAAGTACCCTATTCGCGTCGCATGGTGGCGACTGCTCGCAAGGTCAGCATATTGCTCCCACCTGCGGCTCGGATGATAGGACTGAACACCAGGCGCACATCGCCTGTCACCTGCACGGTTATGGTGGTGGGGTTCAAAGTTACGGTGATGACCGGCTCGGGACTGATGTGACCTGTCATTTCATCGACGGCCACTCTG
>JAAEKA010000007.1 GCA_014155705.1 Anaerolineae bacterium clx_CAG2 | reverse complement strand
GGCGTCGACGCGGTCCTGATCTTGCTCTTCCAGCGGGTAATCCTCGGCCGTGCGCAGGATCGGCGCGGTGGCGGTGATGGGCGCCTCGCCGCTGCCCTGGCGCAGCACAATGGTGCCGACGTTGGTCAGGTAGTAGAGCGCGATGGCGTGAGTGTCGGGGTAAATTTGCGAGCCATCGCTGGCCACCAGTGTGGCCGGCTGGCTTGGCTCTGGCGTCAGGACGCGTTCGTCCAGCCGATCGCCCAGCGGGTCCGCCCCGCGCCAGCTCTCGTCCACATGGCGGGCGATCGCCAGCTTTTCACGCAGCTCATCGGTCACCTGGCCGAAGACTTGTAGTTGTTGACGGGCGTGCAGAGTCCGATCTCGTTGGTTGGCTCGCTGGCCGGCCAGCGCCTCAGCCATCTCAGCAACCTGCCCTGTCAATCGATTGAGCTCCAGCATGGGCAAGAATCCTCTGTGCCGGGCACTCAGACCGGCAAGTGTCCGGCGCATGAAATTTACGAACAAAGTTTCTGAAACATTATACTGCATTGGCAGGCGGCTGCCAAACAACGCTTTCATTATATCGCTGTGAAAACATGGTTGACAAATCGGTAAGACTGACGTACAATCTCACCATCCGCGCATCAGCGCCCAAGAACAGAAGGTTTTGGTTTTCAGGTCGACACCTTATGCGCGTTCAACACTGCCTTGTTCCAGCAGCAGGACTGCCAGTCCTGCCTTAAAAAAGGGGCTTACCATGGCTCGCTTCCAGACCACAGTTGAAAGTGTCTCTATCGTCGATGGGCAGCGCCAGGCGCGCGCGCTGAACGTGCGCGCGGTGGAGCCGGTGCCTGCGTCGCCCCAAGCCGTTGCGAAGGGCAACCTCTACGTCTTGCTGGAGTTGGGCGGCAGCATCGCTGCTCAGCCGGCCGTCTACCGGCTGGTGCTGAATGCTATCCAGGGGGCCTATTACGATGCAGCCGGCGGTATTACCGGTGGGATCACCGAGGCGATCCTGACAGCTCACCAGACGCTGGCCGACCACAACGCCGTTCATCCCGACGAGGCGCAGCTTGGCGGCGTGAGTTGTGTGGTGCTGCGGGGCGAAGAGTTGTATCTGGGCGTAGGCGGTCCTGCCATCGTACTGATCGGCGCCCCCGACCGCATCGACCAGTTCCCAGGCGAGCTGAGCGAAGCTGATAGCCCGCTGGGCGGCGCAGAGGCGCCTGCGCTGGAACTTTTCCGCACCAACGCGGCCGACGGTATGAGGGTGATTCAGCTTGCCAGTGAATGGGTGGCGCGAGTGCCAATGGACAAGCTGGCGACCTCGGCTGCGCTGCCCGACCTGGCGACGGTCACAGAGTATCTGGAGGCCATCGCTCCCACTCGCGCTCTGCTGAGCGCATTGATCACCCGCATCAGCCGCGCGCCGGCTATGGTTGAATCGCCGGCCAGTGTGGCCGCAGTCGCCAAGGAGTTGACATCGACAGAAATGCCTGATGTGGAATTGCCAGAGGAGGCTGTGGCTTTAGATATTGCCCCCAGCGCCTGGGATGAGCCAGAGACTCCGATAATGCCGGAGTCCGTCGCTGTTGAGGA
>JAAEKA010000699.1 GCA_014155705.1 Anaerolineae bacterium clx_CAG2 | reverse complement strand
CATGAGGAGCCTGGTGGAGCGCATGCTCGACCTGCACAAGCGGGTGGCCGCGGAGCAGGTGCCACATACGAAGACGATGCTGCAACGCCAGATCGAGGCGACCGATAAGCAGATCGACGCGTTGGTGTATGAGCTGTATGGGCTGACGGAGGACGAAATCAAGATCGTGGAGACAAGTCGATAATAGATGGCCCGCTTTGGCTTGCAGGCGCGGTTCGGAAGTGGTAGAATGCGGTCACTGAGGAAACGACACGTGGCGAGGCAGATATGATTGAGATGACGTATGAGCAGGTAATCCAGGCAGTACAGAGGTTACATCCCGAACAAAAGGCCGCCTTGGTCAAGACAATCGAATGGGAGGGCCGGGCTGGTGCAGGGGTAACCCGCGCCCAGTTACTCGCCGAGGCAGATGCCTTACGCGCTCTGGGTGCATTCGACCGGCCAGACAGCCTGCGTAATCGATTTGCCAGCCCATCGATTGCCTATGTGACGGATAACCAGTTACTCTCCGTCATTCACGAGGCAGCCGTGGAGTGGGAGAACGATCTGGTAGAGATTAACGATCTCACTGGTGAAGCTGAAGAAAGGTAACGGATACGTGAAGATCGAGCCGCTCTACGTTGTGGATACCAACGCCCTGATCTGGTACCTGATGGACGACAGCAAGCTGGGCAGGCAAGCGGGAGAGATCTTCTCCGCCGCCGAACACGGCGAAACGCGTTTGGTGATTTCAGCCATCGTGATGGCCGAGCTCTACTATGCTGACAGAAAGTTCCGCCTGTTTGCGGACTACAGGGCATTGTTTCAGCGCTTGCAGGCAGCGCCGTATGTGCGCTTCTTGCCCTTTGAGGCTGAACAGGTGCTGGATTTCGACAGGGACAAAGATGTGCCAGAGATGCACGACCGGATCATTGCCGGCATATCCAGGCGTCTCAACGCCCCCTTAATTGCCTCAGATCCGAAGATCATCGAGGCAGGCGTGGCGAAAATCGTCTGGTAGTGAGGAGGATCTCGTCAACCTCGCCGACGTCGCGCGCCACGGCCGCATGAGGAGCCTGGTGGAGCGCATGCTCGACCTGCACAAGCGGGTGGCCGCGGAGCAGGTGCCACATACGAAGACGATGCTGCAACGCCAGATCGAGGCGACCGATAAGCAGATCGACGCG
>JAAEKA010000698.1 GCA_014155705.1 Anaerolineae bacterium clx_CAG2 | reverse complement strand
CAGCCGGCTCAGTCTGGCGTTCCTGCAAGCTGCGGCCGACGGCGCCGTCGCTGAGCCCTGGCACGCGCTGCTGGCCGCGTTGATCGACGCCGACCCGACGCCGCTGCGCTACGCTGCCGCTGAAATTATGCGCCACGGCGCCACTTCTGGCTCCGACATGCTGGCCGGCTTTCTGGCCGCCCCCTTGCCCTGATTTCCCTTCTTCCAAGGAGCGCCCCCATGCCGATCGCAACCCGCCTCCTCCCCTCCGCCTACTACGACTCGGTGACACTGATGTTGGTGGCCAAAGAACTGCTGGCCATGCCTGGCGTACAGGACGCGGCCGTGGTGATGGGCACACCGGCCAACCTGGCGTTGATGCGCGATGCTAACCTGCTGACCGATGACGCCGCTGCCGCGACGCCCAACGACCTGATGGTGGCGGTGCTGGCAGCAGACGATGCGACGGCAGCGGCCGCGCTGGCCGCAGTGGATGGCCTGCTAGCTGCCGGCAAGGGAGGCAAACAAGCTGAAACAGGCCAGCGGCGGCCCGGATCGCTGCGGGCCGCCCTTCGTCAGGCGCCTGACGCCAACCTGGCCATCATCTCTGTGGCTGGCCGCTACGCGGCGCGCGAGGAGCGGCTGGCGTTGGCGCAAGGGCGGCACGTGATGATCTTCAGCGACAACGTCAGCCTGGAAGACGAGATTGCGCTCAAGACGCTGGCGGCCGAGCGAGGGTTGCTGTGCATGGGCCCGGACGCGGGCACAGCCATCATCAACGGCGTCGGGCTGGGCTTTGCCAACGCGGCGCCGCGCGGGCCGATTGGCATCGTCAGCGCGGCCGGCACCGGTTTGCAGTCGGTCAGCAGCGACATCGCCCGCCG
>JAAEKA010000697.1 GCA_014155705.1 Anaerolineae bacterium clx_CAG2 | reverse complement strand
TGGTGCGCTCACAGACCCTGTCGGTCAAGGAGCGCAAGTTTGTGCTGCGAGCCAGGGCCATCGGCGCGGACAATGGCTACATCGTGCGCCGTCACATCCTGCCCCTGGTGGTGCCGCTGATGGTAGCGAACACCGTGTTGGTGATCTCGCGGGCCATCCTCAACGAGAGCACGTTGAGCTTCCTGGGCCTGAGCGATCCGACCACGCTAAGCTGGGGGCCAAATGCTCAACTACGCCTTCACGCGCGGCGCCATGAGCGCAGGCGCCTGGTGGGTTCTGGCGCCGCCCGGCTTCGGCATCGTCTGGGTTGTGCTGGGTTGCACCCTGCTGGGTCAGGGTCTGGAGCGCGTGCTCAACCCGCGGCTGGAGACGCACCATCTGGCTGTAAGCCGGCAAATAGAGACACAGCATGTATTCGCCGATGAATACGATGGTGAAGGTCAGCGTGGGCAGAATCATGTGGCGCAGCAAGTCCTGCATCTGCGCCCACGGGGTTGCGAAGTCCATGCCTGGCGTTGTTTTGCCGCCGATGGGCAGGCCAAAGTGCCGGCTGCCGATGAAGAGCAGGATGATGCCCAGCCAGAAGGTTGGCAGGCTCCAGGCCACCAGGCTGCCCACCAACGCGCTGGAATCAAAGCCGGTGCGCACCTTCCACGATGCCAGCACGCCCAAGGCGACGCCGATGACGATGGCCAGCACCTGACCGGCTATCACCAGCAGCACGGTGTTCCACAGCCGCTCCAACAGTACATCCCACACGGGCCGGTTGCTGTGATAGCTGATGCCCAGCTCGCCGCGCAGCAGGTTGCCTGCGTAGATGAAGAACTGTGTCTCCAGCGGGTTGACCAGGCAGTCGCCCAGTTCCAGCGGATTGAGCTGTTGAAAACAGTTGATCACCGGCTTGTCCAGCCCATAGCGCACCCGAATCGCTTCCACCGCCTGGGCCGTCAGGCGCGGGTCACGTATGCCGGCGCGCGCCGGGTCGCCCGGCAAAACGCGGAAAAGAAAGAAGTTGAGCACGATGACGAACAGGATCGTCAGCAGCGCCCAACCGACTTTCCTGAGCAGGTAGGGTGAGAGGGACATGGATATCGGAGGAACCCGGAGGAACTCAGAGGAACTGGAGGAACTTGGAAGAGCTAAACTGGTGTCCTATAGAAACCGGGAGTTTGTACTGGCTGGATCAAGCACGAAGCGCTCACGAAAACTCCCGGTTTCTATGTGTCCACGGTTTACCTTCGCAGTTCCCACAAGTTCCCCTCAGTTCCCTTCCGTACTCTCAATTCCCGACAGG
>JAAEKA010000696.1 GCA_014155705.1 Anaerolineae bacterium clx_CAG2 | reverse complement strand
CCGGATCGGCTCCGCCCAGCATGTCCACTGGGTTAGCCAGTTGCGCCTCGGGGTGCATGAACTGAGCCAGCGCAGCGCGCGTCGCCTCTGGTGTTGGCGGCATGATCAACCCCGCCTGCTCGATGGCGTCGGCCGCCAGGCTGGCTGGTCCGCCCGCGTTGGTCACGATCGCCACCCGCGTCCCGCGCGGCAGCGGCCCATAGGCCAGGGCCAGCGCCTGGTTGAACAACTCCTCCACTGTATCGACTCGAAGGACGCCGGCTTGCTGGAAGGCCGCGTCGTAGGCTGTCATCTCGCCAGCCAGGCTGCCGGTGTGCGAGGAGACCGCGCGCGTGCCGGCCTGTGTGCGTCCTGCCTTGATCACCAAAATCGGTTTGAGCGGCGTGATGCGCCTGGCCACGTCGATGAAGCGCCGTCCGTCGCGGATTGCCTCCACATAGGCCACGATCACGCGCGTGTTAGGATCTTCAGCCAGGTCGGCCAGTAGATCGGTCTCGCTGACGTCGGCCGCGTTGCCCAGAGTCGCGAAGCGGCTGAAGCCAATGCCTTTGCCGGCCGTCCACTCCAGGATGCCGCCACAGATCGCTCCCGACTGGCTGACGAAAGCGATGGGGCCGGGCTTGGGCATGGCGCGAATGAAGGTGGTGTTGAGACCGGTGTGCGCGTCCAGCGTGCCGACGCAGTTGGGGCCGATCAGTCGCATGCCGTGCTGGCCAGCGATGCGTAGCAACTCCTCCTCCAACGCCAACCCCTCAACGCCCACCTCGCGAAAGCCGCCTGAGATGATGATGGCAGCCTTGATTCCGCGTTGGCCGCAGGCCTCCAGCACGCCCGGACACGCGGCTGCTGGCGTCATCAACACCGCCAGTTCCACCGGGTCAGGCACGCTGACGATGTCAGGGTAGCAGGGCAGGCCCAACATCTCAGTCGCGCGCGGGTTGACCGGGTAGACCGCGCCCGCATAACCGTGGCTGAAGCAGTTGCGCAGCACGCCATGGCTCAGCTTGCGCGGGTCGGCCGAGGCGCCGATGACGGCCACGCCACTGGGGTTGAAGAAAGGAGTGAGGGTAGCAGGATGCGAGTCGGACATGCGCGACCTCCTTGTCGATAGATGTCCCGCCTATCGTAACACAGAACGGACCACAAGGCCATGACGGTGGTCATAAATGCACAAGAAAAGTCGGATCATGCGCTCGCTGTCAACGATACCTGAGCAGAGCTCGTTCCTGGATCAGCCGGGCTAACTCGGCGTCGAAGGGATGCCAGCCGGCTAACCATGCGCCCCACAGGCTGACCGCTGCGCCAAAGAGGATCAACGTCTTGACCGGCCATGACCGCACCCGCAGCCCGGCCAGGGCCATGGCCAGGATCAAATAGGGCAGGAAATCGGCTGCGTAGCGGTAGCCGTATTGGCTGAAACCCGTGTTGGCGTAAACCAGGGCTGGCAGGAGGATCAGGCCGGTCGACAACAGCGCGGCCTTGGCGGTGAGCGTCCAGCCGCGCAGCGTGGGCAGCAACAGCAGCACCGGCGTGGTTAGCAGTAAGCTCATGCCCTCAGGGTTGAAGGCGACGTAGGGGAAGATTGGCAGCAGCACGGGCAGGCTGGTCAGCAAAGCATGCAGGTTGCGTTCCAGGTAGACGGCATCGAACAGGCCCCAGCGTACAAAGGTCGGATCGACGCGCCAGTCCAGGTACTGGTAGCCGAACTCGGCCGGCTGGCCGAAACGCGCCCAGTTATACCAGGCGGCCAGCAACAGCACCAGGCCCAGCGCCAGGCCGAAGTGCAGCAGCGCCTGCTGCGCTCGCCCTGTCAATCTCCGCTCCGTGCGCCAGATCTCGGCCAGAATGACCGGAAAGCCCAGCAGCGTGGCGCCGCGGGCCATGAAGGCCGCGCCCAGAGCCAGCCCCGCCCAGCCAGGATGTTGCCCGCGATATGCAGCGAGGAGGTAGAGACAGGTGAAGAGCACGGCCGCGATCTGGCCGGTGAAATAGACGCTGCTCACTGCGCCCAGCGCGGCAATCGGTGTGCCAAAGGCCAGCAGGCTGGCCAACCACAGCTTCTCGCTCTGGCTGTGGCCGGTCTCATCCAGATAGCGCGCCAACGTCAGATAGAACAGGGGCAAAACAGCCGCGGCCAGCAGCAAATGCAGCACGCCGTGGTAGACGCCGCGCCCAAAGAGGGCGACCAAGGGCGTGTAGAGCGCCGCTGCCGTCGGTGGATAGGGGACGAAATGGCGCCCGCCGAACTCGGCCAGGTCCAGGTAGGAGGCAAGCTGTGGGGCAATGTCCAGCCGGCCGGCCAGCCAGGCCTCAGCTTGAGCGACGAACTCATTGGGGGGCCGCGCAGCCAGCCTCGGCCCTGCCAACAAGCCAAAGATCCACAGACCAAGGCCGTACAGGGCAAGTGCGATGCGAAGGTGAGGCCGTTTCACGGGCAGTCCTGACGATCAAATTCAGTGTTCGCAACTGCTCAGCCGATCGGTCAGAAACCGGTTTTTTCTCGTGCGGGCATGGTTCATGTCTTCGCAACCGCCTTTCAGGGCGCCATGACCTTGGTCTGCGAGACAAAAACCCGGTTTCTAATAGCAGTTACCAGTGTTCATTGAAAAGGCGTCCCCGCCTGTCTATGGAGCGGCGGGGACGCCTTTTTGGTCAGTAGAGAAGTTCCTCGCAGTTTCCCGGAGTTGCTCCAGCGTACGCCGCTAGAAGATGCCCAGCTCTTCCTTGGCCCAATCGCTCATCATCTCCGGCGACCAAAAGGGCTGCCAGACGATGTTGACGCTGATCTGGTTGGCCTCGGGGAAGGCCCGCTTGACCGTCTGTTTGACATCGTAGATGATCTGCGGACCGGCCGGGCAGCCGGGGCTGGTCAACGTCATGTCGATATCGATCGTGTCCTCATCCACCTCGACGCCGTAGATCAGGCCCAGGTCGACGATGTTCAGTCCGATTTCCGGGTCGATCACGCCGGCCCGAATACGCTCGCGTACGTCGTTATCCGTAATTGCCATCATTGTCCTCCAGTGTTTACCAATCCACCGTTAAAAAGATGTCGCCGTTCTGCACCGTCACCGGAAAGGCCTCGATCGCCTCAAAGGCGGGCATGACCAGCGCCTGGCCGGTGCGGATGTCGAAACGCCCGCCGTGGCGCGGGCATTCGACCTGATAGGTGTCGATCAACTCGCCCTCGCCCAATGGGCCGCCATCGTGGCTGCAGACGTCCTCGACGGCATAGTATTGCTCGTTGTCCACGTTGAAGACGGCGATTTCGACGCCGTCGATTTCGACGATGATCTTGCCGCCCATGAGAATGTCTTTGCTCTCAGCAACTTTGACTAAGCGTGACATGGTTGTTTTGTTGTGCCTTTCTTCCTTGTAGAGCGTTGTCCGAAGCATGTAACACGTAGCTCGGAATCCAGAGCATGGATGAGAGGATAATCCGAGTTACAGGTTAGGCATCACTGTCATCGATGCCCCACACACCGGCCTTCAATGCCTTCAACGGCAACAGCGCGCACTTGAGGCGCACGGGACCAATCTCAATGCCCAGCAGATCGAGGATGTCGTCCTTGGTCCAGCCTTTCAACTCCTCCAGCGGCTTGCCGATGATCTCCTCGGTCATCATCGAAGCGGATGCCTGGCTGATGGCGCAGCCGCGGCCGTCGAAAGCTGCCTCGACGACCACGCCATGTTCGATCTTCAACTCCAGCGTGATCTCGTCGCCGCAGAAGGGGTTGTGGTCGAAGTAGCTGACGTCGGGGTTGTCCAGATGACCCTTGTGGCGCGGGTATTTATAGTGGTCGAGGATAGCCTCGCGGTAGAGTGCGTCCATAGTTGCTTTTCTCCCGGCAGATCCGACAACCGCTGGTCCGGGCGGTCTATATGCCCAGCACCGAATGTACCTTGTCCAGCGCCATAACCAGCCGGTCGATCTCCTCGAAGGTGTTGTAAAAGTAGAAGCTGGCGCGGGCGCTGGCTGCGATGCCATAGAAGTCATGGATCGGCTGGGCGCAGTGGTGGCCGGCGCGGATGGCGATGCCTTCAGCGTCCAGGATGGCCGCCGTGTCGTGCGGATGGATTTCGCCCAGAGTGAAGGCCACGGCGCCGCCGCGCTGCTCTGGGCCAGGCCCCAGGATGCGCAGCCCCTCGACGCGCTCGAGTTGCTCCATGGCGTAGCGCACCAACGCATGCTCACGCTGCTGCGCCCACTCCATGCCCAGACCGGTCAGGTAGTCCACAGCCGCGCCCAGTCCAATCACTTCGGCGATTGCCGGCGTGCCGGCCTCGAACTTCCAGGGCAACGTGTTCCAGCGCGAGCCATCCAGCCGTACCTCGCGGATCATGTCGCCGCCGCCCATAAAGGGAGGCATGCGCTCCAATAGCTCGCGGCGGCCATAGAGCACACCGCTGCCGGTTGGCCCGCACATCTTGTGGCCGGAGAAGACCAGGAAGTCGCAGTTGAGGGCCTGCACGTCCACCGGTAGATGCGGCACACTCTGCGCGCCGTCCACCAGCGCCAGCGCGCCCACGCCGTGAGCTCGCGCCACCAGTTCCGCCACCGGGTTGATGGTACCCAGCACATTGGACATGGCCACGAAGGCGAACAGCCTGGTACGCTCGGTCAGCAGTTCATTCAGCAGGTCCAGGCGCAGCATGCCCTGGGGATCGAGCGGCACGTAGCGCAGCGTGGCGCCGGTGCGTTCGGTGATCAACTGCCAGGGGACGATGTTGGCGTGGTGCTCCATCTGTGTGATCAGCACTTCGTCGCCCGGCTTGAGCGTATCCAGTCCCCAGCTATAGGCCACCAGGTTGACCGCCTCGGTAGCGTTGCGTGTAAAAATCACCTGCTTGCTGCTGGGCGCGTTAATGAAGCGGGCAATTCGGCCGCGTGCGCCCTCGTATAGCGTCGTCGCCTCTTCGCTCAGCGTGTGAACGCCGCGGTGGACGTTGGCGTTGCGCAGGCGGTAATAATCGTCCATGGCCTGCAGGACGGCCAGCGGCTTTTGCGACGTGGCCGCGTTGTCCAGGTAGGCCAGAGGGAGGCCGTTGATCTCCCGTTGCAAGATCGGGAAGTCGGCGCGAATGGCTTCGATGCTTTTCACTGGTTGTGCTCATATGAGACCTTCGAGGTTTCAGAAAACCTCGAAGGTCTGGTGCTGGTCCTGGTGATCTAAGAGCGGTTTAACTCACGGCAAGCATGCTTGACCGCATCAAACGCCAGGGTTGCGCAGCGCTGGCGAGCAGCGGCGATATCCGGCCCTAGCCTTTCGAGCAGCGCCTCCGTCGTAGCGGCGTCGATCTGGGCCGGAGTCAGGCCATGCAACATCTCCATCGCCATCGAGGCCGCCGCTTGGCTGATCGTGCAGCCCTGGCCCTGGAAAGCCAGCGCCACTGGTCCGCCGTTGCCGTTGGCCCGCACGTAGATGGTCACTAAGTCGCCGCAGGCCGGGTTGTTGCCGGAATGAACGACATCAGCCGGCTGCAGCGGGCCGAAATGGCGCGGATTCTCGTAGTGGTCGATGATCAGGTCGATGCGTTCTTGGCGGTCCATAACGGTACTCGGCTGTGTTGAGTAATGCGCAACGAGTAACCCGTAACCGGATGGGCATCAGTTGGAAGGTTACGGGTTACTCGTTACGACAGGCAGGCCAATTATCGCGCTTATACGGCCAGGAAACAAATAGCGTCCGTTACTTCTCGATCGGCACACCCACCAGGTTGCCCCACTCGGTCCAACTGCCGTCGTAGTTGCGGACGTTGGGGTAGCCGAGCAGGTAGGTCAGCACAAACCAGGTGTGGCTGGAGCGCTCGCCGATGCGGCAGTAGGCCACCACGGTGTCGTCGGGCTTGAGACCCTGTTCGATTTCGTAGATGGTCCGCAACTCCTCAGCGTTCTTGAAGGTGCCGTCGGCGTTGGCCGCCCGCGCCCAGGGCACGTTCTTCGCGCCGGGGATGTGCCCGCCACGCAGCGCGCCCTCCTGTGGATAGTTGGGCATGTGCAACAGTTCACCGCTGTACTCAGCCGGTGAACGGACATCCACCAACGGCAGGCCCGACTGCACATGGGCCAGCACCTGATCGCGATAGGCGCGAATCTTGTAGTCGGCGCGGGCATGAGCCTTGTAGGCCGCTTTGGCGTAGCTGGGCGTCTCTTTGGTCATAGGCCGGCCCTCGGCCTCCCACTTGGCGCGGCCGCCGTCCATCACCCTGGCGTTAGCGTGGCCGAAGAGCTGAAAGACCCAGAAGGCATAGGTGGCCCACCAGTTGTTCTTGTCGCCGTAGAAGACCACAGTGGTGTCGTTGGCGATGCCGTTGGCCGCCATCAACGCCTCAAAATCCTCGCGTGTCAGGTAATCGCGCCGCAGCGCGTCGTTCAGGTCTTTTTGCCAGTCGATCTGCACAGCGCCAGGGATGTGACCCAGGTCATAGAGCAGGATATCTTCGTTGGACTCCACGATACGGATACTGGGGTCGCCCAGGTGGTCGGCTACCCACTGGGTAGAGACCAGCACGTCAGGAAATGCATAGCCCTTCATGATTAAAAGGAACCTCCTTGTGAGTACGATATCAACACAATCCGTTAAAAACACTGGCCACAGATCGGGCGGATGACACAGATGCCCCTTTTTCGGTCAATCCGTGCCATCCGCGCAATCTGTGGCCACTCTGGTTCTGTCAAGCCTGGCCAGGAGCGCTGTCTAGCCGATAATCTTGCGGGCGATGCTCTGCTCCAGTTTGCGGCGCACGCCCTCCACAGGCACGCGGTTGAGCACTTCCTCAAAGAAGCCGGTGACGATCATCTGCTCGGCCTGGTACTGGCTGAGGCCGCGCGCCATCAAGTAGAAGAGATACTCAGGCTCGATCTTACTGACGGTGGCGCCGTGGGTGCAGCGCACATCGTCAGCCTCGATCTCCAGACCAGGAATGCTGTCGGCGCGGGCGCGCTTATCCAGCACAAGGTTCTCGTTCTTCTGGTAGGCGTCGGTCTTCTGCGCGTTGGGCCAGACCTTGATGCTGCCCGAATAGACCGAACGGGAACGGCCGCGCAACGCGCCCTTGAACAGCAGGTCGCTGGTGCAATGCTCAGCCATATGGTTCTGCATGGTGTGGTGGTCCAGGTGCTGCCGACCGCTGGGGAAGTAGAAACCCAACAGCTCGCCGTGTCCGCCTGGCTCCAGCAACTGCATCTCCAGGTTGATCTTGCTCAACCGGCTGCCCCAGGAACTGGTCATCCAGTTGATCTGGGCGTCGCGTCGCATTTGGGCCTGTTGGGTGCTGAAGTGCCAGGTGCTGGTGTTCCAGTCCTGGCTGTGCAAGTAGCGTACCACTGCGCCCGCCTTGGCAAAGATCTCCACCGCGCCGCTGTGAAAGGCTGCGCCTTCGCCATCGCTCACCATCTCGTCGATGTAGGTGACCTGCGAGTTCTCCTCGGCAATGATCAGCGTGTGGGCAAAGTCGGCCAGGCCACCGCCGACGGCTGTGATGCCATAGAGGGGCAGTTCGATCTGCACGTTGCGCGGCACGTAGAGCACTGCGCCGCCCGTGACCAAGGCCGCATGCAGGGCTGTGAACTTGTCAGCGTCCACCGCCACATTGTCGGTCATGAAGTAGCGCTGGATCAACTCCGGGTGCTGGCGGATGGCCGTGTCCAGATCGGTGAAGAGCACACCCTTGGCCTCCAACTCACTGCTCAGTTGATGGTAGCGCACCGCGCCGTTCTCGGTCACCAGCGCGCCGGCCGATTCGATGGAGTCCATCTCCTCGCGCAGGTAGGCGGGCAGATCGCCCCGGTCGCTGCGCACAGGCCCGGTCGCCTCTGGCAGGCGAAAGTCGTTAATGTTGAGGCCGGTCAGCCGTGTGCGGCGCCATTCTTCCTCTTCGCCCGTCGGCCAGACGATCTCCTCAAAGAAGCGCCAGGCGCGGCGGCGCAGGTCCAGGAACCAGGTCGGCTCCTGCCTCTGCGCTGAAAGCGCCTCGACGCCAGCCTGGTTCAGGCCAGCCTCAGTTAAAGTCATTGTTTTGACAGTCATGTTTTGTCTCCGGGGAAGTAGACGGGTAAACAAGTAGACAAGGGGCAGATTGGTAAATGGGTGCGTTGTTGGCAGGCGCCGCCTCACCTTGCGGTCTTAACCCTGTGACCAGCGTCTGCCACTTGTAACCTGACTCCTTGTCTACTTGCGTATTTGCCTACCCGATGCTGCCTTCCATCTGAAGCTGAATCAGGCGGTTCATCTCGACGGCGTATTCCATGGGCAACTCTTTGACCATCGGCTCGATGAAGCCGCTGACGATCATCGTCGCCGCCTCTTCCTCGCCCAGGCCACGGCTCATCAGATAGAAGAGCTGCTCTTCGTTGACTTTGCTGACGCTGGCCTCATGGCCCACCTGCACGTCTTGCTCATCGATTTCGATATAGGGGTAGGTGTCAGAGCGGCTGTGGTCATCCAGGAGTAACGCGTCACACACCACCGTCGATTTGGATCCTGTCGCGCCTTTGGCCACCTTAAGCAGACCGCGGTAAGAGGCGCGGCCGCCGTTCTTGCTGATCGACTTGGAGATGATCTTGGACGAAGTGTTAGGAGCGCCATGCACCACCTTGCCGCCTGCATCCAGGTACTGATCCCGGCCGGCAAAGGCGATAGAGAGAATCTCGCCGTGCGCCCGCGGTCCCATCATATAGACCGCAGGATACTTCATCGTCACCTTGGATCCCAGGTTAGCGTCGATCCACTCCATGGTGGCGCCGGCCTCGGCTATGGCGCGCTTGGTCACCAGGTTGTAGACGTTGTTGGACCAGTTCTGGATCGTGGTGTAGCGGCAGCGGCCGCCCTCTTTGACGATGATCTCCACCACGGCGCTGTGCAGCGAGTCCGATGCATAGATCGGCGCGGTGCAGCCCTCGACGTAGTGGACGCTGGCGCCCTCTTCGACGATGATCAGCGTGCGCTCGAACTGTCCCATGTTCTGGGCGTTGATGCGGAAGTACGCCTGCAAGGGGATGTCGACATGAACACCCTTGGGCACGTAGACATAGCTGCCGCCCGACCAGACGGCCGAGTTGAGCGCAGCAAATTTGTTGTCTGACGGCGGGATGACAGAACCGAAGTACTCCTTGAAGATATCTTCGTGCTCGCGCAGGCCGCTGTCGGTATCCAGAAAGATCACGCCCAGCTTGGTCCACTGCTCTTGCAGCGAGTGATAGACCACCTCGGACTCGTATTGCGCGCCGACGCCGGCCAGGAAGTTGCGTTCGGCCTCGGGAATGCCCAGGCGGTCGAAGGTGTCCTTGATACTGTCCGGGATATCGTCCCAACTCTTGCCCTGCTTCTCGGTGGGCCTGAGGTAGTAATAGATGTTGTCGAAATCGATCTCGCTCAGGTCGGCGCCCCAGGTTGGCATGGGCTTCGACAGGAAGATGTCCAACGACCGATGGCGGAACTCGCGCATCCAGTCGGGCTCATTCTTCATGTCGCACATCTGGTCGATTACTGCGTGGTCCAGACCCCTGCGCGACTTGAATACGTACTCTTCAGGCTTGCTGAAGCCGTACTGATATTCCTCTTTTACGCCCGAAAGCGCTTCGCGATCACTGGTAGTAGCCATACTGTCCTCCAGTTCATACTCGATAGGTAGGTTGGTAGATGTTTAGATCGGTAAATTGGTCGGGATGATGCCGGTAAAGTATTCTCGCTTCGAGAAGCACGGTCAGTTTGAACAGCCATTGACCCATTCACCAATCTGCCAGTCTACCAAATCATTGTCAGACCGCCACCAGCTCGGCCTCGCCAAACTCGTCTTTCACCCACTGATAGCCCTGAGACTCCAGTTGGTGAGCCAACTCGGCGCCGCCGCTGATGACCACACGGCCATTGTAAAAGACGTGGACGTAGTCGGGCTGGACGTAGTTCAGAATGCGCTGGTAGTGGGTGATCAGCAGAATGCCCAGACCGGGCCCTGCCAGCTTGTTGACGCCATCGGAGACAACGCGCAGGGCGTCGATGTCCAGGCCGCTGTCGGTTTCGTCCATGATCGCAATCTTGGGCTGAAGCATGGCCATCTGCAAGATCTCGGCCCGCTTCTTTTCGCCGCCGCTGAAGCCTTCGTTGAGGTAGCGCTTGGCGAAACTGCGATCAACGTTGAACTCATCCATCTTGTCCAGCAACTCTTTGCGGAAATCGCGCATCGGCATCAGATTGGAGCCGACAACGCCCGATTTGCCGCCGCCGTTGCTGGGCGCCGGCTGATCAGTGTAGCCGCGCACATTGCTGACTGCCGTGCGCAAGAAGTTGGCCATGCTGACGCCAGGCACAGCCACGGGATACTGAAAGGCCAGGAAAAGGCCCCGGCGCGCCCGCTCGTTGGGCTCCAACTCCAGGATGCTCTCGCCGTCCAGCAGAATGTCGCCGCCGGTTACGGTGTAGTGTGGATGGCCCATAATCGCGTATGAGAGTGTGCTCTTGCCAGACCCGTTAGGGCCCATCAACGCATGCACCTCGCCCTGACGGATGGTCAGATTGACGCCCTTCAGCACCTCTTTTTCGCCGTCGCTGACGGACACGTGAAGGTCTTGGATCACTAGCTCGCTGGTCATAATGCTTTCTGAATCTCCTTCGTGCGAAGTTTTATCTTTTCGAAACAAGAGGCCAAGCAGGTTCCCGGGATAAACCACTCGGTTGGACTGGCCTCCAAGCTGTTTGTTGGTCACTACTTTCCGTTCACCGCTACCGGCATAACACTGACAGAAGGCCGGCTGCTGACCAGGAACTGGCAGCTATGGTGTCCATCCTGGATGCAATCGCCCAGGGTCACATCGGTCCCTAATGCCTGCGAGAAGGCGCTGCGCTCCATCTCGCAAATGTCGCGGTGTACCGAGGCAATCTCGTGATAGGGGCAGTTGTACTCGTGCAGGATGATGACGTCGTCGCCCTGTTCGAGGTCGACGCGAATTCCTCGCCGGTCCAACACAGTCGATAGCTCGCGCACCCGGTCACCCATGACCTGGCCCTTGATCTGGCGACGATATTGCACCGCCAGCTTGCTGCCCACCCGGTTGAGCAGGTAGCGCAGCTTGTCGGCGCCTTCAGTCTCCATCAACTCATGGATCAGGTCCAACGCCAGTTCGTCGTTGTAGCAGGCAAACAGACTGTGAGAGCGCTCGGTGAGCTGGTAGAGATTGCGGGGGCGGCCCACGCCCTGGCGCTCCTTGGACATAGTCACCAGACCCTCGGCCGTCAAGCTGGCAAGCTGCTGGCGCACAGCCGTGGCCGTCACGCCAGAGACCAACTCCAGTTCTTTGATGCTGGCGGGGCCATTGCGCAGCAGGAATTCCAGTATCTGGCCTGCGGGTGTTGCTGTGTCTTGGGTACTCAAACCGGTCATGAATGTGCCTCGATGTCAACCATAGTCAAACAGTAAGTGGGGAAGAGTATAACACCCTGTGGATAGTTTTGTCAAATAATCATGCGAAAATTGCTGAAACAGTCAATGCAATAGAAAACACCGCGGTGTTAGCCGCGGTGTTGATCGATCTCAGGCGATGTAGCGTCAGCGCATACGTCGTTGCCAGCGCCATAGGGCAACGACTGCTGGTCCAGTTAGCAGGGCAAAGACAGCCCACTGTCCACCTGTCGCAGCAGGCGCAAGAGCAGCGGCTTCCAGATTCGTCACAGTGACGGCAGTCGGCGTCAGGCATGTGGTAGACACGGGGGGCAGCAAGCTGCTGCTGCCATCCAGGTTGATGACCTCCAGCCAATAGCCATGTAGGCCTTCGGGCGCAGCGCTCAGGTCGGTCCAGGCGTAGGTGGCTCCCTGAGTGCTTCCAGGGGCAGCGGCCGGGATCAAGTCAGGGTTGATCTGAACATCAGGCTGGGCAAGCGAGGCGCCGCGATACAGGTTGAAGCCCTGAATATCGATCTCCTGGTTAGTGGTCCAGGTCAGCAGCGGAGTCCCGTGCTCGCACGTGGCGTCAAACTGAGCGACTGTCACAGCCAACGGCGGCTGAGCGTTGATGTTTGTGACGGTACAGACCACGGTTGCATCGCTGGCGACAGAGATGTCAGCGAGGGTCGTACAGTTGGAGCAACTGGCAACCAAGGCCCCTTGGCCATTTTCGTCTCGACATTCGATCACTGAGATGTAAAGGCCCAGCAACGTGCTGGCGCCAGCGTCTACAGTGACATTGTACAGACCGGGCGGCACAGACTGGCCGCCGAGTGTTCCGCCCTGGCCCAGGTCGGCAGCAGAGGCGATCACGTTGCCTTCCTGGTCGGTCACAGCAAGGTCGAAGAGGCCAGGGTCATCCAACGGAAACAGCGCAATTTGCACATCCAGCCAGAGATTTCCCTCGCCAGAGCGGGCTGGCTGAGCTTGATCTGCCTGGCGTTCCGCCCGGGCGAGGACGGATTGCGTGGTTAGGAAGGACAGAGTGATAACCAGCAAGAATGCGCTAAAGAGTTGGCTGCTTCGCTTCATTAGTAGACCTCCGAAATGGCCAGGGGCGTTGTTAGGTAGATTTTGTTCATCACTGAACAAGTGACTACAGTATAACGGAGAGCCAGCGTCTTTGTCTGTCAGGAGAATATGACAATTCCCTTGCCATTGGTTATCGGCTATACCAAAGATACCGCGAGGCAATTTCCAGAGTTCTGTTCAAAAAAAGCACAACCCTTCTAACCACGCCCAAACACTACCTATGCCAGCCCATTTTCCAGGGCGAAGTCCATCAAAGCGAGCACGTTGCTAACCCCAATCTTGCTCATCAGGCGGCCCCGGTAAGTGTCCACTGATTTGGGTGAGATAGCAAGCTGTCGGGCGATTTCTTGGCTGGTCATACCAGAGACCACCATATCCAGCACTTGTCGTTCTCGCGAGCTCAGGCGGCCCAAAGCAATGTCCATCTTCATATCGCTGCGTGGTCTGATGTAGTCGTGCATCAACGCAGCCGATGCCTCGCCGCTGATGAAGGTGCCGCCAGCCTGGACAGCGCGCACAGCATCAATCAGCATCCCACCGCTGGTCTGCCTCAACAGAACTCCATGCGCCCCCGCCTGCAAAATCCGCAGAATGTGGCCGGGATCTGACTGCGCTGCCAAGACCACAACACGGCTGCAACGGTGGAAGTCACGGATACAGGCCAGCAAGTCGGCGCTGCTGGTATCGGCCAAGCCCATGACGACCACATCGGGCTGTAGTTTACACACCAGAACGGCGGCCATGTCGGCTTCTGCTGCCTCTCCTACAACTGCAATGCCCGCATTGCTTTCCAGCACAGCACGCAACTGATCCTGCATCATTTCTTGTCTGTCAAACAGAAGCACTTTGAGTACAGTCATTTCGCACCTTCCCTGCGCTATAGCTGTTCGATCAGAGACGTCGTACGCCTGTTTCTGCGCGCGGACATCGCATCAGGCCTGACACGACGAATCGACGGTGTACCACGCGCCTGGCGCCTGAGTAGCTACTTCATACTGATAAGAATCTGATCGGCCTGCGTCACGTGCACAAGCCGATTCCCCTACACTATATCACAAAGCGCCGGTTGCGTCTGTCAGGAGACTTGGTACGATTTACAGATATAGCCACATGACTGTGTCAGGAGTCTCCCCACAAATGCTCAACTCAGAGGGGTCAAGCCATGCTGCACGGCGAATTTGACCAGGCTGGGCAGATCCTTTATGCCCAGCTTGCCCATCAGCCGGCTGCGATAGGTCTCCACAGTCTTGGGCGACAGCGCCAGCAGATCGCCGATCTCAGTGCTGGACTTGCCTTCGACCACCATTTGTAAGATCTCCCGCTCGCGCGCGCTCAGCCGTTCCAGCGGGCTGCCCTGAGTTCCCCGCTCGCGCTGTTGGATAAAATCATCGATCAGCATGTGGGTCATCTCCTCGCTGAAGTAGCGGTTGCCGGCGTGCACGGCCCGCACTGCCTCTACCAGCATCTTGCCGGCCGACCCTTTGAGGAGATAGCCATACGCGCCTGCTTGCAGGGAGCGGTAGAGGTGCTCGGAGGTACCCTGCATGGAGAGGATGATTACCCGCGTATGAGGAGAGACTTCTGCCATCTGCAAGGCGGCATCGATCCCGTTCAACTCCGGCATGGAGATATCGACGATCGCCACATCTGGCTGGAGCATGCGCACGGCCTCCACAGCCTCGCGTCCGTTGCTGGCCCCACCCACCACCTCAATATCTGACTGCGCCCCAAGCATGAGAGATAGCGCATCTCGCAGCATGGCGTGATCGTCAGCTAACAGCACTCGGATATTCTTGCTCATTGTTCGACCTCGACGACAACCGTTGTGCCCGCGCCTGGCTGGGAAATTACCCGGAGTACGCCGCCCACCGCCAACGCGCGTTCTTGCATGGTAAGAAAACCCCAATGCGGCTCTGTGGATGCTTGCTGCGCAACTGTACTGTCAAAGCCCCTGCCGTCGTCGGCAATCACCAGACGAATCGGGCCATCTTCGTACTGCATGGTCATGGTCACTTTGTTGGCATTCGCGTGTTTGGCCACATTGTTCAACGCTTCCTGAGCAATACGAAAGAGCGCAGTCTCGACGGCCAACGGGCAGCGCTGAGCGTCGCCGCGATCTTCGACCTCGACCGTCACACCGGTCCGTTGCCAGAACTGCTGCCCATACCAGCGCAGTGCAGCTAAGAGTCCGTAATCATCCAACACCGGTGGGCGCAACTCGGCCATGACAGTACGTACCTGCTGAACAGTCTGGTCGACCAGATCGATGCAGTCTCTCAGGTGGTGATTGGCCGCTGAGGGCGTGTCAGGTGGCAGCATCTGCTCGACCAGGTTCAGGCTCAGGTTGATCACCGTCAGGTTTTGGCCCATCTGATCGTGCAACTCGCGGGCGAGGTTCTGGCGTTCTTGCTCCTGGATCTCGGCCAGGCGACCAGCCAGGGCGCGCAGTTGGCCGCGCTGCGTGCTGATCGCCTGAAACAGCAGCGCGTTTCCGGTGGCGATGGCAGCGATGACAGAGAGCGCCTCTACCAGGCCGATATCAGTCGGTCGAAACCGATCAGCCACGTCATCGAACAGATGCAGCACGCCGAGTGCCTGGTTCTGCAGCACGAAAGGAACACAGAGGACAGACCGGTGGACGACGCCAGTCACGTCGTCCCATGGGCCGGCATGGCGTTGGTCTGTCTGCGCGTCGGCCACGCAGACTGTTTCGCCAGTCTTCAGCGCCCAGCCGACCAGACCCATGTCGCGCGCCATGCGCAAGCCTTGCACAGCCTCACTCCTTGGGCCGGTCGCCCGCTCACACACCAGATCATCCGTGGCGCTATCCACCAGCCACACCGACGCGCTTACCGCTTCGAACAGCGTGCTAACCTCTTCTAATACGGTGCTCAACACTTCTTGCAGATCGAGACTGGAGACAAACCGTTGGCTGGCGCGATTGCGTAGCGCCAGTTCCTGGTTGCGCTGTCTTAGCGACTCCTCCGCCTGCCTGCGCTCGGTGATGTCGCGCACGATGACCTGCATCATCTTCTCGCCATCCCACTCAAAGCGACCCACGTTGACTTCGACCGGAAACTGGCCGCCATCGCGTCGTATAAACCAGGATTCCAAGCGTTTCTGCGCCTGGTTGTCGCTGACTGCTTCGATGGCTTTCCGGCCTCGCTCGCGTTCGCTCGGCGCAAGCAGAGCCTCTGCCGATTGGTTGAGCACCTGCGTTTCGTCGCCAGCTCCCAACATGTGTAGCATCGCCGGGTTGACCAGGCGAACCTGACCGGCCCGATCCATGATGAAAATTCCATCGGGTGAGAGCTCGATCAAGCGTTCATAGCGGGCGCGCTCGGCCAACAGCCGGCGATAGCGGTTCAAGCGGGTGATGGCCCGGGCCCGCGCCCGTAATTCAGCCTGGTCAAAAGGCTTGCTGATAAAGTCGTCGGCGCCGGCCTCCAATCCCTTGATGCGCGAGGCGCGGTCATCCAGCGCGGTCACCATGATGACCGGAATTTCAGCCAAGCGTGGCGTAGCGCGCAGCCGACGGCACACCGTGAAGCCGTCGATGTCCGGCATCATGACGTCCAGCAGGATCAGATCCGGGCTGAGCGCCTCGGCCTTTTCCAGCGCCTCAGCGCCGTTATAGGCAAACTCCAATTGATAGCCATCGCCGCTCAGCAGTCTGGCGATTAACTGACTCATGGCAGGCAGGTCGTCAACGATGAGTATTGTGCTTTTTGCAGTCATCTGCAGTGTGCCATTGCGGTTGTGGATTTGTTCTGACACCCTGGCCTTTGTGACAGTGCAGCGCAAGATGCTTGTGCTGCACCAGTCTCTGCCACGGGACGCCTGCTGGCATCTCTTCTCAACTGAGGGCGCAGTGTGGCTGGCCTGTCTGGAACAGAGGCCATGTGCTGACCATTATATATTGAAGACGCGCAAAGGCTGTTTTAGGAAACGGTTCAGGGGTGAGCCGGCTGAATTGGACCAACGCTTGCCCCAGCGACACACCGGCCACGCGTCAGGAACGGGGTTGCGAACATCCAGTCACAAGCAAAACGCCCCTACCCGGTCCGGGTAGGGGCGTTTTGCTTGTGCTACAGCGTTTGCTGACAGCCGGGCTACTTGGATCGCGCCAGTTTACGCCAGCTCAGGCCAGCAAACAGTGCTGCCAGCGCAACTGTTGCCGCCGCCAGTCCCCACGACGGCGGGACTCCATCGACGTTCAGCGTTGCCAGAGTCACGGATGTTGGCTCCTGAATCACGATGCTCAGCGGGCCGTGCTGCGTCGTCGTGCCTGAGAAGTCCAGGTCCTCCAGGGTATACCAGTAAGTCTGGCTCGGCGCTACGTCAAAATCTTCGAAGGTGTAGACGTACCCTTGCATGTTGCCAGGCGACTGCGACGGGATCAGTGCAGCATTCAACTGCTGCCCCAGCGCAGCGGCCGTCGTGCTGCGGTAGAGATTGAAGCCGCGGTTGTTGATCTCGGTGGCAGTCTCCCAGGTAACCAGGACGTGATCATCCAACTGCTGTACGTAGAAGTCTGCCAGTGTCACGGACAGCGGGGCAGATACCTGGAACATGGTACTGGAAGAACATCCACACGCGCTGACCTCCATGGTGACTGTGTAGCCCGACAAACTCCGTTGGAAGGTGTGCACAGGATTGGCCACGGTGGACGTTCCTCCGTCACCAAAATTCCACGAATAGGTCGGCGTGCAATCCGACTCCGGCAGCGTGGAGTTATCTGTGAACTGCATCGTGACTGTATCGTCATCCTCCGAGACGATTGCCACCAAAAAGTCGGCCGTGGGGACAGCAAAAACTCTTACCGGCTTGATCTCGCTGTCTGTAGCCGGTATAGTGCTGGCGTCTTGTATTGCCAGTGTGACGTTATAGGCGCCAGCCGCCTGGTAAGTGTGGCTCGGATTTTGATCTGTAGATGTGCTGCTATCGCCGAAATTCCAGGCATAGGTGATCGGCGCCACGCCGCCTGCACTCTGATCAGTGAACAGGACAGGTTCGCCCAGGCACACATCAGCCGCTGTGAACTCGGCTTCAACCAGTGGCCTGGCCGCTTGGGTGTTGTCCTGGTAACACTTCGTTTTACGATTGGTACACGACGGGCTGGCGAAGAAATCAACGCAGGTCTCTCCCTGAGCTGTGTCCCACGAAATAACGATATTCTGCAGATCGACAGCGTCTCCACACGTCCACGAAAGCGGCGTCAATCGTTGGGACGTAGGGGGGCCACTAAGAACGATATCCCCGCCGCAGACGCCGGCTGTTCCGTTGGTCTGCAAGGAACTTTGGTAGACGTTGTTCACATAAAGGTCGGCCAACACAACGACTGCATACCGCGTGGTGCCGGTGTTATTGGCAAATGTGCCCCACAGGTAGGCGCTTACCGTGGTACCCACGGTGCATGTCGGCAGGGCGTTGCCGTCCGCATCGGCGATGTAAAGATCGGTCATGTCCACATCACCGGCTTGACAGACAAATCCACAGTCTGGCCAGCCGGCCAGGGGGGTGAAAGCGCCTGGGGACTGATCAAGAAGAGTCGCAACCGGCGCGGTCTGATCGAAGCCAGATGCAGAAGCCGCATGCGCCGGCTGGAAGATGACGAGGATCAACCCGATGGCAAGCGCCAGGATGCTGACGGTGGTCCAGCGCAAGCTTCGGGCCATACTCGGTTCCAGATATCTCATCATAGTGAACCTCCACACTGAATGCATGAATACCTGCTTTGTGCAGGACTCTCGGTCAGAACAAGAACCGGCATAGGAACGACAATTCAATGTTCGCACGAGCAGCGAAGCCTCTTTGAGCAACTAACCCCTGCGATGAAATCAGCCAAGAGAAAAGGTCTTGAGGCCCCGCGATGGCCGCCATTAGCCAAGAATGGGGCTAAGGCCATGTTAACCTAAATCATACCACAATTCTTTGTGATTATCAACTGCATAGCGCTGTATAATTCTTAAAAATCTGGTGCTTTTGGTCCGGTTTCTGGTGTGTGGTTGTAATCAACAGATTCTTTTCGGATATGCAACTCTGCCAGGACATTCTCAAGGCGCTCAAGATGGTCAGGCAAACGGCGCAATGGGGGGGGGCTGCCACAAATGAATCACGTCTGCTTGTCCAGATCAGCGCCTTTGTGTACAATGGTGCCTGTTCAGAGACTATTCAGGCAATGGACTCCGTCGATCCGGCAGACGCCTGCGTCGCAGCGGCATCTATGGGTCCTCTGTCGTCTGAGCAATTCCATCCAGACAAGGAATCCCCTGCACATGGCAGAACGAGTAGGTTTCATCGGACTGGGCATTATGGGGCGCGGCATGGCAGCTAATCTGCTGCGGGCCGGCTTCTCCCTGACGGTGTGGAACCGGACGCCCGAACGTGCTGAGTCATTGGGCGCAGCCGGCGCAGTTGTGGCCGCGAACCCGGCTGAACTGGCTGCGGCCAGCGACATTGTCATCACTTGTGTCAGCGACACGCCCGATGTGGAGGCGGTCATCCTGGGTTCACACGGGGTGATCCATGGCATCCGTCCTGGCAGCCTGGTGATCGACATGAGCACGATCAGTCCACAGGCCACACGGGCTATGGCCGCGGCTCTGGCAGAGCGGGGCGTGGACATGCTGGACGCGCCCATCAGTGGCGGCAGCGAGGGTGCGGCCCAGGGTACGCTGAGCATCATGGTGGGCGGTGAGGCTCCGGTCTTGCAGCGCGCGATGCCGGTCTTGCAGGCCATGGGCAAGCGCATCACCCACGTCGGTCCTCACGGCGCCGGCCAGACGGTCAAGCTGGTCAACCAGGTGCTGGTCGTCGGCAACTGTCTCGCAATGTGCGAGGCGCTGCTGCTGGCCCAGGCTGGCGGCGTCGATCTGGCTCGCACGCTGGAGGCGGTCAGCGGCGGCGCAGCCGGTAGTTGGATGCTCAGCCAGCGCGGGCCGCAGATTCTGGCTCGCGACTGGCGGCCTGGTTTCACTGTTGCCTTGCAGCAGAAGGACTTGCGCCTGGTGTTGGAGGCCGCGGATCAGCAGGGGGTGCCGCTGCCTGGCACAGCGCTGATCTTTCAACTCTACCGCACGCTGGAGGCCAAAGGTTTGGGCGGCGACGGCAACCACGCATTGGTCAAGGCATTGGAAGCCCTGGCCGGCTTTGAAATCGAAGGAACACAACCAACAGTATGAGCCAAGCAAGCACTCATTACGCGTTCTACCCGGCCGGTGGGCCGGCTCCCAGCTTCTCATTGACCGCAATCAAGTCTGGCCGCCAGATCAACCCTGCAAGCTGCAAGGGCGATGTGCTAGGCTTGATCTTTCACGGTCGGGAGACGGTGCAGGCCGTGGTCGACATCAACACCACGGTGCGTCCGCTGTACCCCGACCCCAAACCGGTGGTCCTGGTCAGCGTGCTCGACCTGAGCATTGTGCCGCGCCTGCTGCATGGCGCTGTCAAGCCGATGCTGGAGCAGGCTTATGACCAGGCAGCGCGAGAGATCCCCAAGGGCTATGATCCGGCCGACTACGTCTTTCTTCTGCCTGACTGGAGCGGCGCAGTGACCAAGGCTTTCAAGGCCAAGGACACAGGCAAGCTGGCGGCTGTGGTGGTTATCAATCCTCAGGGCCAGGTGGTGGGCAGCTATCAGGGCCCGCAGCCCGGTCCGGCCATGCTGAGCCTGATACAACAGGCGCTGGCGTAGGGCGCAGCAGGCGTACGTTTGAAACGCAAACCCCCTCTGTCCAACCAGGACAGAGGGGGTTTGCGTTGCGATTGGCCACTGCGAAGCCCGGCGCTCCGCCGGCGGCGCTACTCCTCAGTGATCGTCACCGAGGTCATGACATCGCCCTGACGGATGGCATTGACCACGTTCATACCGTTGGTGACCTTACCGAAAACCGTGTGCTTGCCGTTCAGGTGCGGCTGCGGCGAGTGGGTGATGAAGAACTGGCTGCCGTTGGTGTTGGGGCCAGCGTTGGCCATGGACAGCACACCTGTCTCATGCTTGAGCGGGTTGTTGCGCACCTCGTCCTCGAACCGATAGCCAGGGCCGCCGCTGCCGGTGCCCGTGGGGTCCCCGCCTTGAATCATGAAGTCGCGTATCACCCGGTGAAAGGTGACGCCGTCATAAAAGCCCTCACCGGCCAGGAAGACGAAGTTGTTGACCGTCTTGGGCGCGTGTTTCGCATCCAACGCGATCACGATGTCGCCCCGGTTAGTGGCGATGGTGGCAGTGTATTTCTTCTCGGGGTCGATCTGCATCTCAGGGGCAAAAGTGTATTGTTTGGTCTTCACGGTGCGATCCTTTCGTGTCTGTGGGGTTCTCGATGAGGCATAAAGCGCGTCAAGCGCCGCGTTTCATGCCTCATTTTTTCACGTTTTATTCAGGTCTGGCTAGAGGCCATATAATTCGCCATACTTGGCCGTCAGATAGCCAATGTACGGATCAATGCTCAACGGCGCGCCGTGGTGTTGATGTCGACCACGGCCTGCACCGTCTCCCGACCGTGAAAGATCAAGCCTAGCACATCGCCC
>JAAEKA010000695.1 GCA_014155705.1 Anaerolineae bacterium clx_CAG2 | reverse complement strand
TGGACGGTGAGCCGCTAACGCAGGCGGTAGCCGGCGCACGGGCGTTCATCGAGACCCTTGACCTGAGCAAGCATCAGATGGCGTTGGCGCTGTTTTCCGATCAGGTGAACACCTATCAGGGGGGGGGAATCATACTGAGGGATTGCCTCACTGGCCAGCGGAGAGACGATGCGCCCCCGAGCCTCCAAAGGCAAGATGCGAACATCAACGTCACGGCGACAGACTCCGTTCTCGACCAAGATCCTCCAGGCTCCGGGCTGCACGTTAGCAATGACGTATCGTTCATTAGGGCCGTCAGCGACGTAGTCGTCAATGGTCGCTTGCCCCTGCGTCACCTGGCCTCGCAATAGGCTGGCCTGAGACAGGGGACCGGTATACTGAAGAGTCACGTTAACATCTTCCGGTTCTAACCCCTGATCCGCTCCAATCTTGAGGATTTGTACATTGAGCCGATCAGTGTAAGGGTCGACGTAGAAAGGTTCGTCACAGTCGACGCGAATCGCTGGCTTCTTGCTGATGACCTCAAGAATGTTAGACATCTTGACGGCCACATCATTGTTTCTGGTATTTGCGCTACCAGAACCTGCCTCAAGGACCTCGAAAGTTCCACCATGGTTTTGAGTAATCTGACGCCAGAATGGAACAACCACACTACCGACACTGGATGCCGGATCGAGATAATCGTATGCATCGCTAGTGCCACTGTCCCGGAAGCCAACAAACCAAATACGAATGCTGTCCGGATTATCTTCACCACGCCACGGAAACTCAGCACCATTAGGGTCCAGATAACGAGCCAGATCTTGCATGTAAGTTCCAACGTTCATAGTGTTGTCATCAACGTTGCAGCCAAGATCATACACGCATGGTCCACCATCCGCTACCAAAATGACGCCGCGTCGACGCGGGACATCAACGCCATCCAACGGACTGGATCGCCATTGTGAGAAAATCGTGTTGGCCGTCTCAAAGGCCGAGCGATAATCAGTAGCTCCTGGGCTGTCAGTGCGCTCAGGAAGGGCATCGTAGAGAGACTGGCGTTCTTCACGCCAAATCATCAAACCCGAGCCATCGAGGGATGGTTCAATAACGGCCGTCTCGATGTACGGCATCGTATCTACCCCACCATCGCGCTCGTCCCAAAAGCCTACCACCGCAACACGATGCTGCACACCTGGGCAGAAGTAAAGGGCATTATCACCTAATGAGGCTATTGCATTACGTGCGGCGCTTACTCGCAAATGGGCTGGATCGTTGGTCAGCATGCTGCCAGATTCGTCCATCAGGACGATCAGGTCGACCCCCACGCATTGTTGGTCTGAGACTTGCGCCCGTGCCATCAAAGGTGACGTTGCCAGAACTGTCAACAGGAGCAAAAAGCTTGCAAGCCCAGAAAGGCTCAGGCATTTGACCGAGCAAAGGCAGCGCCTAGGGTGAAAAATGCTCATCAACATCTGAAACCTCTTCTTAGAGAACATCTAAAAGGATAATATGAGCGGCCTGACATCCGTCTAGCCAAGATAAGAGAGACCACGGAACGTACGATGGCACAAGCCAATCCATCTCACGATAATTGACAGTTGTGGCCATTCTCAGCGAGTTGTGCTAGAATATGTTCAAGTTCGAATATCAGTATCAGCATGCCACCTACCCTACCACCCGCCGCACCGCATCCATTGCGTCCTCGCCGCCCGAGTAGACCACCAAGTCTGGCCCCGACTGCAACGACCAGACACAGCTCTCCAGGTCGGCAACGCCGGACTGGCTGACGATGAATGTGGCATGGGCCTTGTGGGTCTGGGACAAAAATTCCTGCACACGTGGATCGTTCTTCAATCGCTTGAGGCCCGACGCGCCGCACGGGATGACGACGCAACCGGCGTTCTGGGCCAAGGGCAGCGCCTGCTCCAGGGTCAGATCGGGCACCAGGGTCAGGCCATAGGCGCCGGAGGAAGGCTGGCCGGCCAGGCTGACCAGCTTGACCCGCAGGCCGGCCTTGCGCAGCTCCGCAACGAAGAGCGCTGCCAACGTCTCGTCGAACCGATCTGCCCACAGAACGAAAGCGGTTTTGTCTTGAGCCATGAGCCTCACCGGAGCCAGCGCAGAAGATTGTGAACGATGGGACTATGGCGTAGTATACAGGAATGAAACTCTCCTGATCTATAGCAATCCTATAACGATACTCCAAATACCTTTCAAGACTACTGACAGTTTGCCTGTCTTTGCCGATCCGGCAGCCATTCCAAACCTTCTTAGCGGGCGTCTCTATGAACATCAGCCAATCACCCTCAGTCCCATCACTTTCAACGGAACAGGTCCGCAAAGCGCTGGGCCTCTGGCATAAGGGCGCTGCCCACGGCAGCCCACTGGCAGATCTGTTGCTGGTGCGGCAGGCTGCGACCGCTGCCAGCGGCAACCTGCGCCTGGCCACCAACCAGGTACTTCACCGGGCCTTGACCCTCATGGCGGCCCACCACACCGATGAGGCCGATCTCCTGCGCGTCCGCTATCTGGACGCCAAGACAGTCCATTTATTGGCCATCGAGCGCAACCTGGCCCAGGCCACCATCTACGTCCAACAGCAGCAAGCCATCAGCCTGCTTACGTCCGTTGTGCAAGAGATGGAGCAGGCAGCCTGGGAGGCTCAGCGCACAGCGCAGGAGAGCCGTCTGCCGCTGCCCACCTACACATCATTGGTGGGGGTAGAGCAGCACCTGAACCACCTGATGCACCTGCTGACGTCGCCAGAAGCGGCTAGCATTCTCCTGCTGGACGGCATCGGCGGCATCGGCAAGACTTCTTTGGCCGATGCCCTGCTGCGCGTCATCATCGCCCGTGGACCCTTTGCCGATATGGCATGGATCAGCGCCCAACAGCAGCATTTCCATCTGGACGGTCGCCTGAGAACTATTCCCAGGTCGGTGCTCACGGCTGACGCCTTCGTCGACGAATTGGCTGATCTCTTGTTAGCTGATCGCGCCGCAGGGCTGAGTCGTGATCAGAAACTGGCTGACTTGCGGGTACGAATGAGCCAGGCGTCGCACCTGGTAGTGCTCGACAATCTTGAGATGATGCCTGACAGCGACCGTCTGCTGCCATGGCTGCACCGGCTGGCTGGCCCTTCGAAGTTTCTACTGATCTCGCGCCATAGCTTCTACGCCGAACCGGGTATCTATCACCTGCGATTGCCCGAGCTGGCTGAGGCCGATGCGTTGCGCCTGGTGCGCCAGGAGGCCCGGCTGCGCAACCTGCCCGATCTGGCCAGCGCCTCGGATGCCAGCCTGCTGCCGATCTATCAGACCGCGGGGGGCAACCCGCTGGCCCTGCGCCTGATCGTCGGCCAGGTCCACATTCATCCACTGCCCGTCATCCTGGACGATCTCGCTGCGGCCCGAGGCGAATCGGTCGAATCGCTTTACACCTACATCTACCGGCGCGCCTGGGATCGCCTCGACGAACTGTGCCGCAGGGCTTTGCTGGCGATGCCTCTGGTCAGTGAGCACGGCGGCAGCCCGGACTACCTGGCGCAGATCAGCCAGTTACCGCCCAACGACCTGCGCCACGCGCTCAGTACACTGGTTGACCTGAACCTGGTAGACAGCCGGGGAGATCTGAACCAGCGCCGCTATACCATCCACAACCTCACACGTAGTTTCCTGCTCGAGCAAGTCGTCCGCTGGTAGATGTCCAAGCGGGCATTCGGCCCGAATTTGTTTGTCCTTTCAAGAACAGCACAGAGGGTGGCTCTCTCCATAACCAGGCTACTTTGAGAACCACCCTCTGCTGAACACCGGCGCTGTTGCTCGCACAGTTCCCCCCGGAACGTACGCAGCGTCGGGCGATGCGTTGCTGTTTTGCGTTGACCTGTGCTATACTCTATGCACCCTGCCAGCCCATGCGCAGCCTGTTGAGCGGCGCTCGTCCTGGCTCAGCGGCTATCTGCCGGGCCAGCCGGCGTGCCTGCCGATTGAGGCTCTGGCTGTAGACGGTCGTCGCCGTCTGCTGGCTGGCGCCGGCCAGTTCCAGGGCGGCTGAGGCAGCCGGCCCTGCGACCAGTTGAGCCCCACAGGCATCGGCCTGGCTCAACAGATCAGCCAGCCGCGGATCGTTGACGACACGCTGCACGGCCGGCGAGTCGCAGGGCACCACGACACAGGCTGTCCGCTCGGCCAGGGCCAGCGCCTCGTCCAGGGTCAGGTCGGGCGTCAGGGCGATGCCGTGCAGGCCCACGAAGCTGGGCCCCGGCAGACCTACCAGCTTGACCCGCAGTCCGGCCCGCCGCAGTTCGGCCACGAACACGACGGCCGCCACCTCGTCGAAACGGTCGGCCCACAGTACTAAGCAGTGATCTTTAGCCTCAGTCATTGTCTTTCACCGATGAAAAGGCGAGCACAGATCAGAATTTCCTGTTCTACTGTACACGATCCTGCCTGTCTCTGGCCTATCATCTTCCTATCACGCCCCTATTGAGTTTTTCTCCGTGAGCGACACCCACCCAGTCTTCCCCCCTGCCGGCTTTGCCAAGCAAGTTCACGAGGCGCTCAAGGCCTGGAGCGCCGATGCCAGCGCGGGCGCGACCCTGGCCGATCTGAGACTGGTACAGATGGAGCTGGCCGCGGGCGCAGCGAACCCGCGCCGGGCTGTCAACAATGTGCTGCTGCGCGCACTGAAGACGCTGGCCGCAACCCACGACCGCGACGCAGACCTGCTGCGCATGCGTTTCCTGGACGATCTGCCGGCGCGCAGCGTAGCCAATCGCCTCAACGTTGCCGAGCCGTCGGTCTACCGCTGGCAGAACCAGGCCCTCGACCGCCTGGCTGGCGTGCTGTGGCAGATGGAGACGGCAGCCATCGAGCAGCGTGCGGCTGTGCTCGAAGCGCGACTGGAGCCGGCCAGCTATCTGCGCCTCTTCGGCGTCGAGACGCATCAGGCCGCCCTGCTGGAGGTGCTCTTCTCGGACGAAGCGCCCTTTTTGTTGGCCATCGAGGGAGGGGGCGGCATCGGCAAAACCAGCCTGGCCGACGCGCTGCTGCGCGCGGTGATCCGCCAGCGGCCGGACGGCGAGGTGGCCTGGGTCAGCGCCCGCCGGCAGCGCCTTGACTTTTCCGGCCGCATCCACAGCCTGCACCAGCCGGTCTTGACCGTCGATGCCCTGCTGGAAGCGCTGGTTGTGCAGATACTGCCCGGTGCGCCCCTCTTCACCGCCCCGGAGCGAGCCATCGCAGCGCTGCGCGCCCGCTTTGCCCGGCAGCCTGCTCTGGTGGTGGTGGACAACCTGGAGACTGCGGCCGACGTGGACAGCCTGCTGCCGGTGTTGCGCCAACTGGCCAACCCGGCCAAATTCCTGCTGACGACGCGCTACAGCCTGTACGGCGAGTCGGGAGTCTTTCATTTCCGCGTGCCAGAGCTGAACGAACCGGACGCGCTGGGCCTGGTGCGGCTGGAGGCAGAGCAGAGCAACTTGCCGGAGTTGAGCCGGGCTGACGACGCCGAGCTGCATCCCATCTACGAGACCGTGGGCGGCAACCCGCTTGCGCTGCGTTTGGTGGTAGGGCAGACGCACGTCCATTCTCTGCACGGCATTCTGGCCGATCTGGCCGCGGCGCGCGGCGCGCCCGTGGAGAGCCTGTACGACTATATCTACAAAGCTGCCTGGAGCCGCCTGGGCGAGCTACCGCGGCGCGCCCTCCTGGCCATGCCGCTGGTGACCGAGCGCGGCGGCAGCCTGGACTATCTGGCCCAGATCAGCGGGCTGGAGCGCGGCCAGTTGAGCAACGTGTTGGCCGAACTGGTGACGTTGAACCTGGTGGACGGCCACGGATCGGCGGTAACCGAGCGGCGTTACACGATCCATGCGCTGACGCGCACATTTTTGCTGGAACAGGTGGCGCGATGGCGCTAGACCCGTCGCCCGGCCAGCCCGACGGCCCGTATGCTGCGCTCTTTCGCGAGTACATCCAGCGCGGCGCTCAGGCGACGCTGGCAGCCGTGCAAAACGCCGGGCCTGCCCTGCCGGCCGAGCAGCGGGAGCAGAGCTTGCACACGCTGGAGTTCGCCCTGGATCTGCCTGAGGCCTGGCCAGACGCCCGCGATCTGCTCCTGGCCCTGGCGCCCAAGCTGGATCAGGCCGGCATGCGCCAGGACGCCGTCCCTTTTTTGCAGCGCGCTATCGAGCAGTGTCAGGCGGCCGGCGACCTGGCAGGCCAGGCTGGGATGGAACTGCAACTGGGCCTGTTGACCTTTGTCATGGGGCGCATGGAGGAAGCGCGCAGTCTGTTCACGGCCAGCGCGCACCGTTTCCAGGCCCTGGGCGACCGCCACAACGAAGCACGCGCCCTCAATCGCTGGGCTTATGTCGACCGCCTGCAGCAGCAAACCGACAGCGCCGGACGGCTGGTCCAGGAGGCGCTGAACCTGGTCGGACAGGACGACACCGAGGCAACCTACAGCCAGTTCGTGCTGGGCTGTCTGGCGCTCGACCGCCGCGACTGGGATCAAGCGTTGCGCCATCTGCAACAGGCCCTCGATGGCTGGCGCCGCCACGGCGACCCGGTGATGGCGGCTCGCAGCCTGACCAACCTGGGTTCAGCCCAGCGCGGCGATGGCCAGATCGATCAAGCCATCGCCAGTTTCACCCAGGCCATCGCCTTGATGGGCGAGTTGGGCGATCCGGTCAACGAGGCTGCCACGCGCATCAACCTGGGCAATGCCTATTGGGCGCTGAGCCAGCCGCAGACCGCGCTGGAGCAGTACCTCCTGGCCGAGCCGGTTTTCCGCCAGACCCAGGACAACCTGCGCCTGGCCAGGGTCAACACGACTATCGGCATCGTGTCCACCCAGTTGGGCCAGTGGCAGCGGGCGCAGGCGGCTCTGGAGACGGCCATTGACCTGAACCACATGCTAGGCGACCGCCGATCCACGGCCAACGCCCTGGACGCGCTGGGCGAGGTCTACCTGGGCCAGGGCCAACCTGCAGCCGCACTGGCCGTGTTGGAACAAGCGCTGGACGAGTTGGCTGACCTGCAGGACAAGCCCGATTTTGCAGCGCGCTTCTCCGATGTCTACGACCATATCATTGGGCACCTGGAGGAGGCGCGCCGGGGCGTAGCGCAGGCCGCCCTGCACGACGCCCCGGACACTCAGTGACAGCTCGTATCGTCGCAAACGGCCGCAGGAGTGACGACAGCCCCTGCGCCGGCCCAAGGCGAGACGCTGCTGACAGGCGCGGCCAGCAGCAGCGCGGTGAACACAACCAGAACCAGACGACGCAAAGAAGTGGTACGCATCTCGATGACCTCCGTGGCAGACGAAAGCCCATCGAGGATCAGGATCCCTACCGCCGCAGCGGCGCACGTGCTTCCCCAACGAGCCGATTGACCCAAAGAAACCGGGTTTCTATGTCATACCGACCTTTGAGCCAACTTTACGCTGCCCCCACTGTCCCTGCGCTATCCACTTCCTGTCTCCAACCTATCCGGTGACTCTCTCCTACGCTCATGCCCACACTACCCATCGCCCCCTCATCTACCGCTCCCGACCTGGAGCAGCGCGTCCATCAGGCGCTGTCTGACTGGTACAGCGACGCGCCTGATCCTGGGCCGCTGGCCGGGCTGGCCGTAGTGCAACAGGCGCAGGCCAGCAGCGGCTGGAGCGCACGCCGCGCAACCAGCCACGTCCTGGCGGCCGCACTGGACACACTGGCGACCACGGCGCCCAAAGATGCCAGGCTGCTACAGCGCCGCTTCGTAGACGAGAAGCCAGTCTTCATTGTGGCCCGGGAATGGGCCGTAGCCGAGGCCACTTTCTACAAACACCAGCGCCGGGCTATCGGCAGCCTGGCGGCTGTGCTGGCTGAGATGGAGCACAGCGCGCGCGGCCAACGCAGCGCAACTGCCGCCGCACGGCTGCCCTGGGTCGACCACGGACGCCTGTTCGGCGTCGAGCCGCTGCTGGGCCAGCTCGGCGACGTGTTGACCGCTGCTGAGCCGCCGTCGTCGATTGTCATGCTCACAGGCCTGGGCGGCCTGGGCAAGACGACCGTGGCCCGCAGCGCGCTGGAACAGATCGTGCAGGGCGGCGATGAAGCCTGGGAAGTGGGCTGGGTCAGCGCACAACAGCAATCCTTCCTCCCCAGCGGCGTCATTCGCCCGCTCGACGCGCCTGCGCTGACGGCCGACGACCTGCTGCTGGCCCTGGCGTCGCAGTTGCTGCCGGGTGACGCGCGCAACGCGCCCTTCACCAGCCAACGCACGCTGGGTGCGCTGCAAGCGCACCTGCGCCACATCCCCCACCTGGTGGTGATCGACAACCTGGAGACGCTGCGCGACGTGGAGGCGCTACTGCCCACGCTGCGCCGCCTGGCCGGCCCCAGCCGCTTCCTGCTGACATCGCGCAAGGCCCTGCCGGGCGAGCACGACGTCTACCATCTCCCCGTGCCGGAACTGGGCGAGGCCGACGCGCTGGGGCTGGTGCGCTTCGAGGCAGCAACACGCAACTTGCAAGCCGTCAGCCAGGCCAGCGACGCAGACCTGCGGCCGATCTACGAGACTGTGGGCGGAAATCCGCTGGCGCTGAAGCTGATCGTGGGCCAGTTGTACCTGCTGCCGCTGCCTCAGGTGGTGGACAATCTGCGCCAGGCGCGCGGCCAGAAGATCGCCGATCTCTACCGCTACATCTATTGGCAGGCATGGAATCAGTTGGATGCGGACGCGCAGGATGTGCTGCTGGGTATGCCGGTCTTTGCCCAGAGCGGAGCCGACCTGGCGAGCATCGAGCGTATCAGCGAGGTGCAGGGCGGCCGGCTGGCGCAGGCGCTGGAGCGCCTGGCTCATCTGTCGCTGGTCAACGTGGCCGGCGACCTGTGGACGCGGCGCTACAGCATCCATCGGCTGACGGAGACGTTCATGATCCGCGAGGTAATCCGCTGGCAGGGCGGCGCAGTTGATTGGGACGACGACCTGCCTGAGGAACGGGCCCAATGAGCGATACTCCGACGGCGGCCAGCAACCTGCTGGCTCGTTTTCAGCGCAAGATCGCCGCCAACGCGGCCGCCTGGCTGGACTTCGTCCAGGCCCACAACGATGACCCGGCTGCGCTGGACCGGGAGTTGGCCAACCTGACCAAAGCCGCCCAGCAAGCCCTGTACGAGCCCCTGGCGTGGGACGAGGGACTGGCGCTGCTGGGCGAGACATGGCCCCACGTGGAGCTGCGCGGCCAGTGGCAAGCCTGGCAGAGCCTGTTGGTTCAGGGGCTGGAGGTCAGCCGCCAGGCGGGCCGCGCCGGCTTCGAGGCCTTGCTGCTGGATCAACTGGGCGAGGCGGCGCGGCTGCTGGGCGACAACCGCGGCGCGCACGAGCATTTCCAAGCCGCGCTGGCTCTCTACCGCGACCTGGCCGATCCCGCCGGCGCAGGCCAGACCCTCAGCCACCTGAGCCAGGTGCAATTGGCCCTCAACCACTGGGACGCAGCCGTTCAATCGTGCCAGCAGGCTGTGGCGCTGCTCACCGGCCTGGATCGGCCCAACGAGTTGGCGATTGCGCACAACAACTGGGGCATCATCTGCCACGAACAGGAACAGTTCGACGATGCATTGACGCACTTCGAGCAGGCTGAAACGAGCTTTCGCGCCGCTGGCAACCTGCGCGGTCAGAGCAAGGTCATCCTTAACCGCGGCGACCTCTATCGCCGGCGACAACAATGGGATGCTGCCGAAAGCTTCTTTCGCCAGGCCCTGGCGCTGCACGAGGAGCTAGGTGATCCACTGAACTTGGCCATGTTGCAGATGAATCTGAGTATTCTGCTGTACGAACGCGGGGAGCCGGCCGCGGCGCTGGCGCTCAGCCTGGAGGCTGATACGACCTTGCGGCGCCTGCACAATCGCCCCGTTTTGGCGCGCGTCTGCAACAATCACGGCATGTTTCTCGCGGCGCTATGCCGGCTGGCTGAGGCGCAAGAGGCATTCGAGCAGGCTGCACGCCTGCACCTGGAGAATGGCGACCGGCTCTACGCGGCCGACAGCCTGAACAACTGCGCCAACGCGCTGCTCGACGCAGGACGGCTGGACGAGGCCCAGGATTACCTGGCGCGGGCGCGGGATTTGCTGGCGGCGCTGCCCAGCCTGCCCGACTGGATGCTGGAGGACTGCCAGCGCCTTGCTGCGCGCTGGGAGTTGGCCGTGGGGACGCAGCCCGTCACGTGATCAGACTGCGCCCCACGGGGCTATGCATGCGGATCAGCCGCCGCAGGAGCTGGTACCCTGGCAACCGCCATTGGGCGCCGGAGGGGTAGCGGTCGGCGTTGGCGTCGCTGCGCCGTCGTCGGCGTAAACCACGCCCAGCGGCCGGGACGCGCTGTCGTCGAAACCCGATGTCGCCGGCAGGGCGAGCACGGTCGTGATCAACAGCATCGCCACGACTGCGATGAGAAGCAGGCGCTGTTTCATCGATCAGCTCTCCTTTCTGGTGAGAATTGGAGAACTGAGCGCTGGAGCTCCACGATCTGGCTGGGCCAAATCGCCTAGAACGCCCATCCCCTGTCGGGGACTGCTCGCTGGCCAGGCAGGCAGCTTCGATTAACAAGAAGGGCCGGACGGCTGCCAATCTTTCATCGGGCGCGGCTTTTTTTCTTGACGTGGGGCGCTGGCCGGATATAATCGCATTGATGGCGCTGGCGGGCGGGCCAGCCGATCATTTCGTGTCTGACAGGGATGGGTGACATGACGCTGGTGTATCTGGCAGTGGCATGGGCCGTGGGTATCTGGCTTTCCCGGTGGATGTGGTCGCTGGGGGTGTTTACCTGCGCGGCGCCGGCCGCCTGGCTGTGGGTCATGGCGCTCATGGCGCCGCTGGCCGTGCTCTTCGTCGCGCGCAAGCGGCCACGCTGGCGACTGCCGGCCGTGCTGCTGCTCTTCCTTTTGCTGGGTGCGCTGCGCTTTCAGCTCACTCCCTTCACCCCCTGCTTCAACCCGCACGACCTGGCCTACTACAACGGCACGCCGGAGGACCCCGCCTGGGCCACAGTGACCGGCGTCGTGCTACAGCCACCTGACGAAAGCGAGACCCAACTGCAGGTACGGGTGCAGGCCGAAAGCGTTACCCTGGGCCAGAGCGAGGAGTCGCTGCCGGTGCGGGGCCGCGCCCTGTTCACCATCGACCGCTATCCAGGCGTGCGCTACGGCGATCGGGTGGCGGTGCGCGGCAGGCTTGAGGTCCCGCCCGTCTTCGAGGGCTTCGATTACCGCGAATATCTCGCCCGCCGCACAGTTCACACCATCATCCCGCGGCCCGATGTGCGTGTGCTGGGTAGGGGCGCCAGGAGCGGATTCTGGCCGGCGCTGTATGCCGTACGCACTGAAGCGCAAGAGGTCATCGCCCGCCTGCTGCCTGAGCCTGAAGCCGGCCTGTTGACCGGGATTCTGCTGGGCGTCGAAAGCGGCATCGACCCCGGTCTGTACGACGAGTTCAACCGCACCGGGGTGAGCCATATCATTGTCATCTCAGGCTTCAATATCACCCTCATCGCCGGCATGATGACCGCCATCTTTGCACGCCTGTTAGGCCCCAGGCGCGCCTTCTGGCCGGTCGTGGCCAGCATCGCGCTCTACGTCCTGCTGGTGGGCGCGGATGCGGCAGTGATGCGCGCCGGCCTGATGGGCATTCTGGTGGTCTGGGCTGCCTACCTGGGCCGGCAGAGCACTGCCGTGATCGCTCTTTTTGTTGCCGGCCTGGTGATGACCCTGGCCAACCCCTTGACGCTGTGGGATGTGGGCTTTCAGTTGAGCTTCGTGGCCACCTTCAGCCTGATCGTTTTCGCCGCCCCTATGGCGCGACGCTTTGAGGCGGCCATGCGCCAGCGCTTGCCGGCCGGCGTCGCCCCCAAGGTGATCGGCTTCCTCAACGACGCGCTGATTGTCACCCTGGCCGCCACGGTGCTGACTCTGCCGCTGATCGCCTATTACTTCGGCCGCGTTTCCATCGTCTCCCCGCTGACTAACCTGCTGGTGCTGCCGGTGCAGCCGCCTGTGATGGTCTGGGGAGGCATTGCGATGATCACCGGCCTGCTTGCAACGCTGCATCCGGCGCTGGAGGCCGTGCTGTGGCCCGTGGCTCGCGCCCTGGCCGCCATTCCCTGGCTGGCGCTACACTGGACCGTCCTCGCAGTGCAGAAGCTATCCTCCTTGCCCTTCGCCTCTGTCGAGGTCAACCTGGGTGCAGTGGGGCTGTGGAGCTACTTTGGGCTGATCGGCCTGTTGGCGCTGGCCAGCAGGTCATCGCCGCTGGTGGGCACAGGCTTGCAGCGGCTCAAAGGCGCGCTGTCTTCCTCCAGGTTGACGACGGTGGCTGCCAGCCTGCTGCTGGTGACAGGCAGTCTGCTGCTGCTGGCCCTGCGCAGCCAGCCCGACGGCCGGCTGCACGTCCACTTTCTCGACATGGAGCGCGGTCAGGCCGCGCTGGTCGTGACCCCTGACGGCCAGCAGGTGCTGATCGACGGCGGCCACAACCCCACCGAACTGCTGAGTGCGCTGGGCCAGCACATCCCCTTCTACGATCGCCAGATCGAACTGGTGGCGCTGACCCATGCCGGCGACGAGCGCATCGGCGGACTGGTGGAACTGCCGGAGCGCTTCACTGTCCGGCAAGTACTGCAAGCCCCCTTCCCCTACCCCTCGACAGCCTTTGAGAGTTGGCTGCGCGGCCTGCGCGCCGAGCGTTTGCCGGTCGTCCAGGCTGAGGCAGGCACGCGCGTGCTGCTGGGCCACGGCGTCGCGCTGGACGTACTGCGCCCCGGTCCCGACCCCGTGCTGAACAAAAAGGGCGAGTTGAACCTGAACGACAACTCACTGGTGTTGCGTCTGAGCTGGGGCGACACCAGCTTTTTGCTGCTGGGCGACGCCAGCCAGGCAGTGCAAGACGAGTTGGTGATGAGCGGGCTGATCCAGCCGGCCACTGTGGTCAATCTACCGCAGGGCGGCCGGCAAAGCGGCTTCAGCCAGGCGCTGCTGGACGCGGCCCAGCCGGAGCAGGCCGTGGTCTTCGTGCAGCGCGACGACCGCCGCCGCCAACTGGCTGCGCCGGTCGAAGCTGCATGGAAAGCCGTGGTGGGGGAGGCCGGCTGGCAGCGCACCGACCAGGCGGGAACGGTGAGCTGTACCAGCGACGGCAAGCAGGTAACATGCCAGGACAGTCGTTGAGCCAGACGCCCAGGAACAAACGCCAGCGCTGCGTCAACCCTCATGTGAGGAGTCAGGCATCCCCGGATGCCGTTCATTGGAGGAGTCAGGCATCCCCAGAGGCCGTTCGCACGTGGGCGTGCGAACTCCGCGATTCACGGCTGACGATACGCTAGCCCAGGTGGGCGAAGATGAAGCGAGCCGTCTGTTCGGCCACATATTCCCACTCGCTGTCCACCAGCAGCACATGGCCAGAATTGTGCAGGGTCAGCAGCGTTTTCTCGGCTACCGGCGTGCTGACGCCGTCGTAGACGGCCTGCGCGCTGTCGGGACGGATCGCAGGATCCAAAGTACTGTGGACGATGAGCAACGGGCAAGCGACGGCCGGCAGCAGCAGTTGCACCTGGCGGCGCAGCGCCAGCAACTCAGCAGCGGCCGCAATGGGGTTCTCCTCATAGCTCCATAGATGCTGCTGGGCAGTGGGATCGGTCAGGTCCTGGTCGGCGTTGGCGCCCTTGGGCAGGCTGTGCACGAAGTACTTGGCCAGCGGGGTCAGCGCCAGCCGTCGATCCGCCACCTTCAACGCCGGTGAATAGAGCATCACCCCCGCCAGGTCGGGGTGATGCCCCGCCAGGTAGAGGGTCAGCAGTGTGCCCATGGACAGTCCGCCGACAAAAACCAGCGAACAGCGACTGCGCAGATCGGCCAGCGCTTGCTCAACGCAGTTGGTCCAGTCGCGCCAGCGGCAGCGATTCATCTCATCGACCGACGTGCCGTGGCCGGGCAGCAGCGGCGCCGAGACGGTCATGCCCCGGCTGTGCAGATACTCGCCTAAAAGGCGCATCTCCGGGGGAGAGCCGGTGTAGCCATGCAGCAACAACACGCCCAATGGGCCGCCTGGCAAGTCGAAACTACGGGGATCAAGATGAGGTCGGCGGGTCATGATGTCCTCCTTGGGCAAACGAAACGTTCCCTCTGATTGTAGACCAACCTGACCCGGGCGTCAATCCGAGACCATCTTGACAGACCGTCAGCACAATGTTATAGTGCCAGAAACTATGTTAGGCGACCCGCTCCGTCTCCCTGAGAGTGATGCATGCCCCAATCCCGTAAACCGCTGTCCCAGCACATCGCCCTGGCCGTCGCCAGACTCGTTGGCTGGCAGATCGAAGTTCCCCCGTCAATTCCAGCGAAATGTGTGATCGTCGGCGCCCATCACACGTCGGGATCTGATTTCTTCGTCACCATGCTCTATCTGTTCGCCTCGAACCTGCGCTTTCGCTGGATCGCCAAAGACACCGCCTTTCGCTGGCCCTTCGGCTGGCTGATGCGTCGCCTGGGTGGCATACCGGTCGTCCGCTCATCGCGCAGCAACTTCGTCGAGCAGCTCGTAGCCGCCTACAACGCCACGGATCAACTGCGCGTCGCCATCTCACCCGAAGGCACCCGCAGCGAGGCCAACTACTGGAAGACCGGCTTCTACTACATCGCATTGGGTGCTGGGGTGCCGATCATGCTGGCCTACGCCGATTACCGCCGCAAGGCGGTGGGCATTGGCGTCCAGTTAATGCCTAGCGGCGACATCGAGGCGGATCTACCGGTCCTGGTTGAATTTTACGCCGACGTAACGCCCAGGTATCCTGAAAGGCAGGGCGAGGTGCGGCTGCGACCACCTGAGCCCGGCCTTGCCGGCGAAGACGTAGCAGCCCCATGAGCTCGGCCTGGGGCGGGCCAAACAAAAAGCGGAGCAGGCGATGGACCGCCTGCTCCGCTCCGTTTATCAACTTCCGCCAGCGCTACTTGCGGCGCGTGCGCACCCGCAGCGCGTAGCCGGCCAGTGCATACATCGCTACTGCCAACAGCAGGCAGGCAGCTAACGCCGGCAGCAGGTCAGCGACATTCCATCCATCCAGCATCAACGAGCGCATTCCGGTCAACACATAGGTGATAGGGTTGATCTGCGCTGCAACCTTCAGCCAGCCGCTCAACAGTTCCAACGGCACGAAACTGGCGGTCAGGAAAGTCAACGGGAAGAAGAGAAAGCCGGCGCTTTGTGTGGCGGCTGCACTGCCGCTGCCCAGGGCCGCAGACACGGTGAAACCGGCAAAGCCCGTGCCCAGCAGGACGGCCAGACCAATCACCGCCAGCAAGCCCAGGGGACCGGTGGCCGGGTCCAGACCCAAGATCAAACCCACTGCAACCACGATGCCAGACTGAATGCCCAGGATCAACGCGCCGGCCAGAATGGGGCCAAGCAGGACAGCCGTCCGGCTGATGGGGGTCAGCAACAGCTTGTCGAAGTAGCCGTTCTCCAAATCTTTGACCAGATTCTGGGCGGCGATGCCTGCGCCAGCCAGTGAGGAGCTGACGATGGACAGCGGCAGGATGAAACCCAGGTAGGCCTTGCCGCTCAGGCCAGGGATGAAGCCTGCGGCTGTCCCCAGGGTTGACTGATAGATAACCAGGAAGAAGACGCTGATCAGGATCGGCGGCAGCACTGCTTCCGGGGTGCGAAAGATATTGACCAGGTTGCGCCGGGTAAGCAACAGAACCTGGGTCAGCCAAGGCGCGCTGCTGCGCGCTGCCGCCGCTGTCATCGCGCGTGGTGTGAATTCAGCAGTAGTCATGGGAGTAATACCTCGTTCTATACTTGCCGCGCGGCCGATCATCGGCCACGACGGCGTGTCTTGGCCGCTGGGGCGGCCCCCGCTTCAGCCGGCTGAGCCTGCTCGTTTTGCATGCGCTGGCCCGTTACCTGCAAGAAGACGTCGTCCAGCGTGGGCTGGCTGAGCGTCAGCGAAATCGGGTTGAAGCCGCCCTGCTGCAGCCGATTGACCACAGAGGGGATCGCCTGCGCTGCGTGGTCCAGGTAAACCCGCAAGGTATCGCGATCCACCTGCGTGCGCTGCGCCATGTCGCTAATGAGCGCCACGGCCTCTTGCGCCACTTGCGGACTGGTGAACACCAAATTGATGGACTCGGCGCCTTGAGCGGCCTTGAGTTGAGCAGGCGATCCCTGCGCGGCAAGCTTACCTTGATTGATGATGGCGACCACGTCGGCCAGCACGTCCGCTTCTTCCAAATACTGTGTGGTCAGGAAAATCGTCATACCCAACTGGCGATTGAGCCGCCGCACTTCGTCCCAGATATCTCGCCGGCTGGCCGGATCAAGGCCTGTCGTCGGTTCATCCAGGAAGAGAATGTCCGGCTCGTGGACCAGCGCCAACGCCAAATCCAACCGGCGGCGCATGCCGCCGCTATAGGTGCCAACGCGACGATCGACAGCGTCGTTCAACTTGACCAAATCGATTAACTCGGCGGCGCGCGCACGGGCCTGCCGGTCATCATAGCCGAAGAAGCGCGCCTGCAGAGTCAACAACTCGGTCGATTTCATGGTCGGGTCCAGCCCGATCTCCTGCAAGGCTACGCCGGCGATGCGGCGCACATCGCTGGCCCGGTGCACGACATCATAACCGCCCACAGAGGCTAGTCCTTCAGTGGGTAGGGCCAGGGTCGTCAAAATCTTGATAATAGTGCTCTTGCCTGCACCGTTAGGGCCAAGAAAACCAAAGATCTGGCCGCCCTGAACGGTAAAAGAGACGCCATCGACAGCCGTGACGCCGCCCGGATAGCGCTTGATGAGATTATCTACGACAATATCCTTCGTCGACATGCTTACTGCTCCAGTAGAGGTGTGATGGAAAGCCGCAGGTTTCGTCTGTTCAGGACCAATCTGTTGTGATCGGCCAAGCGATTTGTTTTTGCAGCAGCGACAGTATAGCACTTTGCCTATATATTGTCAATATAATGTTTAATTTAAGTGTACACTTCCTTACGCAACCGGAGCCAATCGCAAGCATCGGAGCATCAACGAATTCGTGGAAACAAGCCTGAGGGACGAAATGTTTTTCTCCTGGCGAAGACCGTGTATAATTTGTTCAGGCGGCCGCGGCGAAAAGTTGACAGTCGCTGCTCCCGTAGTCCCCAAGCGGTGCGGCAAGCCATTCGAGATTGATCGGCAAGGAGCCAGAAAGGAGCATTCGTATGTTTGCCGAGTTTCGCAAGTTCATTGCCAAGGGCAACGTGATCGACCTGGCGGTCGCCGTCATCCTGGGCGCGGCCTTCACGGCCATTGTCACATCCTTGACCAATGACATCATCATGCCGCTGATCGGGCTGATCCTGGGCGGCATCGACTTCACTACCCTGGCGCTCCAGGTTGGCGAGGCCACCGTTGCCTATGGCCTGTTCATTCAGGCCATTATCAACTTCCTGCTGATCGCCCTGGTGCTCTTTTTTATGGTGCGCAGCATCAACAAGATGCAGGAGCGGTCGAAGAAAGAGGAAACTCCCCCGCCCCCGCCCGATCCATCTGACGAGGTCAGACTGTTGACGGAAATCCGCGATCTGCTCAAAAAAAGCTAACGTGACCACAAACTCAGGTGCAACCGCAGCCCGACGAAAAACGGGGAACGCATGATGCGTTCCCCGTTTTTCGTCGGGCTGCAGCGCTGAAATGCGACCAACTCGCCGCCGGAATTGGACAAATTGCGTCGCTGGCGTACCATTCTGAACTAAGCAACGCGATCCATACCACGATCCCAGGAGTCACCACCTATGCCTGACAAACCCTACGACGCCAAGATCACCGAGACGCTACAAACAGTCGCCGAGCTGATCGTCCTCAAGCCCAAGAGCGAGTGGACACCTTGGCTGCTCTTCCTGCTAAACGAGTTGCAAGCGATCCTGCCGTCCCAGGACTACGCCGACCTGTTGGCGCAACTGGAAGAAGCGATCGCCAGCCAACTGGCCGAGCTGGCCAGCTAGCCCCCTGGAGGACCAGGGGGGCTTCACATGAGGTCGCCGTAGCGCATCACCCGTTTGATGGTGTTGCCCTCCCCCACCAACACCACCCGGGGCCGGTGCGCGGCGGCTTCTTCATCGCTCATCATCGCATAGGCCATGATGATGACATGGTCGCCCACGGCTACCAGCCGCGCGGCCGCGCCGTTGAGTTGGATCTCGCCCTGGCCCGGCGTCCCGGGGATGGTGTACGTCTCCAGCCGCGCGCCGTTCTCTACATCCACCACCTGCACCCGCTCGTAGGGCAGAATGCCGGCCGCGTCCAACAGCACTGGATCTACCGTGATCGACCCCACGTAATTGACATCTGCACCCGTCACTACCGCTCGATGGATCTTACCCAACAACATCTGTCGCAACATCTCGTATCATTCTCCTTTGTTAAGGCGGAGGAGACAAGTAGACAAGGGAGGAAGTTGGTAGATTGGTAAATTGGTGGACAGGTAGACTGGTCAAGCTCACCCAGTCACCTTGTCACCTTGTCACCCTGTCACCCTGTCACCTTGTTTTCTTGTACACTTGTCTACTTCCTCTGGTTCAATTCCCAAATAACCCGCAGCCCATCCAGCGTCAGCCAGGGCGCAATGATCTGGATCGCGTCCGTCTCCTGGGCGATGGTCTCGGCCAGGCCGCCGGTGGCAATGACCTTCATGGCTGCGCCCAGTTCGGCCCGGAAGCGCGCCACCATGCCCTCGACCAGGCTGGTGTAGCCAAAAATCAGCCCGGACTGCATGGCATGCACGGTGCTGCGGCCAACGACGCTGGGCGGACGCAGCAGCTCGACCCTCGGCAATTGCGCTGTGCGGGTAAACAGCGCCTCAGCCGAGATGCCAATGCCCGGCGCGATGGCTCCGCCCAGATAGTCGCCCTCGGCCGAGACTGCGTCGAAAGTCGTGGCAGTGCCAAAATCCACTACACAGGCCGGCCCGCCATAGAGGTGCTTGACGGCTGCGGCATCGGCCACCCGGTCGGCGCCCACGGCCTGTGGATAGTCGACGCGGATACGCACGCCGGTCTTGACGCCAGCGCCCACCACCAACGGCTCCTGGCGCAGATAGCGGCGACAGGTCTCGCCGATCTTGCCAGTCAGTGAGGGCACCACCGACGCCAGGCAGACGCCGCTGACCGAGGTCAGATCGACGCCATCATGGGCCAGCAGCCCCAGAAATTGAAGGCCATATTCATCGGGCATGCGATCGTGGGCCGTGGCCAGTCGCCAGCGCGGTCCCAGGCGGTCGCCGTCGTACAGGCCCAGGGTGATATTCGTGTTGCCGACATCGATTACGAGCAGGGGCATGACAGGCCTCCGGCAGAAGCAGACAGGGAAACAAGGCGACAAGGAGCCCGACAGACTGACGGATTGGCAACTGGGTTGCGTTGCAGCATCGCTACATGTCTCCCAGGACCAGGTTGTCGATCAGACGGGTTTTGCCGATGTAGACGGCCATAGAGAGCAGCGCGCGCTGGATGGGACCATACAACTCTTGCAGCGTCTCGGGATCGGCGCAGGAGACGTACTGGCGACGGGCCAGCGCCTCGGCGTCGATGATACCAGCCATGAGCTCGCGCAAAATCTCGGCATCGCGCTCTCCAGCCGCGTAGGCTGTGGCGGCAGCGCTGAGCGCATGAAAGAGCACCGGCGCAGCCGCTCGCTGCGCTGGATCGAGGTACGCGTTGCGGCTGGACATGGCCAGGCCATCGTGCTCGCGTACGGTCGGGCAGACCACGATCGCCACCGCGAAGTTCAGGTCCCTCGCCATTTGCTTGATCACCACCACCTGCTGTGCATCCTTCTGGCCGAAGTAAGCGCGGTCGGGGCGGAAGGCGTTGAACAGCTTGGCCACGACGGTGGTTACGCCGCGGAAATGGGTGGGCCGCTGGGCGCCCTCCAGATGCTGCGTCACCTCGTTCACCGTCACCCAGGTCTGGAAGCCGGCGGGGTAGACGACCTCCGGCGGGGGCGTCCAGACCAGGTCGACGCCCACCGCCTCCAACAGCGCCAGGTCGCGCGGCAGATCGCGCGGATAGGAGGCCAGGTCCTCGCTGGGGCCGAATTGCGTCGGGTTGACGAAGATGCTGGCCGCCACACTGGCGCATTCAGCCCTGGCCCGCCGCGCCAGCGATACATGGCCCTCGTGCAGATAGCCCATGGTCGGAACCAGGCCCACCGGCCCCGGCAGGGCTGCGCGGGCATGGCGCAGGTCTTCGAGAGTGGTTACAACTTTCATTTTGTCAGTCCTGTCTCTGTTGTCGGATGTAGGGGCACGAATGCAGCATTCATGCCCCTACCCATGGTCGCCCGCACCAGCAGCCACAGGGTCCGGTTGACCGGCGTCGCCACGGCCAGGCGCTCGCCGGCCTGTACCACCGCGCCGCAGATGGCGTCGATCTCGGTGGGGCGGCCGCGCTGCACGTCCTGAAACATGGACGAGTGGTTGGCGGCAGTGCGGCGGGCTACGTCCTCGGCCGCGGCCACCGGATCGGCGAAGGGCAGGCGCATCCCGCCAGCCTTGCCCACGGACGCGGCCTCGCTGGCGGCCAGCCCCATCAACTCACGGGCCTCTGATCGGTTGAGCAACTCGCCGTTGGCCACGCGCAGCAGGGCGGTCAGCGGATTGATAGCTGCATTGATCACCAGCTTGCCCCAGGCCAGGCCGTCAACATCCTCGGCCATGCGCACGTCACAGCCGGCCGCAGCCAACAGTTCAGCCAGCGGCTGGATGCGCGGGTGGTTGCCGAGGGTGACCGGCCCCTGCCCGCCTACGCGCGCCACACCCGGCGCCAGCAGCGTCGCTCCCAACGTCGTAATGCCCAGGGCGACCATGTCATCATCATGGCCTATGCGATGATGCGCGATGAAGAAGCCGCCGCGCACCGGCCCCGGG
>JAAEKA010000694.1 GCA_014155705.1 Anaerolineae bacterium clx_CAG2 | reverse complement strand
TAATTGCTGGTCCATGGCCGGGCCAAGGCTGAAGCTGGCAATCGCAACGCTTAGAAGTGTGAGGGGGAAGAGGGAAAAGAGGGCATAGTAGGCAATCGCTGCGGCAATAATCCCTGTTTCGGGCCTGAGGGCCGCTTGGGCTGCGCCGGCCAGCGCCCCTAACCAGCCGCACGTGCGCTGGTTAAGGCTGCGCGCTCTGTCCATACCCTGCTGCTTGAGCCGCTCTATCTGTCCTACCATTCTGGATGGGGTCATCGTCTGTTGTTTCAGGCGATCGTCGCTACAGGCAACCCGGCATCAGGGGCGAGCGGATGGGCCGGTTGCACGGGCTGAGGAAGGTCAGCCGGCAGCCCGGCGGCTGGCTCACCGGCTTGCAGAATGGGCTCAGCTTTCGCAATCAACTGGTTGAGCCGCGCCATACTGCTGGTCACCAACGCCAGCGGCGGTCCATCCATCGCCCGGATCGTGTCCAGCAGGCGCGCGTGCCGTTCTTTCAGGTCGGAAATCTGGGCGGTAGCCCCGGAAACCGTGCGACGACTGACCAGGCGGCTCCACAGGATCTGGCACACAACTGACAAGGGTGGGGCCAGGATGATGCCTAGCAGGCCAAAGGCATCTGCCATGGCCAGCAGTAGCACTACGGTCAGGACCGGATTGTCCCAATTGCGCTTGAACAGGCGCGGCTTGACCCAGACTGCCAGGGCAGCCAGGACCAGCAGCGCGTAGAGCGTCGTCACCAGGCTAAGCTGCACGCTGCTGAGCAGGCCCACCGAGAGCACGCTGATGATCACCAGGACTGGCCCCACCACGGGGATCAGGCTGGCCAGCGCGCCGGCGAGCGCCAATAGCGCCGAGTAGGGAGACCCCAGCAGCCAGAAGCCCAGGCCCAAGAGCAGGCCAACCAGGAGGCTGAGGATGATCTGGCCGTGAATGTAGGCGCCGATGTCAGACTCGACCGTCTGCCAGACATCGCGTGCCTGGCGGCGCTGGCCCGATGGCAACAACGACAGCCAGAGCCGTTCGAAATGGTTCTGGTTGATGCTCCAATAGAGACTCAGGAACAGGATGACTAGCGCCCCGCTGAGGACGCTGCCGATGCCCTGGGTCAAGTCGAGGATCGCTGGCAGCACGAGCTGTCCCTGGTCGCCGGTCATGGCCTCGAAGATCATGCTGGGCGGCGGCAACTGCGCCATCAGCGTCTGCTGAAAGGCGCTGCCCTCCAGCCAGAGCGGCAGCGTCCAGGCGTCCTGTGCCGACAGTGTTCGGACCAACTGTTGGACCTCGCCCATCGCAGCCTCGGCGGCGGCGAGGAGCAAGACGGCGAAACTGCCCAGGACCGCGACATAGAGCAGGATCCAAGCCACGCGGGCCACGATGCCTCGCCCAGCCAGGTGGTTGACCAAAGGACGCAGCACTGCCGCCAGCACCAGTGAGATGGCCAGGTAGACGACGACGATCCGGAACTGCCACAGCAGCACCAGCGCCAGCAGCGTGGTCATGACGGCCGCAGCATACCCGAGCAATTGTTTGGTCATGTTGCACCTGCCGGTCGGACCTGGGCCAGCAGCGCATCGAGGTCGGTGGTAATGGCCTCGATTTCATCCATCACCTGATCGATCTCCTTGACGTTCAGGGCCGCGCCTGCCTTCTTGAGCCGCGCCTGCTTGCGCAAGTCTTGCGCCAGGTCCTGCGCTTCATAGCGCAGCCGGCTGGCATGGTCGCGCCCGGTCGAGACCTCCGACTCCAGCGCGGCAGGGCGGAAGAGGAAGCGTTCGAACAAGAGCTGAATAATGGCGGCCATCGGAATGGCCATCAGCGCGCCGGCAATACCGAAGAAAGAGCTGAAGGCAAAGATCGCCAGCAGCGAGACGAACGGATTGACTCCCACCGCCTTGCGCATGACGCGCGGCACCAGCACTGCGTTTTCCACCTGCTGGATAATCACCGTGGCGACGACCACCCAGAGCAGCTTCGCCGGCGCAATGGAAAGCGCGACCAGCGCGGCAGGGATGGCGCCCAGCAGCGGCCCAACCATCGGTATGGCTTCCATCAAGCCGGCCAGGAACGCCAGCACCAACGCGTTGGGCAAGCCGATCAGCAGGTAGGCCACCAGAGCCATGCCGCCGATAAACAGGCAGAGGACGCCTTGTCCGGCGATGTAGAAACCCACCTTGCTTTCCATGGCTGTCACCAGGTCGCCCATGCTCTCACGCCGGTCCATGGGCAGCAACAGCAACAGGGACTGGATGGTGCGCGGCCCATCGAGCGTCCAGTGCAAGGCCAGGAGCAGAGTGGCTGTGACCACAAAGAAGACCGAAGCGGCCGAACCTACGACACCCAGCGCTTGCCCGGCCGTAGCCAGCATCTGCTCTCCCGTCTGCTGGGCCGGCTGCAGGCTGGGCAGCGTTGCGGGCAGGAACTCACTCAAGCGCACGGTCAACGGATTTGACAGGCTAAGCGCCCACTCACGCAGGGTGTGATAGTAGCCCGGTACAGCCGCAGCAATCGTTGTGCCTTGCTCGACAATCAAGGGGAACAGCAACAGCACGAAACCGGCGAGCAGGGCGAGCAGCAGCAGATAGACAAGAATCACCCCCGCGCTGCGGGGCAGCCCGCGCTGATGCAGCCAGGTGACGGCGGGCCGGATCACCGTGCCGATGACGATGGCGATGAAGAGGATGAAAAGGACCTGGTTGAAGCGATAGAGCAGCCAGAAGCTCAGCGCGACAAAGACGAGGATGAGAGTCGCTCCCATCACTCGTCGGAATGTCCATGCATACGACTGTAGAGGTTGATCGAACGCCATGCGTTTCACATCCATGAACGGTTGGTCAGGCCGCAGGCGAGCGGTTGTCGCAGATTGCCTCAGACCGTCATGCGGCGCTCAACTGTTGCACCATCTCCCAGATGGCATCGTACGCCTGCGACCTGGAAATGCCATCGACCAGCGCCGCTTCGATGCTCAGGCGCTCACAGGATTTGCGCAGCCAGGTTGCCTCGCTGGCGCTCAGCGTTCGACCGCGACTTTGCGCCGCCATGTCACGAACCGCGGCAACCAAGGCGGTCGGCTCGGCCATCTGGCTGCGCGTCTGCAGTTCAGCCGCCCGTTCCCGCCCGTCACGTGGCAAGCTGCGCGGCGGCGAGTGCATGCCAACCTTGATCACGTCGATGCCATTGGTCAGCAGACGCAGCCCGAGGCGTTCAGAACGGCTCACCGGCACATACATCGTCCCCCCGTCCAGAAGTAGAATATCGTAGTAGTCCTGCCTCTGGTCCTGAACAGCCTCGCCAGCTTCACCATCCTGGCCGGGGTGGAACGGATCGCGGCGCGTCAGACTACGGACGGTGCCACAGCCATTTCTTGGGTGGAAGATCAGATCGCCTGGACTAAACATCGTGTCGAACCTCTGCGTTCACTAGCGTGCCTTGCAGAATGGCACTGGGCGCCCGCAGTCTGTGCCTGCAAGCGCCCAATGGGCTGAGCAGGAGGGCGGTGAGAGCTAACTTGCCGCGCCCTGAGTTTGATTGGCCAGGTAGTTCTCCAGACCCATCTGCTCGACCTGGGAGCGCTGGATCTCGGCCCAATCCACATGCCCTTCCTCCATCTTGAGGATCTTGAGCAGCAGGTCGGCTGTGGCTTGGTCGGCCACGTCATGGGCCAGGCCAATCGCGCTGTTGTAGGCGCTGATGGCGCCCAACTCGTCCGCCTGATCGTTGCTCACGATCTCCAAGACCGTGTGGCCGATCTTGATCGGATTGAGCTTGGAGACGACAGGCACACCCTTCAGAAAGATGATCCGCTGGATGAGCCACTCCGCGTGGTGCATCTCATCGCGGGCCTGGTGCTCGATCGCCTGGTGGAGCTTCTCGTAGCCCCAGTTAGCGCACAGCTCCGAATGCACCATGTACTGGCTGATGGCGGTCAGCTCGTCTGCCAGGAGTTGGTTCAGCACCGGCAGCAACTTTTCGTTGCCTTTCATAGGGGATTGTTCCTTTCAGCCGAAGCCCCACTGGCAGCCTATGCGGCTTACTTAGGCCTCGTTCTTGGCGTCGCGTTCGGCGTCCTTGACCTCGTCCTTGACCTCGTTCTTGGCGTCGTGGGCGGCGTCTTTGACGTCGTTCTTCACGTCGTGAGCCACGTCCTTGACCTTGTTCTTCACGTCATGAGCGGCGTCCTTGGCGTCGTTCTTCACATCGTGAACAGCATCTGTGACCGTCTTTGTGATGTCAGACATGTGTGTACCTCCAGAGGGGTTAACTGTTGAGCTGCAGAACGCGCCTGCAAACTGAGGCTGTGGACTAACGCCTTCGGCCGGAAACCAATCGTAAGAGCCACAGCAGGATCACCGCGCCAACGAAGGCCACGATGATGCTGGTGAGGTTGATGCCGTTGACGGCATCAGGGATGTTCAGCAGCGTTGCGGCCAGGAAGCCACCGATCAGGGCGCCCACAATGCCCACGATGATGTCGCCGATGAGGCCGGAGCCGCCGCCGCGCATCACCCGGCTGGCCAGGAAACCAGCGATCAACCCGACGACGAGCCATGAGAGAATACCCATTGTTGTACACCTTTCGTTGGAAAGACGGCTGTTGCCGTCAAAGACTTGGAAGAACGCATTTTCTTCCATTCATAGCATAACAGATAGACGCCGCGCTGTCGTCAGCGCAAGCGCTAGATCTGACACAACAATAGGACCACCCCAAAGGGCGACCCTTGACACACTTGATGTACGATATTTGATGACCCTCAGGTACTCGAAACTCCAGGACTCTTCTCTTGGTCCTTCTTCTCTCTTTTTGCCTGCTTCTTTTCCTTCATAGTCTTGGCGGGTTTCTTCTTATCGTTCTTTTTGTTGTTCTGCTCTTTACTCATGGTAAGTTCTCCTTGATGGTGATCGGTTGACTGCAACGGTCTGCATGATACAGGGGGGAATTGTGGAACAGGAATTCAACCTTCATTACGCATAGCATAGCGGAAAATAGCGGTCTTGTCATCAGTGCTAAAGCCAAACATCAGGCAGCAAAAAGGCCGCCCTCAAGGCGGCCCTCCATACTTTTGATGTACGATGTTTGTCAGCCCAAGGCTTCCGAAGTCTGTGTCTACTCCTCCTGCGCGCTGGCCGCGTCGGCATCTGTTAGCCCTTCCCGCACGGCATAGAGCGCGGCCTGGGTGCGGCTAGCCAGATGCAACTTGCCCAGGATGCGGCTGACGTGGGCGCGCACCGTCGACTCGCTGACGGAAATCCGGTCGGCGATCTCCTGGTTGCTCAAGCCCTGGGCGATCAACTGCAGCACCTCCAACTCGCGCGCAGTGAGCGCTTCGGGAGCCGGCTCGCGTTCGGCTGGCCGCGCGATCTCTTGCAACAGCTTGCGGGCAATGGTCGGATGCAGCGACGGTTCGCCGCGCTGCACCTGGCGGATGGCCCGCACCAGTTCGTCCGGTGAGGAGTCCTTGAGCAGGTAGCCCAACGCGCCCGCTTTGATGGCGGGGAACACCTTGTTGTCGGCGGCAAAGCTGGTCAGCACCAATATGCGTGCCTTGGGCTGGCGGCTGGTGATCTGGCGCGTCGCCTCGATGCCATCCACACCCGGCATCAGCAGGTCCATCAGGATCACATCAGGCTGGGTCTCCTGGGCGAGCAGCACGGCGGCCTGCCCGTTGTCCGCTTCCCCCACCACCTCGAAGCCGCCGGCCTCCGAGAGCAGGGCGCGGATGCCCTTGCGCACGATGGCATGGTCGTCGACAATCAAAATGCGCACGTTCGCTTCGGCGGCTCGCAATTCTTGCTGGGTCATAGCGTCACCTCAACCTGCACCCGCGTGCCTTTGCCCGGCGTGCTGTCGTAGATCAATACCCCGCCCATGCGCGCAGTGCGTTCGGCGATGGTGCGCAGGCCGCCTCGCTCCTCGTCAGGCACCGATTGCGGCTCGAACCCCACGCCGTCGTCTGTCACTTCCAGGGTAACGGCGGCGGCGCTGAAGTGGAGATGCACGGTCACATGGCGGGCAGCCGCATGTTTGCGCACGTTGTTGAGCGACTCCTGAGCGATCCAATACAGGTCGCTTTCGATGGCGATAGGCAAGCGCCGCTCCCCCTCGACGCGGAACTCGGTTTGCAGGCTGGCGCGGCCCTCGACGGCCGCCAGGCGCGCCTGCAACGCAGCCACCAGCCCTTCTGTCTCCAACACCGGCGGGTGCAACTGGAAGATCAGCAGCCGCATGTCGCGCATCCCCTCCTGCGCGGTCTCCTGTAACTCTTGCAGGTAGCCAGCCGTGACATCGACCTTGCCCGCCGCCAGCGCCAGAGCCGCGGCGTTGGCGTACAAGGTAACGCTATACAGCGATTGAGTGACCGAATCGTGCAGCTCGCGAGCCAGGCGTTGTCGCTCCGCCAGCACCGCCAGTTGCTCCGCCTGCTCCTGCAAGCGGGCGTGCTCGATAGCCATGGCGGCCTGGTTGGCGAAGACGGACAGGACGGGGACGTCCTCCTCGGTGAAGCCGCCCGCCTTGTTGACGACGTCCAGCACGCCGATGACCCCGCCGTTGACGTGCAAGGGCACGGCCAGCAGCGCGCTGAGATCGGTCGGCCACTGGTAGACCTGGGCCCGTTCGAAGAGGGCCGGGTCATTCAGCAGCACCGGCGCGCCCTGGCGCACGACCTGGCCCGCCAAGGAACCGTGGACCGGCACCGGTTCGACCGCCGCCAACGGCTTGCCTAAGCGATGCTTGACCTCCAGCCATGCCTGGTCGGTCAACAGTAAGACCGCGCTGCCGGTCGCGCCGATCAGTCCCTGGGCTTCGCTGCAAACGGTGTCCAGCACCTGGTCCAGAACTGTCTTCTGCAACAGGCTGACCAGCACGCGGTTGAAGCTCTCGCTCTCGGCCAGCCGCCGTTGCAGCTCGCTTTGCAATTCCTTATTCTTGTTCGCCAGCGCTGTGGCTACCCGCTCGCGTTGCGCAAGCTCATCCTCCAACGCCTGAAGGACTTGCTGTATGCCGGGGATGTCTGCGGGATCAGGAATTTGGTCGGTCATGGTGTTATCTCCTGCACTGGATTATACACGAGCAGACACCTTTCTTCAACATGGTAGCTCTGGCGCAAAAAAACAGCTCCTACCAGGCAGTGCGCGTTGGTAGAAGCTGTCAGGCACTCGCCGGATTGGCGGTGCTCGCTGTTGCGACCGCTCGTTAGCGCTGAAAGTAGCCGTCCGACAGGGTCTTCAGGAAGGCCACGATATTGTCGACCTGCGGCCGTGGGAACATCGCCAGTGTGGCGCGGTTCTGGTCCACTTCCGGCTCGGGGAACATGCTGGCCATGCCGTCGCAGCCCATGCCACCGCCGCCCATACCACCGCCGCCCATGCCGCCGCAGCCGCCGCTGTCCATCATGCCGCGCCAGTGATAGAAGAAGACGATGTCGTCCAGCGACTTGAAGAAGCCGTTGTGCCCGTAGGCCTTGACGAAGTCCTGCGAAGGCCGCAAATCCACGTTGCGCAGGGTGGGCACCTTGAATTTGCCGAGCTCTGTCTCGTAGACATCGGGAGCGTAGCCGGCGTTGCGCAGGGCGCCGCCCAGACCGTAGTCCACATAGCCGGCGCCGGCGGGATTCCAGGCCGGGGGCATAGCGTAGAACGGGTTGTCTGGGTTCTTTCGGGCGCCGATGTTGTCGTAGCCGAAGTCGGTGAACAGCGGGTAGCCGGCCGGGCCTGCCTCCAGGGTGTGGCAGGATGAGCAGTCGGCGCGATCGTTGAAGACGGCCAGGCCCTGGAGCTCGGCGTCGGTCAGGCCCAGGTCGCGGAAGGCCGTCCAGCGGTTGGGGTTCGCGCCTCCGCCGGGACAACCCATCGCGCCGCCCATGCCGCCGCCACCCGTGCCGCACCTGATTTGGGTGACGTCCTTGCCCGCGGCAACGGCGGCGTCCCAGAACAGGTCGAACTTCGAGCTGAACGGGTTGACCTCCGGGCTGCGCTCGTAGGCGGCCACGGAGCGGCCGATCTTCTCGTAGACGCCGCCGGCGTCCTGCGCACAGTTGAGCGATCCGGCGCCCCACACCTGCTCGAAGAGACCGGCGTAGGATGCTTGTCTGACCTTGACGCACAGGACCTGGGCGCTGGCGAGAGCCTGCTCCAGCGGGTTCAGGTAGGGACCCTGAGCCTGTTCGGCCAGTGGATCACCCAGTGTGGCTCCGGCGGCGCGGCCATCCCAGAACATGCCGCCGAACCAGCCGCCCTCGTCCGTATCAAAGTAGAGGATGGGGCTATCCCCGGCATAGGCTGAGCTTGGCGGCTTGCGATCGCCGAAGCGATTGGGCACGGCGCCGTGGTAGACGACCGTGGTCTGGTTCACCGCCGAGTCTGGGCCAGTCCAGCCGGCCTCCGGCCCATGGCAGACGGCGCACGACTGCGTGCCGTTTACGGAGAGGCTGGCGTCAAAGAAGAGCGCCTGGCCTAGCTCCTCGATAGGAGTGAGCGGCGCACTCTGGGCCAGGGCTGCAGGCTGCTGTCCGAGCAAAAACACGCTGGTTGCCAAGATCAGCAGGGCCAGAATGAAAATTGCCTTTCGCATGGTAAGCTCCTTGTAACGGGTCAGGCTGACGGATCAGGCGGGATGGGACGAGAGCGCGGGCGGTGCGCGGGTGTGGGCCAGGTCAACAGGTCGTTCCCCAGGCTGCCGCCGCCGCGATGATGTCGTTGACGTCGATCACGCCGTTCGGCTCGAGATCGAAGCTGGGATTCCAGTTGGGATCGCTGCTGGTCATGCCCCAGCGCGCAGCCACCGACTGGATGTCGGCGATGTCGACGCCGGCCGGCGGCGTCACGTCCGCGCAGGGCGGGCGCATTCGCCAGAGCTCACCGCCGTCGACGAGGTTGGACGTGCCTACGTAGAGTTGATTCAGAAAGTCGGCGGCGGCGTTGCTTCGGTTGGAGCCGGTATTGTTGCTGTCGCCGAAACCATCGGGGTTGACCTGTTCCCAATCTGCGCCATTGTTTGAGCGCCAGAGCTCAGCGCCAGTCTGCGTGTTGCGTGTGCCCACGTAGAGCTGATGCTGAAAAACAAAGACCGTTTCAACCGCCTGGTTGTTCGGATCGCCGAAACCGGGCGTGATCGCCGGTTGCCAGATCGCTCCATCGCTGGTGCGCCAGAGCTGCGCACCGTTCAGGGCGTTGCCGGCGCCGACATAGAGCTGCCCCATGAACTCAGCCATGCCGCCGGTCATGGTAGTCTCGCCGTCGCCGAAACCATCGTTCACGGCGACCGCCCAGTCACCCCCATAGCTGTACCAGATCTCCACAGGCGCCTCCGACTCGACGACAGCCCACAACGCGCCGTCGAACAGGGCGAAGCTGGTGACGCCTGCGCCAGCCATGGTCGACGCTGGCGGTGTCACAGCCTGCCAGGTGTTGCTATCTCCGGTGAAGCTGCGCCAGATCTGGGCCCCGCTGACCAGGTTACTTGCGCCGGCGTAGATCATGCCGCCATATTCGGCAAGGGCGCCTACGTCGCGCGTGTCGGGGTTATTGAAGCCATGGATGACCATTGGCGCCCAAGTGACCCCATTCAGTGTACGCCAGATTTGACCTGGACCATCGCCCCGGCCGGTGCTGGCGTAGAGTCGTCCGTTAAAGACCGTCAAGTCGAGGATGGCAGGCGGCGCGATGTCATGGGCGATGCCGAAACCCGGTTGGGTGACAGCCGTCCACGTCATGCCGTCTTGAGCGCGGAAGATCTGCGCGCCGTCAAAGAGGGGCTCGGGATCAACCGGATTGTGGGCGCCGGCATACAGGTAGCCGTTGAAGGCTCCCAGCGCTGCTACCTCGCTCGTCTGGGGGTCGCCGAAGCCGTTGCTGTTCACCTGCTCCCAGGCAGGAACCACCTGGGGGAGGACCACCTCGCCCTGGATGGCGGCGCCACGTGCAACCGGTACGCAGGGGATTGCGCCAGCCAGACCGGCAAGGAGCAGGATGCCCAGAAGGTTCAGGGTACGTTTGTTGGTTCTCATCGCATGCCTTGGTTCGTGGTCTGCTCACTCAATCTTTGCTGTCATCAATGGGGGAGGGAGCAATCCCTCCCCCATTCACCGGTCGAAACCGTAGATTACGGTGTGGTTATTATGATGGTGTTCGACCAGCCAGACTGGGTCGTGTCATTGAAGGCGTGGACCCGGTAGTATAGGATCGTAGCGCGCGATACGGTCTGGGTGAGTGTGGTGACGTTGGCCCCCACGTTGGCGTTCACTACGCCGCTCGTGAAGGCGGGGTTATACGCTCGTTGAACCAGGAAGCCCGTCTCGTTGTTCGAGTTGTCCTCCCAGTTCAGAGTGACCCTGGCCGACTTCTTGTTCGCTACGGCGGCGCTTCCCGTCAGGTTGCTTGGGGCTGCGATGACGACGGGCGGGAGTACAGGATCCGTCCCCCTGGAGTCGAGCGTCAGCGTCGGCCAGCCGCCGCCGGGCGGGATCTCGTTGAAGGCGGGATTCGAGTAGTCCCAGGTATCACCCACGACATTGATCGCGTACACCCGGTAGGAGAACGTGTTCCTGGTAACGTCTGTGTAGGTCCTCGCACCCGTCCCCGGCCCGACGGTCAGCGGGTCGGATGGCGCCGTCGCCAGGATGCTCCACGGACCGTCGGGGCTTGAGGCGCGCTCGATGACGAAAGCCGTCTCGTTCTTCGAGTTGTCGGTCCAGGTCACGGTGTACTTCCGATTGTTTCCGCTGCCAGAGGCAACTGCGCTTATGAAGGTCGGAGGCTTCGGAGCGACCCCCACAACCTGGGCGTGCATCATGTCCATCTCTTCGTGGCTCAGGATATGGCAGTGATAGACATACTCCCAGCCGAAGTTGACGTAGTGGTTGACGATGTCAACCGGTTCGCCGTCCGGGTTGAAGGCCAGGAGGGGCAGGCCCATCGCCTCGCGCTGGGTGGTGTTGGCGCCGGGCAGGAACATGCCCTCCGGCATGGACGGGTCGAGCAGCCGGATGCTGTTGGGCAGGCCGCCCCACGCCTCAGGAAGCTGCGGGACGATCGGCCGCATGGCGACAATGGTGTCCTCCAACGGGCTGATGCGCACCGTGTCCTTCCAGCCGAGCTCGGTGGGATGCGGCTTGCGCACGATGCCGTCCCAGCCCACCCGGTTGAGCAACTGCACGTCGTAGAGGTGGAAGTGGATCGGATGCGTATCCACGCCGTTATGGGTGAACTTCCAGATCTGCGTGCCGTCGTCGGCTGAGGCAATGGGCGTCAGTTCCACGCCCGGCGGCAACTCGATGCCGTCGAGAACCTCGTCCGGTGGGTAGGTGTACCCGTGCAGGATCATGTTCTGCAGGCCTGCCTGGGCATTGGCCGTCTCCACGCCCAGGAAGCCGCTCATGCGCCCGTACTCCAGCTCGAACGCTTCGCCCATCTCGTCCTGGATCATCTTGGGCTTGAGGTTGATGGTGAGCTCGGGACCCAACAGCGTGGCGAAGGTCAGCGACGTGTCATAGATCTGCACGGTACCGTTGCGAGGGCCGTTGAACTGGAATGAGGTTCCGTAGGCCGAGTTGTACTCGCCCTGCCCGACGACGATCGGGTGCTGGCCGCTCTCGAACACGCCCGAGCCATCCGCTTGGTGGGCGAAGGCGTTCTGCAGCGCGGCCAGGTTGAAGGCAGGAGCCGGATTAGCCGGATCTGCCGCAGCAACCTTGATCTGCATCACGGTGCGGGTGTTAGGCCCGTAGCCCGGCAGCGTCGGCGGCGTGCCGCCGGTGTCGCGGTAGTCGCCGTCGCCGGTGTAGTAGTCGTAGCGCGGGTCGCGCGCTGGGAAGGCTGCCGGGGCGTCGTTGTACAGGATCAGTGTCTGTCCCGCATAGGCCGAGAAGTCCACGATCACGTCATGCCGCTCGGCCGGGGCGGTGAGCAGCGAGTGCAGGTCCACGTTGCCGGCGTTGAAGACGGTCGGGTCGTTGACCCAGGTGGTGGGTTGGGCCGGGACGACCACGGGCGTGGGCAGGAAGCCGCCCTCGGTGCCAATCGAGATCCAGTCCGGACCCTCGGTGCCCGCCAGCGGGGTCGGGAAGATGGTCGGGTCATCCAGAGCCGCCGCCACCTCAGCAGGGTTCAGGGCTACCTCGGTGCAGGCGACGCCGGTGCTCTCTGGCGCGGGGTCGGGATTGTCGGCGTCGCACAGGACGCCGTTAGCATCGACCGCCTGGTACAGCGACAGGTTAAAGAAGCGGTCGTTGGCTGCGTTGAGGATGCGGAAGCGGTAGGCCTTGGGGTCCACGGTCAAGGTCGGGTAGACTGTGCCGTTGACCACTGGGGTGTCCATGAACGCTTCCATGCCCATCGAGTTGAAGGGCACGCCGGGCATCAGAGGCGGCTCGCACCACTGGAGGTCGGGGTCACAGGCCGGGACACCCGGATCGCACGGCGTTACGCCGTCTTGTTTGAAGCCGGTCGGGCTGCAGTAGTAGGGGTTATCGACCGGGCCATAGTCGACGTTGTTCGTGGGTGGCCAGAACCACGGCCCATACGCCCAGCGACCGAACTGGTTGACGCCCGAGCTATCGCCCGGGTTTTGCGCCGGCGAGTAGACGTGCGGCAGCCAGAGGCTGCCTGGACCTCCCCAGCGGTCCATGTCCCAGGTCTCGTCTTGCGTGGCGAGCTGGGCAGCGCTGGGGACGAAGGTCTTGTCCTGGACAACCAGTGGGATAGTGGCATCCGCGCCGGGGATAATCCCACCAGCTACCAGCGCTGCCTCGGCGTTATCAGTGATGATATAACCCGCTGCTTCGCCTGCGTAAACGTTCAGGCGGGTGATGCCCCAGGCATGGTCGTGGTAGAACATCAGCCGGGCGCTCTGCTGGTTGGTGTAGTAGAAGGTCATCACGCCATCGTTCGGAGCACCGCTGTCGCTCATGTCGGGGACAGGTTTTACGCTGACGCCCTGCGGATAGGTCGAGTTTTCACCGGCAGGCGTGATCCACTGGTGCGGCGTGCCGTCGCTGATCCAGGGGGAGATGCCGCCATGCAGGTGCAGGGTGGCGCGGTTCTCGGCGAAGCAGTAGCCCAGGGCGACCATCTCCGCCTTCATGACCGGGTCCGGGTCGCTGCACATTGGATTAAGCGGATCCACCATAGTAGGGTTCGCTTCCATCCATTCGTGACCGGCGGCGGTCATGCCCGAGCCCATGACGGTGGTATCCACCGGGATGAACAGGTTGCCGTCCATGCCGGTGGGCAGCAGGTTGTAGAACTTGATCCGTACCGGGCGGTCTTTCTGGGCGACGATGGTCGCACCCAGGTACTGAGGCGGATCCACGCTGAAGTAGCCATTGCCAAGAGCGTAATGGCTGCCCTGAATGACCGGGGTCTCCAACTGCACATAGCCGCGCAGCGTGGTTGGAGGCAGATCCGAGTGCATCTGCTTCTGGTATTCCACCACGGCGATCTCGTAGTAGTCGGAGCCAGGGTACGTGATTGTATCCGGGGTGGCCACCGAGATATACTGGTCCAGGTTGTTGGCCGCGCCGGCGCCGAGGCCGGGCAGCCCATCGACGAACTTGCGGATGCCTCCGGAGACGGTGGCGTGTTGACCGGTTTCGGTCACTAGGTCGGGGATGAAATGGGTCCCAACGGCGTCCAGCACGAGCTGCCGGCCCATAACGGATGCCAGCTCAGTGGAGCTGCGGAAGTGCATGCCTCCCCAGGTACGGGCGTTGATGACCTCGGCGCGCAGCTCGCCGGCGGTGGGATAGTGGCGAGTGACGCCGGTGGCCGTGCTGATCAAGTCCAGCTCGATCTGGTCGGTGCCAAAGAACTGGGTGAAAACTTCGGCCTGGGAGGACATAAAGGACCCGTGCCCGGCCACGTACTCAGGGAAGTTCGGCGTCATCATCGCCGGCATCCAGGAATTAAGTGGATCGGCCGAATAGGCGCCGTCCGCGTTGGTGTGCTGTATGGCGGTCACCGGTCGCCAGAAGCTGTATTCGTACTTCGAATTGAAGGTGGTGATCAGGCTGTCGGAGGCGACCATATTGCCCATCGCCATCAAGCGGGCCGTGTCGAGCAGGTTCAGGCCGCGGGTCTGGGCGACATCCCGGTAGGAGGTTTGGGCCTGGATGACCATATTGGTGCCCCAGAAGTTGGCGATGGCGGTCTGCTCGGCGGTGCGGGTGGCGCTCGCTGCTCCACCGATATCCATGACCTCGGCCAGGTCTGCCAGATAGGCGGGGTCATCCAGAGCCGGCGGAGGACCGGGGTCGTATTGGGCCGGATCGACGCGCAAGAAGGGCGTCAGATTTCGCATCCAGGGATCCATCGGGGGTACGGCGGAGCCATCCGGCAAGACATTCGGCTCCCAAACGCCCGGGCCGGGCGGGAGCACAACGTAACCACCGTCCCCGGACAGGACGTCGCCCGCACGCTGGGTGATGATGGCATTCGCGGCAGCCTGGCCGATGGCGATGCCGTCATCCTTTGCCGCGCCATCGGGGATGGCGGCCAGTGAATTGACATATTTTCCAGCCAGGATGGCGTCATCCGGAAAGAAATGGTTGAGGACGGTGAATGCGGCCGTCGCCACGGCAGCCTCACGGGAGGCGCCAGGATTCGTCGCGGGGACGGTGTAAGCGTATGGCGTGTACCCGCCCTCGATCGCCACCAGGGCGTCATAAACGGCTGCCTGGCTGTAGGACAGGTAGACAAACGCCGCCGACATGGAGACTCCGCCCATCGGCATAGGCATCCCTGGCATCGGCGCAGGTTGGAGGATTTCCTGGGCGATGGCGTTCCACTCAGCCACGGCGTTGCCCGGCAGCGGGCTGTTGGCGTAGTTTGGGTGGCTGAAGTAGCGCGGCGCGGCGCCGGGCATGGGCATATCAGCCATGCCTATCGCTTCCATCTGCAAGCCGGCGGCCGCGGCGCGCTGCGCTGCAGCGGCCCGGTCTTCATGGGTGATCTGTTTGTCTTGTTTCTCCTTCACTCTTTCGGCCTGTTCAGCCCGGTTGGGCGGCACAGGCCCCTGCGCGCGTGTCGCTCCGCTTGTTCCGAGAACGAGCGAAGCTATCACCACGGCTGCCATTACCAGATTCAGTAGCTTTCGACGGTCCATGATCCTCTCTCCTTTCAGAATATGTCTGAAACAACGCCCCGTCAGATCCCCTGATGAATTCGCAGGCAATTATAACACACATTCACGGCAAGAGAAAGCTGTTCGCGGGCGCTAAGCTCGCAAGGATCGAGGCAAAATTGATCCGACTGATGATTGTGGATGACCAACCTGCGGTGCGACAAGGTCTGCACATGTTGTTCGCCACCACCGCGGACATGTCGGTAGTTGGCG
>JAAEKA010000693.1 GCA_014155705.1 Anaerolineae bacterium clx_CAG2 | reverse complement strand
ATTTGCACAGTCATGGTATAATACCCCCGGCTGGCGAAATCGTCCCCAGCCGTCTCTTCATTCGAATATATCAGCACGGACGCTGTGCTGGTCCAGAGGAGGATGTGGAGCGCAGCCTGGGAGCCATGCTGCGCGTTGCGGCGCGGATACGGGAAGAAAGGGGGGAAGGTGATCAACTGTAGTCGGACTACAAGGTTGCCAACTTTTCGGAAAAGTTGGCAACCTTGCGCCATTACACGCGCTTTTGCACCTGCACCTGGCTCATCAACAGCGCAGCCAGCAGCAGGAACAGGGCCGTGAAGGGCCAGATCGAGCGGTAGCTGGTCAGGTCCACCAGCGCGCCGCCGACGATGGGGCCGGTGATGGCTGCGGCCGACGAGGCGAAATAATAGAGGCCCGTGTAGGCGCCGATGCTGCCCGACTTGGCCAGGTCGTAGACCATGGGCAGCGAATTGATGTTGATCAACGCCCAAAAGCCGCCCATCACGGCCAACAGCGCCAGAAGGATCGTCTGGTCGCGCAGCAGGAAGGCCAGCACTGCGCCGATCGTCATACCCACCAGGCCGATCAGGATGATCGGCTTGCGACCGAAGCGAGTAGCCAGCAGCCCACTGGGGATGGCAAAGAGGATCAGCATGGCCGCGAAGGCAGTCAGCATCTGCGTGCCGGCGCCCACGGGGATGCCCAGAATCTCGCGCGCGTAGAGCGTGAAGAAAGCTTCGGTGGCATTCCAGCCCACAAACCAGGCGAAGATCGCGCCGAGCAGGTACAGACCGCTGCGGTCGGGGTTGGTGGCCACGGCGCGCACGTTGTCCCACAGCTTGGGTTCCTGCTCCACCTCTTCGGGCGCGATGTGGGATCTGTCCGGTTCCTTGACCCGCCACAGCACGACGCCGATGGCCAACAGCATGACGGCGGCGCCAAAGATGAAGGGGATGGGCACGCCGATCGCATACAGCGCGCCGCCGGCGAAGAGGGCGATCGCGCCGCCCACGCCGCCCATCAGGTTGATGACGCCGTTCGCCTTGCTGCGCTCGTGCGGCTCGAACAGGTCGCCCAGGTAGGCGATGGTAGGCGAACGGAAGAGGGCCATGCCCAGGTTGGTGCCCAGAATGGCCAGCGCGATCAGCACGAAGTTCTCACGCACGAAGGGCACCAGGATGAAGAACAGCGCGGCCATAGGCGCGCCCAGCATCAGCCAGGGTTTGCGCCGGCCAAAGCGGGTGTGCGTGCGGTCGGAACGGCTGCCCACCCATGGCTGGAAGAACATGTTGATAATGTTGTCCCAGGTCAGGATGAAGCCGACCACGGCTGCGCCCAGGCCCAAATCGGCCAGCATGGGCGGGATCAGGCTGTTGAACAGCGGCCAGATGATGCTGATGCCAAAGAAACCAAAACCAAGAACGAAGGTGCTGCGCCAGGGGAAGGGACGATGGTCCATGAGGATTCCTCTTCTACGTTGAACAGGATGGCAAGAAGGACGATGGCGCTATCTTACCACAGTTGCCTGCCAAAACCCAACTGCATCCCGCCGGGGTCAATTCCGGACTTGCTGTGAAGCAATTCGATACCTTGACAGCCAAAGGGTATCAGGCGATAATATGTGCCGGATTGCACAGAAAATCCTCCGTTCGTTCTTCCGAAAGGAGCCTCCGCATGGACCCTGAGTTCCTCTCTCGTCTGAAGTTTGTCCTGACGGCTAGCTTCCACTTCATCTATCCGCCACTCTCCATCGGCCTTGGCCTGCTGCTGGTTGTGCTGGGTATCTTGTATCTCCGCACCAGGGACCCCAAGTGGCGCCAGCTCTCCTTCTTTTGGGTCAAGGTCTACGGACTGGTCTTCGCCGTGGGCGTTGCTACCGGCATCGTCATGGAGTTTGAGTTCGGCACCAACTGGGCCGACTATTCCCGCTTCGTGGGCAACATCTTCGGCAGCCTGCTGGCGGCCGAGGGCATCTTCGCCTTCTTCCTGGAGGGCGGTTTTCTGGGCCTGATGCTCTTCGGGGGCAACCGGCTGGGGCCACGCCTGTGGCTGTTTGCCACGGTGATGGTGGCCTTTGGCGCCCACTTCAGCGCCCTGTGGATCGTCATGGCTAACTCGTGGATGCAGACGCCGGCCGGCTATGAGCTGGCCCAGACGCCAACCGGCACCCTGGCCTTCATGACCAGCTTCCGCGAGGTCATTTTCACCCCCTCGTTTATACCGCGTATCTTACACACTCTGGCGGCCTCATGGATGGTCGGCGCGGCGTTGGTGCTCAGCGTCAGCGCCTTCTACGTGTTGAAGGGTCGCCACCTGGAAAGCTCCAAGGCGGCCTTCAAGGCGGCGCTGCCCATTTTCGTGGTCTTCAGCATTGTGCAACTGTTCTTGTTCGGAGCCGAGTCCGCCGTTACCGTCACCGACAACCAGCCGGTCAAGCTGGCTGCCATGGAGGGGCTGTGGGAGGATACCGCCTGCGCCCCCATGGTGCTGGTGGGCTGGGTCGATACGGCCAACCAGCGCACTGTGGGCATCAAGATACCCTGCATGCTCAGCCTGCTGGCGGGCGGCAGCCCTGACGCTGTGATCCAGGGCTTGAATTCCTTCCCGCCCGATACCTGGCCGCCGGTCAACCTGGTCTTTCAGAGCTATCACCTGATGTTGGCGCTGGGCATGTCCTTCGTGGGCCTTGGGCTGTTGGGCGCGCTGATGGCCTTCTGGAAGCAGCGCATCTGGCAGACCCGCTGGCTGCTATGGCTCTTCGTGGCCAGCGTCTTCCTGACCGAGGTGGCGACCATGACGGGCTGGTGGACGGCTGAGTTCGGCCGCCAGCCGTGGATCGTGTGGAACCTGCTGCGCACAGCCGACGCCGTCTCGCCCAACATCACCGGCGGACAGGTCTTCGCGGCGGTGCTGATGTTCGTGCTGCTCTATGCCCTGCTGCTGGCCCTGTTCATCTTTTTGTTGAACGAGAAGATCCAGCATGGGCCTGATCGATCCGACGAGGAGATGCCGGTTAAATCACTGCCGGACACCTTCAAGGATCTCTTTGGCCGCGCCCGCGCGTAACCAGCAGCAGAAATCGGATTTCTACCTCCCCATACGAGGTGACAACATGTGGCTCAACAACGTCTGGTACATCCTCTTCGTCGTGATCATCGCCGGCTACCTGATCATGGACGGCTTCGACCTGGGCGTCGGCATCCTGCATCCTTTCCTCGCTAAGACCGACAACGAGCGGCGTATCTCGCTCAACAGCATTGGCCCGGTATGGGACGGCAACGAGGTCTGGCTGGTGCTGGGCGGCGGTGTGCTCTTCGCCGCCTTCCCCATGGTCTATGCCTCCCTCTTCTCCGGCTTCTACATGGCGATGATGCTGGTGCTGCTGGTGCTGATTCTGCGCACCGTGGCCATCGAGTTCCGCAGCAAGCGCCCCTCGGCCCGCTGGCGCAGCATCTGGGACTGGGTCTTCTTCGCCTCGTCGCTGGGCATTGCCCTGCTGCTGGGCGTGGCCTTCGGCAACATCATGGGCGGCGTGCTGCTGGACAGTCAGGGCAACATCGGCGGCAACCTCTTCACGTTGCTCAACCCTTACGCGCTGCTGGTGGGCGTGACCACCGTCCTCATGCTGGCTACTCACGGCGCGATGTACGTCAGCATGAAGACCGAGGGCGATCTGCAAGCGCGGGCCAATCACTGGATCCCCCGCCTGATGGTGGTCTTCTTCGTGCTCAATACCCTGTTGGTCGGGTGGACCGTGCTGGCGCATGAGGTGATCGCTGACCGCTACCTGGCGCAGCCGTTGTTCGTCGTCTTCCCGGCTCTGGCCCTGGCCGCAGTGGTGGCCGGCTGGCTGATGGTGCGCAAAGGGCGGTATTTCATCGCCTTCCTGCTCTCCTCAGCCATGATCGCCGGCCTGCTCTTCTCGGCGGCCATCGGGCTCTACCCCAACCTGCTGGTCTCCAGCATCGACCTGGCCTACAACCTGACTATCTTCAACGCCTCCTCCCAGCCCAACACCCTGACGGTGATGCTGGTCATGGCGCTGATCGGTATGCCCTTCGTGCTGCTCTACACAGCCGGCGTCTATTACGTCTTCCGCGGCAAGGTGCAGTTGAACGCTCAGAGCTACTGAGATCAAGCTATGCATGAATTCAAACTCACTGCTCAAGAACAGGCCATGCTGGACGGCGCCGAAGGTCCCGGCGTGCGGCGGGCGATGGAAATCGTGGCTACGTTGGGTCGCATCTACGGCGCGCCCGATCTGGTCCCGGTGACCCACGTGCAGATCGCAGGCGTCAGCTACAAGAACCTGGGCGACGCGGGCGTGCAGTTCCTACTGGACTGGGCGGCCGAGGGCGCGCAGGTGCGCGTGCCTACGACGCTCAACCCGGCCGGCATGGAGTTGGACCGCTGGGAGGCCATGGGCATCGATCCCACCTTCGCGCAGCCGCAGCTCAGCGCCATCGACGCCTTCACCACCATGGGCGTCACCCCCACCATGAGCTGCACGCCCTACCTCTTCCCCGGCTACACCCCCAGCCGCGGCGACCACCTGGCCTGGGCCGAAAGCTCGGCCGTGATTTTCGCCAACTCGATCATCGGCGCGCGCTCCAACCGCGAGGGTGGGCCGTCGGCGCTGGCCGCCGCCATCGTCGGCCGCACGCCGCGCTATGGCTATCATCTGGACGAGCAACGTCTGGCCGACATCGTCGTCGAGCTGCGCTGCCCCGTGCGCGATGTGGCCGACTTCGGCGCGCTGAGCTACGTGGTGGGCAAGCAGGTAGGCAGCGCCACGCTCTGGTTTGCCGATCTGGCCGAGCACCTGCCCCCTCTGCCGGAGGACATCACGGTGGGCGGCGCGGCCGGCGACCGGCTCAAGACGCTGGGCGCAGGGCTGGCAGCCTACGGCGCAGTGGCGCTGTTCCACATCGCCGGCTATACGCCGGAGGCGCGCGATCGGGGCGAGGCGCTCCTCAAGCCCAATGCCCGCCGGCTGGTGGTGGACAGCCTCGAGCCCGGCTACACCGTCATGGACGCCGATCCCGATCTGCGCCAGATCGACCTGGTGACGGTCGGCTGTCCCCACGCCAGCCTGAGCGAAATCGAGCAGATCGCCGGCATGCTGCACGGCCGGCGCGTCGCCACACAACTTTGGGTCACCACGGCCCGCATCACCCGCGACCGCGCACGCGAGGCCGGCTGGGTGCAGACTATCGAGGCGGCCGGGGGCCAGGTGGTGGCCGACACCTGCGCCGTGGTCGCGCCCGTCCGGTCCATCGGCATCACCACCATGGCCACCAACGCCGGCAAGATGGCCTGCTACGCCCCCGCCCACAGCAAGGTCAAGATGCGCTACGGCAGTCTGGAGCAGTGTGTGGAAGCGGCAGTGACGGGAGTGTGGAATGGTTGATGGTGAACGGTTAATTCTCAATGGTTGATGAGATGCATGCGCGCACATTGCTTCTGGCATTAACCATTAACCGTTGCGCATTGACCATTAACCGTTCTCCGGACTCTTCCCATGGACCTCACCGTCCACGCCGGCTTCGACTGTGAAATCCGCTTGGCGCTAATTCGGGGCGACCGCGTGCTGATGCGCGTCGAGGTCAAGGCGTGGGGGTGTATCTTCTTTTCACGCCTCTGTACCATTTGCACAGTCATGGTATAATACCCCCGGCTGGCGAAATCGTCCCCAGCCGTCTCTTCATTCGAATATATCAGCACGGACGCTGTGCTGGTCCAGAGGAGGCGTATCCCATGGCCAACCACAAACAAGCGCGCGGCGCCTGCGTCTACTGCGGCAAGGAGATGACCCGCGGCGGGCTGGCGCGCCACCTGCGCACTTGCCCGGAGCGCCAGCAGGCCCTTGCCGTGGCCGATGCACGGCGCGGCAAGGATCAAACTCTCTACCACCTGCAAGTGCAGGACGCATGGAGCAGCAACTACTGGCTGCACCTGGAGATGCGCGGCAACGCCACGCTGGATGACCTGGATGACTACCTGCGGGCCATCTGGCTGGAGTGCTGCGGCCACCTGAGCGCGTTCGAGATCGGCGACACCCACTACACCCAGGTCTTCAACGATGGCATGGGCTTCGGCCGCGAACGGTCGATGAACGTGCGCGTCCACCGGCTGTTCAGTCCCGGCATGGAGATCCCCTACGAGTACGACTTCGGCACCACGTCGGAGTTGCTGATCAAGGTCGTAGACCAGCGCCAGGGCAAGCCGACCACCGAGAATCCCATCGTGCTGATGGCGCGCAACGCGTTCGAGCCGCCACCCTGCGCTGTGTGCGGCCAGCCGGCCGACTTGGTGTGCGCCGAGTGCGTGTGGGAGGATGAGGGAGGGGCCATGTTCTGTGCAGTCCACGCCGAAGAACACGAGCACGAGGACATGCTGATGCCCATCGTCAACTCGCCGCGCACGGGCATGTGCGGCTACACCGGACCGGCCGAGCCGCCTTATTGACAAGGAAACCTGCTATGTTCGACCCCAACGAAGTGGCCCGTATCAAGAACGAATCCCAACGCTGGCAGTCCACCACACTAAAGAAAACCCTCGACCGCTTCCCGGAGCGGCAGGAGCGCTTCGTCACCACCTCGTCCGCGCCGGTGGAGCGTCTGTATACGCCGGCTGACATCGCGGACACCGACTACCTGACCGACATCGGCTTTCCCGGCGAGTACCCTTACACGAGGGGCGTCCACGCCACCCTGCACCGCGGCAAGCTGTGGACCATGCGCATGTTTGCGGGCTTCGGTACGGCCGAGGAGACCAACGCCCGCTTCCGCTACCTGCTCGGCCAGGGGCAGACCGGCCTGAGCGTGGCCTTCGACATGCCCACCCTCTATGGCTACGACAGCGACGCGCCCGAAGCGCTGGGCGAGTTCGGCAAATGCGGCGTGGCGGTCAGCTCGCTGGCCGATATGGAGGTGCTCTTTGACCAGATTCCCCTGGGCGATGTGACCACGTCCATGACCATCAACTCGCCCGCGGCCGTCGTCTGGGCCATGTACATCGCCGCGGCCGAGAAGCAGGGCTATAAACGCCAGCGCCTGCGCGGCACCTTGCAGAACGACATCCTCAAGGAGTACATCGCGCAGAAGGAGTTCCTCTTCCCGCCGCAGCCCTCCATGCGTCTGGTAACAGACACGGTGGAGTTCGGCGCCCACGAGTTGCCGGAGTGGAACACCATCAGCATCAGCGGCTACCACATTCGCGAGGCCGGCAGCACGGCCGCGCAGGAGCTGGCCTTCACCCTGGCCGACGGCTTCGCCTATGTCGAGGCGGCTCTGGCCCGCGGGCTGGACGTGGACGAGTTCGCGCCGCGGCTGAGTTTTTTCTTCAACGCGCACAACGACTTCTTCGAGGAAATCGCTAAGTACCGGGCCGCGCGGCGCATTTGGGCGCAGGCCATGCGCGAAAAATACGGGGCTGCCAACCCGCGCAGTTGGCTGATGCGCTTCCACACCCAGACGGCCGGCGTCAGCCTGACCGCGCAGCAGCCGGAGAACAATATCGTGCGCGTGGCCATCCAGGCGCTGGCCGCGGTCATGGGCGGCACTCAGTCGCTGCACACCAACTCTATGGACGAGGCGCTGGCCCTGCCCTCAGAGAAGGCCGTCACCGTGGCCCTGCGCACCCAGCAGATCATCGGCCACGAAAGCGGCGTGGCCAACACCATCGACCCGCTGGCCGGCTCCTATTTTGTCGAGGCCATGACCAACCGCATGGAGGCCGAGGCCAACGCCTATTTCCGCCAGATCGAGCGGCACGGCGGCGTCGTCCCCGCCATCGAGGCCGGCTTCTTCCAGCGTGAGATCGCCGAGGCGGCCTACGTCTACCAGCGCGAAATCGACGACGGCCAACGGGTGATCGTCGGCGTCAACGACTACGTCTCAGGCGAGCCCATGGCCATTCCCATGCTGGCCATGGACCCCAACGGCTACGAGCGCCAGATCGGCCGCCTGCGACGCGTGCGCGCCGAACGGGACAACGCTGCCGTCCAGCAAACCCTGCACCGCCTGGCCGACGCCGCCCGCGACGAACACACCAACCTGATGCCCCCGATCCTGGAGTGCGTCACAGCCTACGCCACCCTGGGTGAGATCACCGATGTGTTCCGCGAGGTGTTTGGCGTCTACCACGAGCCGACGTATTTCTAGTCTTTGACAACACCATTGTGCGATTGTACAATAGTATAGCCAGGAGATGCACCATGACCGACTATGTGACTACCAATATTCGTTTGCCAAAGGAGCTTCATCGCGAGTTGAAGCGGCGCGCTGTCCGCGACGAGAAGAGTCTGTCGCAGTTAGTGCGCGAGTCGGTTGCCGAATACCTGATCGGACCGTCTCTGCGCGATATGACAGGGCAAAGAGGACCCGACCAGATGCAGGACTCTCTCTGGTTGATCGGCTCTGATCCGGTCGACGCCGATGTGACAGATGCCTCCGTGCATCACGATGCGTATTTGTACGGCCCGTTGGCGAACCATCCGCGATCGGACATAGAGGACCGGTAGATGCGTTATCTCTTCGTCGACACCGGCGCGTGGCTGGCGCTGGAGCTACGCAACGACCAACATCACCAGGACGCCAAAGCCTTTGCGCAAGGCCAAGGGAGGCAGTACCAGTGGTTGACAACTAACTGGATTCTGTCGGAAACTTTGACCATGCTGCGCAGACGCACCAACCATGCTGTCGCGGTCCGCTTTGGGCAGCGCATCAGGGCAAGCCAGCAACTCAGCCTTCTGCGCGTGGACGAAGATCATGAAGATCGAGCCTGGGAGATTTTCCGTGACTACAACGACAAGGATTTTGGCTTTGTCGATTGTACCAGTTTTGCCGTGATGGGGGCGGCCGCAGTCCGATGGGCTTTCGCCTTCGACCGGCGCTTCAGCCAGTTTGGTTTTGACATCTTGCCCCATCTGGGGTAAATTGTGCACAATCGCACTTACCTATAAGGAGTTGCCACCTATGTCCGATCGCAAAATCCGTGTACTGGTAGCCAAACCTGGCCTGGACGGCCACGACCGGGGCGCGAAGGTGGTAGCGCGCGCGCTGCGCGACGCCGGCTTTGAGGTGATCTACACCGGCATCCGCCAGACGCCGGAGATGATCGCCGAGGCCGCCTTGCAGGAAGACGTCGACGTGGTGGGGCTGAGCATTCTCTCCGGCGCGCACCTGGCGTTGTGCCCCCGCGTGGTCGAGTTGCTGCGCCAGCAGGGCATGGACGATGTGATGGTGCTGGTGGGCGGCATCATCCCCGACGAAGACATCGAGCCGCTGCGCCAGGCCGGCATCGACGCGGTGTTTGGCCCCGGCACCAGCACGCAGGACATCGTGGCCTTCATCAAGCAGCGGACGGCTGTGCCGGCCTGAGGCCGCTCTTTTTCCTGGGACGCTTCTTGAGAATTGCACGCACGGTCTTGAAGGATCGCGCGCCTTCGGCGAGTCGCTCAACGATCTGCCTGTAGCAAAAACGCCAACCTTGCGGTTGGCGTTTTTGAATGGAACGCGGACACCCTTCGCCCTCTCCGCGCCTTCGTGCTCCAGAATCCTCTCAACTGCGCCGTCGCACAACCACCGCTCCCCAGCCAGCGCCCAGCCCCAACAAGCCGGCCAACGCCAACAGCGCCGGCCAGCCGCTCAAGGCTTGCCCCACGCCTGCCTCGAAACCAGCCAGGCTGACAGCCGTGGGCTGGTCGATGGTCATGGGGCCGCTGGCAGTCCAGGGTCCGGCAACCGCGCCCAGGCGAACCCGCACCCGCAGGCTGGCGCTGGAGGAGGCGGTGTTGGGCACGCGCCACAGCACGTCGCCATTGACCGACCGGCTGGATTCCAGCTCGGCGGAGCGCCACTCGGCCAGGCTGACCTGCTCGATCTGGAGGTCGTCGATCCAGGCGGCGTCCTGGCCGCTGCTCAACGTGCTGTCCTTGCTATAGCGCCAAACCAACTCGTGCTGCCCGGCGGGCAGGGTTGCGCTGAAGGTCTGCCAGCCGCTTTGACCGCTGGCGTGCAAGAGCGCCTGGCCATCCACCAGAAACTGGAAGCGATCGTAGCCTTGCTCCGAGTCGACCCGGTAGCGGAAGCTAAGCTGGCCATCGGCCGCGCTCTCCACCGGCAAGACCAGGCTGCTGCGCTGGCCATGGTCGATGCGGCCGGAACGGGCGGCGCCGTCGCTGGCTTGCCACGGCGCATTGCCACGCGCGGCGAAGTCTCTGGGCAGCCCGCCGGCAAAATTGACCTGACGCGTGCCCACGGCGCTGGCGTTCAGGCTCCACTCCAGGTCGTAGCCGATCGGCAGGACCGTCTGCGTCTGCCAGACCGCGGCCCATAGCCCGCCGGGGATCAGGGTCTCGCCGCCGGCCGGGGAGATCAGCACAGGAGCGGGCAACGGAGCCAGGCCGCGCGCTTGCAGCGCCTGCACAATGGCGTCGTGGTGCAGGCCGTTGAACAAGGCGTCGTCGGCGTCCAGCAACGCCTGACCGGCCTCGATCAGCATGGCAGCCGGCGGCAGGTAGAAGCTGCTCTCCAGCGCCAACCTGTCTGCCGCCTCCCGGCCGGCCGCGGCCCGCACATCCCACAGCACGCGACTCCAGATCTCGCCGTCGGCGTGGGCGTCGCCGGAGAGGTCATACGGGTATTGGCGATCGCGGTCCACGCGCCGCAGGCAGGCAGTGGTCCCCGCTGCGTAGCCCCGGCTGTCCCACTCACCGATGCACGCCGCATCCACGCCGGACTCGGCGAACAGACTGGCCGCCAGATAGTCGCCGAAGCCCTCGCCGATGGCCTCCATCTCGCCGCCGCCCCAGTGCGGAGCCAGGTCGTGCAGCAGGGCGTGGCCATACTCATGGACGATGATGTCGGGGTCCAGCGCGTCAGGCCAGCCGCCGTCGCCGAAGTGCAGCGCGTCGTCGCTGACGCTGTAGAAAGACTGGTCCTGGGCGAACCAGTGCGGGCTGGCGTAGGTCACCCGGTCGCGAATGCCGTTGGGCAGGTCGTTGCTGTCGCTGTAGCCCAGCGACTGGAGATAGCGCTGGACCGCGTCGATGTGGTAGTAGACCATTACTTCCTTGAAGCGCGGGTCATCGGGCTGGTACAGAAAATCGCCGCTGGGCGAGAAGGCCGTGGCTGGGCGGTAGCCGGCCGGCTGGGTGACATCGACATACTCGCCGCGCAGCCAGCCGCTGCCGTCCAACCCTTGCAGCGTCAGCGTGCGCAGGGGAAGCGCGCCTTGGCGAGCCGGCTGCGGCGCGGCCGCATCCAGCACCTGACCGCGGGCCAGCACCAGCCGGTTGTAGCGCTTGATCACCTGGCCCGATCCTGCGTCCAGCAGCACCTCCCAATCCCCCTGGGGCTGGGCCGCTGAGATCATCACCCGCCAGGCCAGGCGGGCCAGGTCATCGGTCAGGGGCAAGACCACCAACTCCGGCGCAGGGCTGCTGGCGCGCGGGGCTCCAAACTGGATCGCAGCCCGCGCCTGTCGCACCGCATCCACGGCCGATACCTGCGTGGCCACGGTCGCCAGTCGCAAATCGGGCAGGGTGCGGTTGTGCAGCACCTGCACCTGGCCGGTCCCGTCGAGATGCACCGACAGGTAAGCGCCGTAGACCGGCCGGCCAGCCAGCAGTTGCTGGTAGACCACGTGGCTGCTCTCCAGGCCGCGGCGGGTGGAAAGCATGCGCAGATCGGTCAGGTCTTTGTTCAGGCCGAGGGCGTTGTGGTGGGTTTTCAAAAACGCGCTGACCAGTTCCTGGGCGCTGTCATCACCGCCAGGAGCCTCGATCTGGCAGCCGCGCAGCGTCGCCGGCCAGCCGCTGGCCTCGTCCCAGATCACATCGACGCAAGGCAAAGGCGCCGCGCCGGCCGGCTCGGCCCAGGCCGGCGCGACAAAAAGCGCCAGCAGCGCCAGCGTCAGCAGCGAACGTATCACGATGTGGGGAGTCTGGGCGTGCTTGCGTTGTTGGCGGCGCACAGCAACTGCTCCTCTGGGCTGGCCAGGGCCGGGGCTGCCGGTCCAGGGCCGATTCAGACGTTATCAGTTGCCATTCTAGCACCAGATGGGGGAATTGTCCAGCATTGGCCAAATGGGGTCTTTCAAATCTCGATCACGCGCCAGGGGTACACGTTCATCACTGTCGTCGCGTGGTAGGGCGTGCTGGTCACTTCATCGTTGCGATAGACGTGTTTGTGGCCGTGTAGCAGGTAGCGCGGCTTGAAGGCGCGCATCAGCCAGAGGAAGGCGTCGAAGCCCTGATGGGCGCGGTCAGGGCCGTCGTGGATGCCGGCCGGGGGGCTGTGGGTCACCAGAATGTCCAGCGCGCGGCCGTGTGTCAGACGGTTCCACAGCAATTGCGGCGCCAGGCGCAACGCCCTGCGCCACATCTGGCTCTGAGTGTATTGGAAACGGGGGTTGCGATTGTAGCGAATGCAGCCATCCAGCCCGGCCAGCAGCAGTCCCTTTTCGTGGACCACGCGCAGGTCGATGTCCATCGGATGGCGGGGCGGAGCGTCCAGGTCCCAGGGATCGATGAACTCCTGGCCCGCGGCGTGGTTGCCGTGGACCATCAGGCAGCGCACCCCCAACATGCTGGCGACATAGTCGATGTAATAGTTGGGCAGGTCGCCACAGCTCAGCACCAGATCGATGGAGCCGACGATCTGCCGCACCTCAGGATTGTAGAGCGCGGGTACAACTTTGTCGCTGATGGCCAGGATACGCATGTGGAGATGATGAACAATGAACGATGAGAGCCGGCTTGGCATCGTTCATCGTTCAGAAACAGTTTGGTGGAGTATAACACTGTGAGGGAGTGGTGTCAACGTGGCCCGCCTGACAGCAGCCAGTCCTGCCAGAAGGCCGCGGCCAGATAATCGTAGACAGTGTTCGACTGCACCTGCACGGCCAGCTCGCGGTTGATCTTGGCCGAGGCCTCGCTGCCATTGAGACTGCCCACGTGAACCCAGCCGGCCCCGCCCGCCTGCACCAGCACCATCTTGTTGTGCAGCCCGCTGCCGGCCGGATTGGCCAGCCGTGCGATCAGGTCCAACTGCTCGGCCTGGGCCAACAGGTTGAGATAGGCCGCAGTCTGGGCGTTGGAGCCTGGGTCGAAGAAGCTGTCCAGCATAATACGCACCGTGGCGCCGCGACGCGCAGCCTCGATATAGGCCAGCAGGCGCGGGTTGGGCGCGGTCTCAAGCGTGTCCGCCGCGCCGCCCCAATGCACGCGCTCGTAAAGCTGTTGCACCAGCAGCACATCGCCCGACCCCGCCCGCGCCGTCATGCCCGGCAAACCGCCCACGTCAGGCGGCAGCAGGCTGATCTCCGGCGACTGCACGAACTCAGCCGTCCATGAGCCGGTCGTGCGCAGCGGCCGGGGATGGATCAACTGGTAGCCGCTGCCGCCGCTGGCCGTGTTGGGCACGAAGCCAGGGGGCGGCGCGCCGTAGCGAGGATCGGCCGCGTCCCAGCGCAAGAGGTCGGCGTGGTGCAGCGGGTCCAGGTCGGCGTCGAACAAGGCGCGGGCATGGCTGACAAGGGCCGGATCGTCGACGACCAACGCCGCGCCGCGCCGGCCAACGGTACCGTCGCTTTTATCGTCGTCGGGCATGGAGTCGGGACTGAAATTCTCGCTGCTGACCAGCAGCAGGCGGTCGTCCACGACGACGAACTTGGCGTGCTGGTTGCTGTAGCGGTCCCTGGCGTCGTTGCGGTCGTTGACCATGAACCAGACCTGGCCGCCGCCTGCCTCGATCACCTGTGCTGTGTAGCGCTGCTGGTCGGAGAGACCGCCGGCCGGCGCGCCCTCCAGCAGCACCGACACCGCGACGCCGCCCCTGGCCCTGGCCGCAAGCAGCTCGGCCAGCGCCACGTGCTCGAAGGTGTAACTGGCCAGGCGGATGCTGTGCTGCGCGCCGGCCAGGGTCTGGCTCGCCACATCGAAGAGATTGTCCGGCCCCAGCGCGACTGTCAACACGCCGCTGGCTGCGATGACAGCCGGCCGAGCGAAGCGCTCCAGGTCCCAGCCGGGATACTGCACCCGCTGGCCGCCGTAGATGTCGGCCGGGTCCTGCGCCCAGTCGGCGCGGCTGTCGCTGTCGGGGATGGGCCGGCCGGTGCTCCAGTCGAACTTGCGGTAGAGGATCTGGCCCTCGACGGGGAAGGCGCTGCTGGGGGCATAGGGATCGACGGCCGGCCCCTGCCAGCCGGGCTGGCCTGCGTCGCCCCCTTCATAGACCACGGCGTCCACCAGCCCACCGGCCCGGTTGAAGAGCAGCGCCTGGCCGCCGGTGTTGGCAAAGCGCAGCGCAGCGCCGCTCAGGTTGGGCGCCTGGGGATCGCTGTCCGCGCCATATTCGCAGTCGGGGGAGAAGCCGTAGGAGCGGGCAAAGGCCGCGGCGTCGCCGGCGCACCACAGCCCCGTCCCCGGCGCCAGCGTCATGGCAGGGAACGTGACCACACGCCGCCCATCGCCCACGCCATAGCCGGCCAACTCCACCGAAGAGTCGCTGACGTTCCAAAGGCGAAAGGCCTCGTCCGGCTCGTCCGTGGTCTCGCTGTCATAGTACAGCGCGGCCAGGCGGACGCGCGGCGTGCCCTGAGCGATCAGGGGCAGGTAGACGGTGGACAGGCTGACCGGCTGCGCTGGGTTCATCGCCCCACCTGAGCCAGCAGCGGCCGCCAGCGTCAGCGCCAGCAAGCCGCCGATCAGAAGCGCTTTGAGTGGACGCATTGGGGTTCCCTCCTGCTGCGTGTCGTGCCAGCGGTGTGTGCGCTGGTGGTTGGTTGATTGGAGTGCAGTATAGCATGATGGAAGCCAGCAGCCAAGCGCTGGCGGGGGCGTCTTGGCGTTGGTTGAGAACTGAGCTATAATCACACTCAGATAAGCGTAACCTGGCGGCAGGTCTCCCAGCTAAGCCGCCTCGTCGCTTGACGATCTGAGCCTATTTTCGTGTCCCTTGGACGCACCCCAGGCGTTGTCTTGATGGCACGGGCCATGGATGGAGTTGAGCGTAATGGTCGACGAAATGACTCTGCAACAGGTTGTTAAGCGTGTGATCGCTGCGGCGCAGCCAAACCGGATCATCGTGTTCGGTTCCTATGGGCGCGGGGATGCAGATCAAGGGTCTGACCTGGACCTAATGGTGGTGCTGCCCGAAGCGCCTGACAAGTATAGCGAGATGATCCGCTTGCACAAAGCTGTGGGCAACGTGGGCGTTGGCGTGGACGTGCTGGTCTACTCAGAGGAGGAGTACCAGCGGCGAAGCCAGGTGCCGGGCACGGTCCTCTATTGGGCGCGCAAGGAAGGGAGGCAGCTCTATGAAGCCACACATTGAGGAGTCGTGGCGCTGGCTACGCCTGGCAGACCGTGACATCACTGCCTTCAGAATCCTAAAGCAAGAACCCGAAGCCCATGCTTCTATAGTCAACTTTCATGCTCAGCAGGCCGTTGAGAAAGGTCTCAAGGCGGTCTTGTATGCACACCAGACAGCAAGACTATGTTTTAGGAGGCAAGGAAATCATGACCAAGTGGGAGTATGCCGAGCTAAGCATGAAGACATACGACAAGAATCTTGTGAAGACCCTCAATCAATGGGGGGAGGTGGGATGGGAAATGGTAGCCGCGGTTGAGGTTTATCTCAGTGAATACACCCATTTCTATTTCAAGCGTCCGAAGCAGTAACCCTGCTTGATGGCGGGTTGAACTAGGTCATCTGAGCAGAGGAGGGCTACATGTCCCCGAAACCCATCACCAAGAACACCCTCTTCTACGGCGACAACCTGCCCATCCTGCGCGAGCACATCGCCGATGAGAGCGTGGATCTCGTCTACCTGGACCCGCCCTTCAACTCCAACCGCTCGTACAACGTGCTGTTCAAGGAGGAAAGCGGGCAGGCGTCGGAAGCACAGATCACGGCCTTCGATGACACCTGGCATTGGGGCGCACAGGCGGAAGAACTGTACGCGGAGCTTGTGACCGAGATCAACGGCAAAGTAGGGCAGATGATTGGAGCGCTGCGCGGAGCTATCGGAGAAAACCAGATGATGGCCTATCTGGTGATGATGGCGGCGCGGCTGGTGGAACTGCGGCGCGTGCTGAAGCCCACGGGGAGCCTGTACCTGCACTGTGACCCCACGGCGAGCCACTACCTAAAGATTGTTTTGGATACGGTATTCGGACTCGATAGGTTCGTCAACGAGATTGTGTGGAAAAGAACTACCGCTCATGGTGATTCGCGCCAGGGATCGCATCACTTCGGGCGTGTCACAGATACTATTCTGTTCTACTCAAAGAGTTCCGCCTACATCTGGAATCAACTTCATGTCGATTACAGTGTTGATTACATGGACAGCAAGTACAAGTACATTGACTCTGCTACAGGGAGGCGCTATCGCTTAGATAATCTCACCGGACCCGGAGGCGCAAGCAAAGGAAATCCCCGGTATGAATTCTTGGGAGTTGCTAGATATTGGCGTTATTCGCAGGAGAATATGGAGAGGCTTTTCCAAGAAGGCAGGATTGTGCAAACTAAGCCTGGAGCCGTCCCGCAGTACAAACGTTTCCTGGACGAAATGAAAGGCCAACCAGTTCAGAATCTATGGACGGACATTGATCCCATCAATTCCCAAGCGGCCGAACGCCTCGGCTACCCCACCCAAAAACCCCTGGCCCTGTTGGAGCGGATCATCCAGGCCAGCAGCAACCCCGGCGACGTGGTGCTGGACCCGTTCTGCGGCTGCGGCACGACCGTGGCGGCGGCGCAGAAGTTGGGCCGCCGCTGGATCGGCATCGACGTCACGCATCTGTCTATCGCCCTCCAGAAGTACCGGCTGCGCGAGATGTTCCCCGACGCGGAATTCGATGTGCTGGGCGAGCCGCAAGACCTGGGCTCCGCGCGCCAGTTGGCCCAGGATGACCGCTTCCAGTTCCAGTGGTGGGCGCTGTCGCTGCTGCGGGCGCGGCCCGTGGGCGGCGAGGCCGGCAGCAAGAAAGGCAAGAAAGGCGCGGATCAGGGCATCGACGGCGTGATCGCCTTCATCGACGACGCCAGCGGCAAGCCCAAGCGGGTGCTCGTCCAGGTCAAGAGCGGCGGCGTCAGCAGCCAGACGATCCGCGACCTGCGCGGCACGTTGGAACGAGAGCAGGCCGCCATCGGCGTGCTTCTCACGCTGGAGCCGGCCACGAAGCCGATGGAGATCGAGGCCGTGTCAGCGGGCTTCTACGAGTCGCCGGGCTGGCGCCAAAAATATCCGCGACTGCAAATTCTGACCGTCGAACAGTTGCTGCACGGCGCCCAGGTGCAGATGCCGCCAGCCTATGGCACGTTCAAGCAAGCGCAAAAGGTCAAACAAAACGTGGGCGTGCAGGGCGGGTTGGATTTGGGCGTATGACGCGCGTAGGGGCATGAATGGCGGCGCAACCAATCGCCATAGGCAACGACCCGCCGCCGCCATTCATGCCCCCACAGTTGCCCCACGACGCGCCCTGCAAACTAGACGGCAGCCGCAATCATGGATAAAATGGGGATGTCTGTCCGCCTCCGTAGCTCAGAGGACAGAGCAGGGGTTTCCTAAACCCTTGGTCGCAGGTTCGAGTCCTGCCGGGGGCGCCTATGACTAGAGGACTGACAGTCCTGTGCTGGTAAATCAGGACTGTCAGTCCTTCCCACCCAAACCCACCGTGGCCGATTGACCGGCGCAAGCCGCTCGTCGGCTTTTTTCTGGCTGTCAAAGGAGCGTTGTTGCCACTGTGACTGCACCCCATCCCACAACCTTGATCGCGCCCTACGGCGGCGCACTGGTCGACCTGCTGACGCCCCAGCAGCAGCGCGAGGAGCTGAAGGCCCGCGCCAGCCAGCTTCCCTCGCTGCAGGTCTCCGACCGGGTGGTCTGCGACCTGGAAATGCTGGCCGTGGGCGCGTTCTCGCCGCTGGACGCGTTCATGGGTCAGGCCGACCACCAGAGGGTGCTGGACGAGATGCGGCTGGCCAACGGCTGCCTCTTTCCTATCCCCGTCACCCTGCCAGCCAACCCCGGCCCCGAGATCAAGCTGGACCAGGACATCGCGCTGCGCAACGACAAAAACGAGTTGCTGGCGGTGCTGACCATCGAGGAGATCTACCCCTGGGACCTGGACGAGGTGGCGCGCAAGGTCTTCGGCTCCACCGACCTGCGCCATCCGTTGGTGGCCGAGATGCACCGCTGGGGCAAGCTCAACCTCTCCGGCCGCTTGCAGGTGCTGAATCTGCCCAAGCATTACGATTTCATGGACTTGCGCCTCTCCCCGGCCCAGACCCGCGCGCGCCTGGCCCAGTTCGGCCATGCCAACGTGGTGGCCTTCCAGACCCGCAACCCCCTGCACCGCGTGCACGAGGAACTGACCAAGCGGGCCGCGCAGGAGGTGGACGGCACGCTGTTGCTGCATCCGGTCGTCGGCCTGACCAAGCCGGGCGACGTGGACCATTTCACGCGCGTGCGCACCTACAAAACGCTGGCCAACAGCTATTACGATCCCGGCCGCATCCTGCTGGCGCTACTGCCGTTGGCCATGCGCATGGCCGGCCCGCGCGAGGCCGTGTGGCATGCGCTGATCCGCCGCAACTACGGCGCCAACTACCTGATCGTCGGCCGCGACCATGCCGGCCCCGGCAAAGACTCCAAGGGCAACCCCTTCTACGGCCCCTACGACGCGCAGGAGATGGTGGCGCAGCACGCTGAGGAGCTGGGCGTAGGCATGGCCCCCTTCCGCCAACTGGTCTACCTGCCAGACGAGGACCGCTACGAGGAGGTCTCGCGCATCTCGCAGGCGACGCGCACGGCCGACATTTCCGGCACCCAGGTGCGCGACGAGTATCTGAACAACGGCAAGAAGCTGCCTGAATGGTTCACCCGCCCCGAGGTGGCCGACATCCTGGCCGAGACCTACCCGCCGCGCCACAAACAAGGCGTCTGCATCTGGTTCACCGGCCTGAGCGGCTCGGGCAAGTCCACCACAGCCGAGGTGCTGACTCAGTTGCTGCTGGAGCATGGCCGGCAGGTGTCGGTGCTGGACGGCGATGTGGTGCGCACGCATCTGTCCAAGGGACTGGGCTTCAGCAAGGAAGACCGCGACATCAACATCCGCCGCATCGGCTACGTGGCCGGCGAGTTGGTGCGCCACGGCGGCACGGTGGTCTGCGCGGCCGTCAGCCCCTACCGCGCCACCCGCAACGATGTGCGCGCCCTGGTGGGCAGCGATCACTTCGTCGAGGTCTTCGTGGACACGCCCATCGAGGTCTGCGAACAGCGCGACGTCAAGGGCATGTACGCCAAAGCGCGGCGCGGCGAGATCAAGGACTTCACCGGCATCGACGACCCCTATGAGGCGCCCGACCACGCCGAGATCACACTGGACACCGTCGCCAACACCCCAGAACAAAACGCCCACGTCATTGTCAACTACCTGATCGACAAGGGTCTGATCCGGTCCACAGAACGTGTGGTCTGAAACGTTGGTATAGTGGTAGACTGGTAAATGGGTCGCGCTCTTCCGGCCACCAATCTACCAAATTTACCCATTTACCCATCTACCCATCCCATTATGACCCGAACCCTCATCACCGGCGGCGCCGGCTTCATTGGATCACATCTTGCCGAGGCGTTGCTGGCGCGCGGCCATCACGTGACGATCATCGACGATCTGTCCACCGGCAGCCTGGCCAACGTGCAGCACCTCATCGGGCACGAACGCTTCCGCTTCGCCATCGAGACCATCGGCAACGAGATGGTGCTGGACCGGCTGGTCAGCGAGTGCGATGTGATCTTCCACCTGGCGGCCGCGGTAGGCGTGCAATTGATCATTCAGAAGCCGGTGCATACCATCGAGACCAACATCATGGGCACGGAAGCGGTGCTAAAGGCTGCCCTGCGCTACCGGGCCCGGGTGCTGGTAGCCTCCACCTCGGAGGTCTACGGCAAGAGCGAGCGCGTGCCCTACAGCGAGGCCAACGACGTGGTGTTGGGGCCGACGGTGCGCAACCGCTGGGCCTATGCGGCCTCCAAAATGGTGGACGAGTTCCTGGCGCTGGCCTATCAGCGCGAGCATGGCCTGCCCGTGGTGATCTTCCGTCTTTTCAACACCGTCGGCCCGCGCCAGACCGGCCAGTACGGCATGGTGATTCCGCGCTTTGTGCAGCAGGCGCTGGCCAGCCAGCCCCTGACCGTCTATGGCGACGGCACGCAGACGCGCTGCTTCTGCAACGTGGTCGACTCGGTGCGGGCCATCGCGGATCTGGCCGAGTCTGACGAAGCCGTGGGCCAGGTCTTCAACGTGGGATCCACTGAGGAAGTCACCATCCTGGACCTGGCGCGGCGGACTCTGGCCCTGGTGCATGGACAGGACGACGCCTGGCGCGACCAGGTCACCCTGGTGCCCTATGCCGAGGCCTATGCCGCCGGCTTTGAGGATATGCTGCGCCGCGTGCCGGACGTCAGCAAGATTCATCAGGCCATCGGCTGGCAGCCCACCATCTCTCTGGATGAAACGTTAAGGCAAGTGATCACCTACTACCGCTTGCAAAACCCCAGCAGCCAAAACGGGCGGTTGATCTCGCGACAGTAGGCTTCGCGCCGCGTGGGCGGATCGGCGTCGAAGGTCACGGCCTGGGCAGGGTCGTTGCCAGAAAAGCCGCCGTGTTCGGCCGCCACCTGCTCGATAAGCTGGGCATAGCCCTCCACATCGCTGCGCACGTGCAGCAGGCCGCCGGGCGTCAGCAATTGATGCACCAGGTCGAGGAAGGGCAGGGTGAACAGTCGTTTGACCTGGTGGCGCCGCTTCCACCACGGGTCGGGGTAGAGCACGTGGATCACGTCCACCCGGCCGGCCAGGTCAAGCTTCGGCAGCGCCCAGCGCGCGTCGTCGTCGCTGATCCACACGTTCTCCAGCCCGGACCGCTGTATCTGCTTGATCACGCTGCGACACAGATCCCGCTTGACCTCGAAGCCTAAGAAGCGCCGCCCCGCCTGCGCCTGTGACCGCCCCAGCAAGAACTCCCCTGTCCCAAAGCCAATCTCCACCTCCAGTGGCCCTGGCATTCCGCCAAGCTGAACGGTTTCGCCAGCCTCATCGATCTCCTGCGGGTTCCTCTCAGTTCCTCTTAGCTCCTCGCCGAGAAAGTCCGCCAACCGCGCCCGCTTCTCCGCGCTGACATCGATCAACCGGAAATACGGCTGCTCCTCAGGAATCGGCCGCCAACGGATGTGGCCTGGCCGGCGGTTGGGGTCGCCGCCGATCAGCCCGCGCCCTTCATCGTAGCGCTCAATAGCTTCTTGTTGCTGGTCGGGATCGACATCGAAGTCAGCCCGGCCGAGGCGGAGGAGGTGTGGCATAGTGATAAGAAAGTGACAAGGTGACAGGGTGACAAGGTGACAGGGTGACAAGGTGACAGGGTGTCTAGATTT
>JAAEKA010000692.1 GCA_014155705.1 Anaerolineae bacterium clx_CAG2 | reverse complement strand
GGGACCGGTTGATCTCTTTGGTCGAAAGCCCTTCGATCCCCTCGACTGAGTGCCGGTTGAGGGTCGTCAGTCGCACCTTGTGAACATGATAACCGGTGAGAGAGCCATCTTCCAGTGGGTTGGACGCGTAGCCCGCCTTCTTCAGATTGCCTGCGCTAAACTCGTCCACATCAACAATGATGGTGCCGCCCGGCATCAGATCGCCCAGGCTGGCCTTGAGCGCGGCCGGGTTCATAGCGATCAATACGTGGGGGTCATCGCCCGATGTGAAGATGTCCGTGCTGGCGATGTGGACCTGGAAGCCGCTGACTCCGGCCAGGGTACCGACCGGGGCGCGAATCTCAGCAGGGTACTCTGGCAACGTGCTGATGTCGTTGCCAATGATGGCTGCTGTATTGGTAAACTGGGTGCCGGTGAGCTGCATGCCGTCGCCAGAGTCGCCAGCAAAGCGAATGACGACGTCCTCGACCTCTTCTACGTGTACCGGCTTGATACGCTCGGCCATTCTTGTTTCTCCTTACACCTTGATCAAGCTGATGAAAGCGTGCGCAAGCATCGAATTCATGCAACCTCTGTACCTACGGTACAAACAATTGTTGCAGTTGTCGGTCTGTGGTCCTACATTTCCATAGTGCAAGAATCCGGCCCACTGGCCGGCTTCTTGATCGATGGACTGGCGCATCGTGGCCAGAAAATGATGATCCCTGTTACGTTCCGGTAGTATAACACTGCCTCAAACGTGTGTCAAAGGATTACAATGAGCATTTGGGACATAGAGACACGCTTTCATGGTGTAAACGGCCAGGCGAGGAGGATGAGTGGAATGGCGACGACCACCACGATGACCTCCAGCAGCAGGCCCATGCGCCAGTAATCGCCAAAGCGGTAGCCGCCAGGGCCCATGACCAAGGTGTTGGACTGGTGCCCGATGGGGGTCAGAAAGGCGCAGGATGCGCCGATAGCGATAGCCATCAGGAACGGATCGACCGAGACATCCAAGCCATCGGCGATCCTGATCCCGATCGGCGCCATCAACACGACCGCGGCCGCATTGTTGACCAGGTCGGACAGGAACATGGTCATCACCAGCGCAACCACCAGCATGACGAGAGGCCCCACCCCATCGCCGATGGTCAACAAGGACTCGGCCACCAGTTGAGCGCCGCCAGTGGTCTCCAGCGCCATGCCCACGGGGATCATGGCGCCGAGCAGTATGATGATCGGCCAGTCGACGCTGTCGTAAGCCTCACGCAGGGTCAGCAGCTTGGCGATGACCATGGCCACCACCGCAGCCACGAAAGCGATTTGCACCGGCGCCCAGCCCAGCGCCGAGGTCAGCAGCGCTGTCCCAAAGATGATCAGTGAGAGGATCAGCCGGCGCTGCTGGCCGATGCGCAGATCCCGCTGGGCCAGAGGCAAACAGCCCAGAGTCGCCAGCAGGTCCTTGGCCGTGTCCGCATGGCTTTGCAGCAGCAAGACATCGCCCACCCGGAAGCGAATGCGATCCAGTCGGGTGCGCAGGCGGGCGCCCTGGCGGGAGATGGCCAGTAAGTTGACGCCGTGCTGGCGGCGCAGGTTGAGGCTGAAAGCCGTGCCGCCGACCATCAGCGAGTTAGGCGCAATCACCGCCTCCAGCAGCGTCACCTCGTCGGACTCCAGGTCGGCTCGCACGATCTTTTCGCTGCCAACTAACTGCAGGCGAGCATCGTTGACCAGGGTCTCCAGGTTAGTCGTATCTGCGCTGACGATCAGAATATCGCCGGTGCGGAATTTGATCAGCGGCGATGGCGCCAGACGTCGCTCACCATCGCGCACCAACCCCACCACGGTCATCTCCGCCTTGGCCACGGCGCCAACCTCGCTGAGCCGCTTGCCGATCAATCTGGAGTCCTCAGGCACACGCACTTCGGTGGTGTATTTCTCGATCTCGAACAGCCCGCCCAGGTTGGACTGGCTGCGGCGGATGGGGATCAGACGCCAGCCGGCCAGGACAATGAACAACAGACCAGCCACAGCCACTCCCAGACCCACCGGCGTGAAATCGAACATAGCGAAGGGAGGCGCGCCGGTCGATTCACGAAAAGAGGCGGCGATGATGTTAGGCGGGGTGCCGATCAGCGTGGACATGCCCCCCAGCAGCGAGGCAAAGGCAATCGGCATGAGAAAGACCGAGGGAGAAATATCCTTCTTAGCTGCCAGCCGCAGTGTGACCGGCATCAACAGCGCCAGCGCTCCCACATTGTTCATGAAGGCCGACAAAACCATGGTAATGCCGGTCAAGGCTGCCAGTTGGATCGTAACTCCACCCTTCAGCCGCGCCAACTGCTGGCCGATGACATCCACGAGGCCGGAGTTCTGCAGGCCGCGGCTGAGCACCAACACGGCTGCCACCGTCACGACGGCCGCGTTGCTGAAGCCGCTGAAGGCCTGATCGACCGGTATCAGGCCGGCCAGCGTGACAATCAGCAGCGCCAGCAGCGCCACCACATCATAGCGCCAGCGACCCGTGACAAACAACACCAGCGTCAGCGCCAGTGTGCCGAAGATGATCCATTGGTCGTGGGTCATGGGACAATTCGTGAACCGACAAGGACGATCTGCGAATCTCGCTGCCCGTTACAGGGCGTCGGGCAATTTCGCTCATCCCAGTGCCATTGAGCTCGCTCATCCTTCACGCAATTCTTTCGTCCAACAAGCGATGCCAACAAGCATGGGCCGGTTGTAGTCGATTGTAGCATTGGGGCTGGAAAAGGTCAACCAAAGCGCTTTTTACCACTGGCCCTGCAACAACATACCGAGGATCAGCTTGGCCGCTGCCTTGTCCAGCGGCTGGTTGTTGTTGCCGCACTTGGGGCTTTGGATGCAGCTTGGACAGCCGGCTTCGCAGGGGCAAGCCGCGATCACCTCATAGGTCGCTCGCCACAGGGCGGGCAGATCCTGGAAGCCGCGCTCGGCAATGCCCACGCCGCCGGGGAATCCATCGTAGATGAAGACCTGGGGCATGTCCGTGTCGGCATGGCGGGGCGTGCTCAAGCCGCCGATATCCCAGCGGTCGCACATGGCGAAGAGGGGTAGAATGCCGATGCAGGCGTGCTCGGCCGCATGGATGCCGCCCAGGAAGTCCAGCCCGCGGCGCTGACAGGCGGCCACGATCTCCGGCGCCAGGTCCCACCATAGCGCGGCCGTCTCGAAAGTAGTCTGCGGCAGCTCTAGCATCTCCTCTCCCAACACTTCGTCCGAGTAGTGGCGCAGCCGGCGATAACCGATCACCTGTGACGTAGCCCGCACATGGCCGAAATAGGCATTGCCGCCGGGGATGGGGCGGTGCGCCAGCGAGCGCACGATGCGCACATCGCTCCACTCCCTGGGCACGGTGTAATAGTCCACCTCGGCCGGCCGGGCCACGGCAAAGCTCATCTCCGCGTCGTAGCGGGTCACCAGGTAGCTCTCTCCCTGGTGCAGATAGACCGCGCCCGGATGCACCCGTTGCGGCGCACTGCTGGCTTCGATCTCCTCCAGGGTGCGGTAGTTGCGCGCCTCGTCCAGCAGAGCGAAGCGGCCGCCGCTGGCCGAACGCAGGTTGACCTTCTCGGCCGGATACGCATTCGGCGGGCCGGCGTAGGTCCAGCGGTCGCCATAGAACTCCAGCAAGCCCTGCTCCTCCAGTTGCACCATAGCCGGCACGAAGCCAGGACCGAACAACGCCTCGTCGTCAAAACGGCCCGGCCCGGCGATGTTGCTCAACGGCGCTTCGACTGCAGCACAAGGCAGGTGAAGGGCCAGCACATAGACATTGTCAGGATCGATCAGCGCGTGCTCGTGGGGCCGGCCAAACAGGTCGGCCGGATGGCGCAGGAAGTACTGATCCAGGGGATTGTCCAGGCCGATCAGAACGGCTAACGAAGGCTCGCTGCCGCGGCCGGCCCGGCCAGCCTGCTGCCACAGGCTGGCCACCGTTCCCGGATAGCCCACCAGCACGGCAGCGTCCAGCCCACCCACATCGATGCCCAACTCCAGTGCGTTGGTGGCTGTCACGCCCAGCAGCCGGCCGTTGAATAGGTCACTTTCGATCTGGCGACGCTGCTCGGCCGTGTAGCCCGCTCGGTAAGCCGCGATGCGGGCGGCGTAATCAGTAACCCGTAATCCGTAATGGGTGTTGTCTGACGGCGCCAAGTCGCTGCCCCTCGCTGTACTGATCTTGCGCTTGCCCTGGCCCGCTGGCCGCTGGCCTTTACCCAACTCCTCACGCGCGTAGCGCAGGATCAGCTCCGCCACCTTGCGCGCCCGCGTGAAAACGATCGTGCGGGTTTCATTGCGAATCAGGGACGTGAAGATCGCTGTGGCCTCGCCGTTGGCGCTGCGCCGCAATCCACCTTGCTGTGGCCCGCCTCCTTGCTGTGACCCATCTTTTTGCTGTGACCCGCCTCCTTGTTGTGACCCATCTTTTTGCTGTGGCCCATCTTTTTGCTGTGGCCGGTCTCCGACCGAGCCACGCCCCGCCTTGCCAAGCAGCGGCGGATTCCACAGAACAAAGCTGCGCGGGCCGGCCGGACTGCCGTCGTCGTCGATCACCAGCGGCTCCACACCGGTCAGCGCGGCCAGGTGCTGGCCGGGGTTGGCGATGGTGGCGCTGGCCGCAATGAACTGCGGATCTGAACCATACAGCGCGCAGACCCGCCGCAGCCGGCGCAACACGCAGGCCACCTGCGAGCCAAAAACACCACGGTAGGTGTGCGCCTCGTCGATGACCACGTAACGCAGGTGGCGAAAGAGACTGGCCCATAGCGCATGGTTTGGCAGGATGCCCACGTGCAGCATATCGGGGTTGGTCAGGATGATCTGGCCCTGCTGGCGCAACTTGCTGCGTCGGGCCTGCGGCGTGTCGCCATCGTAGGTTCCCACGGTGATGGGCAGGGACTGATTCCCCCTCGCCTCAGGGGAGAGGGGGCCACTTGCTGGTCGAACAGGCGCAGCCGTAGCGGGCCCCTTGCCTGCCTCGCAGCCCAACTCCCGCAGGCTGCGCATCTGATCCTGCGCCAGCGCCTTGGTCGGAAAGAGATACAGCGCGCGCGCCACCGGCCTCTCCAGGATCGCCTCCAGCACCGGCAGGTTGTAGCACAGTGTCTTGCCGCTGGCCGTGCTGGTGACCACTACTACATGCCGGCCGGCGCGCGCGGCGTTGACCGCCTCGGCCTGGTGGGTGAAGAGGCGCTCGATGCCCTGGGCGCGCAACTGCGCCTGCAAGTCCGGGTGTAGCGGCGCTTGCAGCGCGCCATAGACGGCCGAGCGGCGCGGGATCTGCTCCAGATGAACGATCTGGCCCTGGTAGAAAGATTGGCGTTGCAGGTGGGTGAGGAAAGCGGTGACATCCATGAGGCGATAAGCAGCGAGCAGCGGTCAGGATACTTATGGGCGGCCGGGCATGCACTGCCTGCGATGGATTGTAAACGGCGATAGCCTGGCTTGTCAAACCGGTCTGAAAAAGCAGCGACGCCCGGCCGGTGAGTAGGACGCCGCACTAGCCGTAAATTGCCAGCAGATACGGTGTGCCAATCACCAGCAGTGTAACCAGGAGATCAGGCCGAAGATCAGGCCCAAAACCCAGAAGTCCTTGCGCGCCGCAAAGCTGCTACCGTAGTAGACCGGGCTGGGGCCGGGGGCGTAGGGAGTGATGATGCCCATGATGCCCAGGGTGAAGCAGAGCAGCAGAGAGTAGACGACCATGTTCATGCCTGGCAGCGCAACACCGGCCGCCAGGAAGACCGGCAGTACCGCGGTGACTTGAGCTGTGATACTGGCAAAGAGGTAATGGATCAGGAAGGAGATCGCCGCCATCGCGATCAGCACGACGCCGATCAAGCCGATGGCCGCGGCCGGCATTGGTTAGAGGATCAATCCCACCACCACTGCGGCAAAAATGGCGAAGTAGTACCAGGCGTAAGGCGCCAGGTTGGCGATTTGCCGCTGCCGCTGTACAATACGGGCTGTTACGGGTATACGCCAGTCGTAAAACGTGATCGGTCGCCTAACCTGCGCCTGCAACTTGTCACCCGCCACCTGAAACTTCCATGCCGTATCAAATCACCCTCCCCATCCCTGTTCGCACCTACGACATCGACTTCGTAGGCTTTGTCAGCAACATTGTCTACGTCCGCTGGCTGGAGGATCTGCGCTTGCAGATGCTGGCCGAGTTTTTCCCGCTGGACACAGCCATGCAAGCACAAGGCATCGCCCCGGTGCTGCTGCGCACAGAGATCGACTACAAGCGCGCCATCCGCCTCTTCGACGCTGTGCAAGGACGCATGTGGCTGGCAGAGGCCGGACCGGTGCGTCAGGTGCTACAGGCCGAATTCACCGTCGACGGTCAGCTGCGTGCGTCCGCCCGCCAGACCACCTGCTTCATCGACCTGGCCAGCAGCCGGCCAACGCCGACGCCCGCAGCGATTCGCGCGTTGGTGAATCAAGGGTAAGGCGCATCCATGACCGACCGTCAACGCTACGGCTACTTCCTGCACCCATCGAGCTACCGCCCCCCCTTGGGCTATGCAGCGCTGGATGTCTACCCGGCCGCGCCGCAGTCCGATCGCTTTTTCGATACGAAGGCGGCTCTCTTTTCTGTCTGCAATGGCGACAAGACGACTCAGGTAGAGATAGTCCATCCCTTCCTCAAGGCGCCGGCGCGCTATCAGGTCGCTTTTGGCCGCTTCATGCTCATCTCCCACAGCGGAGACATGAAGGTCGGTATGTCGTTGGGCGGCTTGCTGGAGGTCGAAACCAACGACACCTGCACCCACTGTAATCTGACATCCCCGGCCCCCATCTTCGATATCGAGGAGAGCGGCGGGTTGGTGGCGACGCTGGAGACAGAGGTCGAGGCGGAGCTGGCCAGGCTACGCGCGGAGTGGAAGGAAAGCGACGCGGCCTTCGACTGCCGGTTGGCCAGTATAGATGCCCTGACGCTCTTTGCTGCCTGCCTCAACATGCTGGATGACTATCTGCACAACCATCTCCAGGCGACCACTCCCGACGAAGTGCTGGCCCAGCGCACAGCCGTGCACCAGGCTATTCGCACCTTGCAGCGCGCCGGCCAGTGGCCGCAGCCTGTCCCGAGGCTACGCGAGTTGATCTTGCACGCGTCATAACATCGAAGCCCGTTTTATCAGCACGAGAGGCAGCCCGCTCACCAGCCGCGGCGGTACTGGGTGGGCGCTTCCAACTCAATGCCCAGCTCGCGTGCTGCGCGCAACGGCCAATAGGGATCGCGCAGCGACTGGCGGGCGATCAGCACTGAGTCGGCCTGGCCAGCGCGCACGATGGCGTCAGCCTGTTCGGCCTCGCTGATCAGCCCCACTGCGCCGGTGGCGATGCTAGCCTCCTGGCGGATGCGCTGGGCAAAGGGCACCTGGTAGCCTGGCTCCGGCCGGATCTGCTGGGCCAGGGTTAGCCCGCCCGACGAGACGTCCACCAGGTCCACCCCCTCGGCGCGCAGCCGTCGCGCCAGCTCGACGCTCTGCTCCACGTCCCAGCCCCCCTCGGCCCAGTCGGTAGCGCTGATGCGCACGAACAGGGGCAATTCGGCAGGCCATTCAGTCCGCACGGCCCGCACCACCTCCAGAAGCAGGCGGACGCGGCCGTCGAATGGGCCGCCATAGCCGTCGTCACGCTGGTTGCTGAGTGGGGAAAGAAACTGGTGCAGCAGATAGCCGTGGGCTGAGTGAAGCTCTACGGCCTGGAAGCCTGCCTCGCTGGCCCGCCGCGCCGCCGCTTGAAAGGCCACAATCACCTGGTCGATGTCGCCCTGGCTCATAGTCTGCGGCGTAGCATAGTTGGCGGAGAAGGCCAGCGCGCTGGGGCCGATCGCGCCCGGTACGCCTGCCTTGCGGCCTGCGTGACCCAACTGTACAGCAGGCACAGCGCCGTTGTCGGCCATGAAACGGGCCAGGCGGGCAAAGGCGGGCACCTGGGCGTCATCCCACAGCCCTAGGTCTTGCGGGCTGATGCGGCCGCGCGGCTCCACAGCCGTGGCCTCCACGATGATCAGCCCGGCCCCGCCCACGGCGCGGCTGCCATAGTGCGCCAGGTGCCAGTCGGTGGGAATGCCGTCCTCGGCGTAGACCGAATACATGCACATAGGCGAGATCCACAGCCGGTTGCGGGCCGTAACGCCGCGCAGTTGGATAGGGGTGAAAAGCGAAAGGTCGTTGGATGGCATAGGTTACTCCTACATGTAGGACTGAAAGTGCTGCGTCTTTCTTAGCACTGTCAGTCCTGAGTCGTTTCATAGCTCTAAAATCACCTTCGCGATCTGAAGATAGATCAGCAGACCGGTGGCGTCGACCAGAGTACTCATCAGCGGGTTAGAGACCAGGGCCGGATCAATGTGCAAGCGGGTGGCCAGCAAGGGCAAAAGTGAGCCCACTGCGTTGGCCCAGACGACGATCGCCAGCAGGGCCAGCGCAACCGCCTGGGCGACGCTGAACTGCGTTTCCCAAAACAGAGCCAGGCCGAAGCCGATCACGCCGACGATCAGCCCCAGCAGCATACCTACTCGCAGCTCATGCCACAGCACATGCCAGGCGTCGTCCAGGTCGATCTCGCCCAGGGCCAGGGAGCGGATGATGGTGCTGGTGGTTTGGGCGCCCGCGTTGCCGCCGGTGCCGATCAGCAGCGGAATGAAGAAAGCCAACGACACCACAGCCGCCAGTTCGGCCTCGAAAGCCTGCAGCACACGGCTGGTCAGGGTGCCTGTGAAGAAAAGCAGCAACAGCCAGCCAGCCCGCTTGCGCGCCACAGTCAGGGCCGGCGTGTCGAGGTAATTGCGGTCCAGCGGCTGCATAGCGCCCTGGCGCTGGATGTCCTCGGTGGCCTCCTGTTCCATCACGTCCAGCAGGTCGTCGTGGGTGATAACGCCCAGCAGCACGTCGCCATAGCCGACCACCGGCGCCGACAGCAGGCTGTAGCGGGTCATCAAGCGGGCCACCTGTTCCTGGTCCACGTCTGCCCGCACCGAGATCACGTCGCTGGACATGATGTCGGCTATCAGCGCTCTGGCGTCGGCGCGCAGCAGATCGTAGAGGCAGGTCACGCCCACCAGCCGGCCGTCTCGGTCCACCACGTAGAGGTAGTAGAGCGTCTCAGCCGAGGGAGAGGGCGCAGTGGTGCGCACGGCTTGCAAAGCATCGGCTACGGTCATGCGCCGCCGCAACACCAGCACGTCGCTGGTCATGCGACCGCCGGCCGTCTCGTCGTCGTAGAGCAACAACGGCCGGATCTCGTCGGGATCTTCGAGCTGGGCCAGGATCGTCCGGCGGCGCTCTGGCTCCAGGTCGCCCAACAAGTCAGCCGCCTCGTCCGGCTCCATCTCGTCGATGATCCGGGCCAGGTCGGCGTCGGTCAGCTCGTCGGCCAGATCGGCGGCCTCCAGGTCGTCCATGTACTCCAGCACGTCGGCCGAATCCTCGACCTCCAGGCGCGGCAGCAGATCGACCTGTTCCTCGTCCTCCAGCTCCTCGAAAACCTCGACCAGATCGGCCGGTCGCTGGTCGCTGAGCAAACGCACGGCCTCGTCGATCCGGCCCGCCTCCAGGGCGCGGCGCACCTCGGCCAGGACCGCATCCAAATCAAAAACCCGCTCCATGGGCACCTCCTGCAACTATATCGAGGAGGTGAAAGCGGGTCAGTCAGCAGCGGCGCAGCGGACCATCAGCGGGTGCAGGGCGTCATGGAGCAGGACGACAGCCCGGCCAGCGCCTCCTCGAAACCGATATGGAGTTGTGGCAGCCAGCGCGCGCAGCATCCCACGCCGCCAAGCGGCGGCCTGTGGGGAGACTGCTGCACGTACTGGGAGGTTTGTCGTCGTTCATCACGTGTAACGGCTCGGGCCGGTCTCCTGACCGTGCCCGCTTTGGGCGATGCGTGGCTCGGTGGCTTCGCACCAGCAATTCCAAATACGGCACGGAGTCGAGGCTCACTTGCACCTGCACTGCGCTCCGGCGCAAGTGCAGGTGTCAGCCGGGTTTGCCGGTGCGAATCGGGCGCGCTGACCCGCCTAGCGGCTCGACTCCGCGTTGGCAGAGTTCATAGTTGGCATTGCGGCTTTGCACAGACCAGTCATAGCGATCCGTGCGCCTGGATTGTAGGTTGGCCGGGCTATTGTGTCAACTCCCAACGCGCCAGTTACTGCCTGCCCGCTTCTTCGTGTATAATGTCACGGAACTTCCACAGCAGCGAGCACAGCATGAGCCAACGAATCGCCATTATCGACCTGGGATCCAACACCACCCGCCTGGTGGTCTACGAGTACGAGCCGGGCCGCCGCTTCCACCTGGTGGAGGAGGTGCGCGAGGTGGTGCGGCTGCGCGAGGGCATGGGCAACGGTATGGCGCTGCGGGCGGCGGCCATCGAGCGCGCGCAGCAGGCCATGCGCATGTTCGCCAGCTTCTGCCGCTCACAGGGCATCGACGACGTGATCATGACCGCCACCAGCGCCGTGCGCGACGCGCGCAACGGCGACTCCTTCCTGGCCAGGGTGCGGGCCGAGACCGGTTGGGAGCCGCGCCTGCTCTCCGGCGAGGACGAGGGCTATTACGGCGCGCTGGGCGCGCTAAACGGCGTGGGCCTGCGCGAGGGCTTTGTGATCGACTTGGGCGGCGGCAGCGCGCAGATCGTGGAGGTGCGCGGCGGGCTGCCAGGGCGCACGGTCAGCTTGCCGCTGGGCGCGCTGCGGCTGAGCGACCTGTTCCTGGGTTACGACCGGGCCAAGCTGGCCGCGGTCGATAGCCTCAGCGCCTTTCTGGCCGAGCAACTGGCGCCGCTGGAGTGGTTTCGCGCCCGGCCGGGCGACAGCCTGGTGGCGTTGGGCGGCACCGTGCGCAACCTGGCCCGCATCGACCAGGCCGCCAACAACTTTCCGCTGGACATGGTCAACGGCTACGAGCTGGTTGCCGCCAGTATCGTGGACATGGCCGGCCGCTACTGGCGCATGAGCCAGAAGGAGCGGCTCAGGATCGCCGGTCTGGACGTGGACCGCGCCGACATCATCCAGAGCGGCGCGCTGGCCTACGCGGCTCTGCTGGAACACAGCGGATTCGAACGCATCACCATCAGCCAGCAAGGGCTGCGCGAGGGCGTCTTCTACCAGCGTTTCCTGGCCGGTCAGCCGCAGCCGGTCTTCGACGACCTGCGCCAGTTCAGCGTGCTCAACCTGGCGCGCAACTTCGACTGCGACGGCGTTCACAGCCGCCACGTGACAACGCTCAGCCTGCAACTGTTCGACCAACTGCAGCCGGCGCACGGACTGGGCGCCAGCTATCGCCAGCTTCTCTGGGCGGCCGGCATGTTGCACGACATCGGCATCCGCGTCGACTTCTACTATCACCATCACCACTCGGCCTACATCATCCAGAACAGCGGCCTGCCCGGCTACAGCCCGCGCGAGCTGGCCATGATCGCGCTGCTGGCCCAGTATCACCGCAAGGGCAACCCCAAGGCCGGCGGGCTGGGGACGCTGTTCAGCGACGAAGATCAGCGCGCCCTGCCGATCCTGGCCGGCATGCTGCGCCTGTCCGAATTCCTGGAGCGCGGCCGCAGCCAGGTGGTGCGGGCCGTGCGCTGCCACCTGGACCTGGCCAACGGCTGGCTGCAGATCGAGACGCTGGAGGCCGGCGACGCGCGCATCGAGCTATGGGACGCCAGCCGCAACCTGGACGTCCTCCAGCGGGCGCTGGATTTGCAGGTGGAGCTGGTGAGCGGGGTGTGGTTGGGTGAGCAGGAAAGCCTAACCCAGTAACGCAATCCGCCGGATTGCGGCGGTACGACCCGCAACAATCCGGCGGATTGTTTTACAGTGCCAGTGCGGCGCTTCAGGCGGCGGCCAGGCGGAACAGCGCCAGACTCTCGACGTGGTAGGTCTGGGGGAACATGTCCACCGGCTGCACCTGCTCCAGCCGATAGCCGGCCTCGACCAGCAGCCGGGCGTCGCGGGCCAGGGTGGCCGGATCGTCGGAGACGTAAAGCAGCCGGGGCACGCCCAGCCGCGCCAGGTGCTGGACGACCTCCGGCCCGGCCCCGCTGCGCGGCGGGTCGATCACGGCCAGGTCGATGCGCCCTTGCCTGCTCGGACCGGTCTCCTGACCGAGCCCGCCTTCGCTATGGCCGGCGCCTGTATTTTCGCTCGGGCCGGTCTCCTGACCGAGCCCGTCCCCCGGTTCAACCAACGCGGCCAGCACCTCCTCCACCAACCCCTCGTGCAGCGTCACGTTGTCCAGGTCGCGCGCGTTCCAGGCGAAGTCCTCGCAGGCCGCCTCCGACTCCTCGATCGCGATCACCTGCCCCACCTGCCCGGCCAGGCTCAGGCCGAACAGCCCCACGCCGCAGTAGCCGTCCAGCAGCGTCTCGTGGCCCTGCGGCGCCAGCATCTCCATCGCCAGATCGACCAGCGCCTCGGCGCCGGTTGTGTTGACCGGGAAGAAGCTGTTGGCGGAGACGCGGAAGACTCGCCCGGCGACCTCCTCCTCGATCCACGGCTCGCCGATCAGACCCTCGATGGAGCCATCGCGGCGGCGCACCACGCAGCGCACCGGCAGGTCCTCGATCAGGAAGCCGGGCGCGCGGTCGCCGGCCGTCTCGAAGGCCAGCAGACGCTGGCCCGTGTTGACGCCCGCGCGCAGATTGAGCCGGCGAATGATCACCGGCGCCTCGCTGGGGACCTCCGGGGCCTCTTCTTCTGCCTGGTCCACCTCGACCGGCTCAGCCTCGGCGATGCCGGCCAGCAGCGCGCCGTGCATCTCGTCCAGCAAGGGGTGCAGCAGCAGGCACTCATCGACGGCGATCACGTCCTGGGCTGGCTGGGCGGAGGTGCGCACGCCCTGGCGGCGCATCTCGCCCCTGGCCTCGCCCTGACCGACCCCATCGCGCACGTAGCCCAGGCGGCCATCGGCGTCAGTCACCAGTTGGACATGGTTGCGATAGCCAAAGTTCAGCAGGCCCTCGTCGCTGGCCAGCGCAATGGGCTCCAGCAGCGGCGGCTGCTCGATGCGGCCCAGGCGGCGCAGTTGGTCAGCCACCACCTCGGCCTTGAGCTCCAACTGGCGCTCATAGGCAATGTGCTGCCACTGGCAGCCGCTGCACTGAGCCGGCCCAAAGTAGGGACAAGGAGGCAGCACGCGGTCGGGCGACGGTTGGAGGACGCGCAGCAGCCGCGCCCGCGCCCAGCGCTGCTTCTCCTCGACGATCTCGACCTGCACCGTCTCGCCAGGGATGGCGTAGGGCACGAAGATAATCTTGCCGTCATGGTGGCCGATGGCCTCGCCGCCGTGGGCGATGCTGGTAAGAGTAAGGGTGAAGGTTGTAGACATGGCTTGTGAGTCGGCTTCCGCTACGATACATATGCCAACGATCCGGGTCGTCAAGCAATCGGTGTAATTGTCACCATGCTATAGCTATACCCTGCGTTGGGCGCTTTGTCAAGCCGGGCCAATCTGTCCTGCCGCTCAGTGCATGCCTCTCGCTCCTTCGTGGCGGCAGCGCATACGCTGGCGGCCTGCCTGTTCTTGCATCACGGGCAGAAGATTAAGCTGCATTACATACCTGATGCATCCAAGCAGCTATACTGGCAAGTAGTGCGCAACTATTGTACAAAAAGGAGATAAACGTATGAAGAAAAGTCACAGAATCGGCATACTGGTCCTGGTTGTCTTGCTGGCAACCACAGGCATCGCCCTGGCGGCTGGCGGTAATTTCCGGACCCACCTCAGCGGCGCCAATGAGATTCCCACCGCAGTGCTCACATCGGCCCAGGGGCAGGCTATCTTCCAACTGAGCAAGGATGGCGCTGAGCTCTCCTACCGCCTGATCGTCAGCAATATCGAGAACGTCACCCAGGCTCATATCCATCTGGCGCCGGCTGGCGTCAATGGACCGGTCGTTGTCTGGCTCTACCCGCCTCAGTCGCCTGCCCAGCTCATACCCGGGCGGCACGACGGTGTTCTGGCGACAGGTGTGATCCGCGATCAGAATTTGGTCGGTCCCTTGACTGGTCAGTCAGTCGACGATCTGGTGGCGGCCATTCAAGCTGGCAACGCGTACGTCAACGTTCATACGACCCCCAATCCTACCGGTGAGGTTCGCGGCCAGATCTCCGGTCACAGCCACTAGACTGGTCAGTCGTTGTTGCTGATTGAAAACCCTCCGCCCGGCTGGGCCATTCGAGCCCACAGGCGCATTCTCCAAGGCAGAACCCCCGCCCAGCCATGAAGCTGGGCGGGGGTTCTGCCTTGGAAGCGCGGTTTATAACGGCTCATTCTGGCTTTACGGTCCGCCGCTCTGCGCTATACCCAGCCGCGCAGCTTCATAGCCCTGGCTACCCGTTCCACGCTGACCAGGTAGGCCGCCAGCCGATTGTGGACCTTCATGCGCTGGGCCATATCGTGCACACTGTGGAAGGCGCCGGTCATCTTTTGATCCAGGCGGTGATGCACCTCGTCCTCGGGCCAGTAGAAGTTATAAGCGTTCTGCACCTGCTCGAAATAGCTGACGGTCACGCCGCCGGCATTGCAGAGGAAGTCGGGGATGACGAACACGCCGCGCTCGTGCAGCGCCAGGTCAGCCTCCGGGGTGGTGGGGCCGTTGGCGGCCTCAGCCAGCACCTTAACGCGCGGCGAGATTTCATCCACCGTGTGTCCGGTGATCATGTTCTCCAGAGCGGCAGGGATCAGCACATCCACCTCGGCCGCGCGCCAGGCGTCGCCGTCACGGACGTCGTAGCCGGCCTGCAGCGCCTTGGCCTTGTTGATCGTGCCAAAGGAGTCGGTGATGCTGCGCAGGAAGACGGGATCGGCGCCGTCCTCCTTGAAGAAGGTATAGGCGACCTTGTCCTCATGGTCCCAGGAGGAGACGCAGAGCAGCTTGCCGCCCAGCTTGTTGACGTAGTGAATGGCCACGGCCTGGCCCACGTTGCCGAAGCCCTGCAGGGCGGCCGTGGTCTGGTTGGAGACGATCTGCAGCGCCTTCAACGCCTCGCGGATGGTCACGACGACGCCGATGCCGGTGGCCTCGCCGCGGCCGGCTGAGCCGCCCAGCGCCAACGGCTTGCCAGTGATGACGCCCGGCACGTGGCGGCCCTGGATTGTCTCGTACTCATCCAGCATCCAGGCCATCACCTGGGGATCGGTGTAGACATCGGGCGCGGGTACATCGATCTCCGGACCGATGAAATTGGCCACGCGACGGATGTAGCCGCGGCTGAGGCGTTCCTTCTCCCCCAAAGACAGATCTCTGGGGGTGCAGGTCACGCCTCCCTTGCCGCCGCCCAAAGGGATGTCCACCACGGCGGTCTTCCAGGTCATCCAGGCCGAGAGGGCGCGCACCGTGTCCATGGTCTCCAGGGGATGGAAGCGCAGGCCGCCCTTGGCCGGGCCGCGCGCGTCGTTGTACTGCACCCGGTAGCCGTGGAAGACCCGGGTGCTGCCGTCGTCCATTCTGACCGGGATGGTGAACTGCAACTCGCGCATGGGCCAACGCAACATCTCATGGGTGGCGTCGTCCAGCTCCAGAATCTCCACCGCTTCGTCCAGTTGATGTTGTGCGATCAGGAAGGGATTGGTTTCAGAGTCCGTTTCGGTAGCAGGGGGGGGGGAGTAGCGAAAACCTTTGCTCCAGGCTCAATCGATTTTGTCGCCATGGAAACCTTCTCCTTGGAAAATAGTTGGTGCTGCTGCGTTTGCTCGGAAGACAGGCCGGGTGCATAGAAAACCACCGGCGCGCAGGCCAGTGGTTGCTTGTCGGGCAGCCCGTGCGCCATTGCACGACCATATCCTCATTATCTCCGAAAACCGCGAAGAAGCAAATGATCTGGGTAACTTTTGATCTCATGGCGCCACTCAGACTTCGGAAGGCGCCGCCTCCCCAATACGGCGCCTTGCTGGTGCTGCGGCGACTTCCGAAGTCCAGGCGTTGTCTGTCAGCGCGGCAAAAAAAGCCTTGACATCTGTGACGATTTGTGCTAATCTATGAAAGGTCAGACGATTGCCGTCTGTTCTCTGACAGACTCTAAGCTTGGCAGTCCCCGCGGTTAGCAGTCCTCGGTCTGAGTGTATCGCCAAGCAGATTCATCCGCTGCACCGACGAAAGACAGGTCATCCATGTTGGTGGAACGCCGGCGTTCCATAGCCAGTCAAGCGACAACTATCCTGGCCGAGCGCATCAGGACGCAAACCTATGCGCCAGGTAGCCGGCTGCCCTCGGAAAGCGAGTTGGCGATCGAGCTGGGCGTCAGCCGGGCATCGATCCGCAGCGCGCTGGGCCGGCTGGCGGCTGAAGGATTGGTGCTGCGCAAGCAAGGCGATGGCACTTATGTCAACGCACACATCGAACACATCCCCACCCGACTGGGCGGCCTGTGGAATTTCACCCGCCTGATCGAAAACAGCGGCTTCACCCCGCGCATCCAGTTGCTGGCCCAGGAAGTACGCCCGATCTGTGCGCCGGAGATGCAAGTGCTGGCGCTGGCTGAGGCTGAGCCGGCTCTCAGCCTGACGCGCCTCTTCTACGCCGATGAGCTGCCCGTTGTCGTAACCCACACCACCGTACCGTTGCATGTCCTCCATGTGCTGCCGGAGGAATGCGACGGCGGATTGCCGCTGGGCGAGTTCGTTCAGCGCTATCACAACACGCCCATCAGCTACACGATTTTCGACATCCAGGCAGTTCTGCCCGACGTGGATACCTGCCGATTGCTGCACTGCGACGCAACGCCGCTGCTGAAGCTGGATCAGGTCTTCTACGATAAAGCGAACCAGCCCATCGTCTTCTCCGAAGCTTTTTTTCAGGACAAGGTGATCCGCTTGCGGCTGGCGCAGGCGTGGGATTAACCGCCACAAAGATATTTTGCCAATCCAACCCGTCATAGCAACAGGCTGCTTCCAGCCTGACTGACACCAACCATAAGGAGACACGATCATGCGTAGTTTTGCAGGCCGGGACATTCTGTCCCTCAAGGAGTTCGAACGCAACGAGTTCTTCCACATCTTCGATGTGGCCGCCAAGATGGAAGTCATCGCCCGCGGCCGGCGCAATGTGGACATGCTCAAGGACAAGACGCTGGTGACGGCCTTCTATCAGCCGTCCACCCGTACCCGCCTGGCCCATGAGGCCGCCATGCACCGCTTGGGCGGCCACGTCACCGGCTTCTCCGACGCCAAGATGACGCGCGCTGGCGACTGGTACCAGGAGTCGATCAAGGACACGGTCAAGATGCTGGAGTTCTACGGCGACGTGATCGTGATGCGCCACTTCCAGAAGGGTGCGCCGCACGAGGCCGCCAAGTGGTCCAGCGTGCCGATCATCAACGGCGGCGACGGCTGGGGCGAGCACCCCACCCAGATCCTGACTGACCTCAATACCGTGCTGCGCGAAAAGGGCCGTATCGACGGTCTGAAGTGGCTGGCCATCGGCGACATGCGCATGCGCACCATGCACTCGCTGGGCCATGCCCTGAGCCAGTTCGACTGCCCGATCACCTTCGTAGGCCCCGCCGCCGACGCGCTGTTCCCCGGCTCGCCTGACATGGCCATGCCCGAGGAGTACAAGGCCGATTTTCGCCAGTTCTCGCTCAACTTCCGCGAGGCAGAGCATGTCGAGCAGGCCATCGCCGACGCCGATGTGATCCTGGTCGAGCCGGTGATCCAGCCGGACTACACCCAGGCCCGCCAGGAAGCCAGCACCGACAAGAGCCTGACCCCCGCCGCCTACAAGATCACCCGCGAGTTGCTGGAGACCAAGGCCAAGTCCGACGCCATCCTGCTGCACTCCCTGCCCCGCATGGACGAGATTCCGGCCGATGTAGACATCACCCGCTGGTCCCGCTATTGGCAGGAAGCCTTCCAGGGCGTGGTCATGCGCATGACGCTGTTGGCGTTGGTGCTGGGAGCGATGGAATAAAGGAGACTACGATGCAAACCTACCTTCACGGTCGCGATCTGATCGGCGACCTGGATTTCAGCAAGGAAGAGGTCGAGACCATTCTCGACGTGGCGTTTGATCTGAAGCGCAAGCGGGCGTTGAACGAACCCCATGCCTATCTGCGCGACAAGGTGCTGGCGATGCTGTTCTTCTTCAGCAGCACCCGCACGCGCGGCTCTTTCGAGGCCGGCATCGCCCAACTGGGCGGCCACGGCGCCTTCATCGAGTCCCGCACCACCCAGATTTCCCACGGCGACACCCCCAAAGAGATCGGCGAGATCTTCGGCCGTTACTTCGACGGCATCGCCATTCGCCATGTGGACTGGGGTGTAGGCAACGGCTACCTCAACGGCGTTGCGAAAGCATCGCGCGTGCCGGTGCTCAACATGCAGTGCGATATCTACCACCCCTTCCAGTGCCTGGCCGACCTGATGACCATCATCGAGAAAAAGGGCCGCGACCTGCGCCGCAAAAAAATGGTGGTGTCGTGGGCCTATGCCGCCTCCTACCAGAAGCCCATGTCGGTGCCGCAATCGCTGGTCTTGCAGATGCCTCGCTTCGGCATGGACGTGGTGCTGGCCCATCCGCCGGAGTTCAAGCTGATGCCAGAGATCATGGAGATGGCCCGCGAGCAGGCGCGCAAGTTCGGCGCCGGCTTCGACGTGACCGATGACATGGAAGCGGCCTTCAAGGACGCCGACATCATCTACGCCAAATCCTGGGGCGCGATGGTCCACACGCCGGACGCCGAGGAAGGCGCTCGCATTATCAAGAAGTACGAGCACTGGATCACCGACGAGCGCAAGATGGCGCTGGCCAAGTCCGATGCGATCTACATGCACCCGCTGCCGGCCGACCGCAACATCGAAGTCACCGACGGCGTCATGGACGGTCCCCAGTCGGTGGTCTACGACGAGGCCGAAAACCGCCTGCACGCGCAGAAGGCGGTTATGGCGTTGACGATGTAGGTTGGTAGATTGGAAAATTGGTAGATTGGTCGTGCGCGCCTATGGTCGTCATCTGTCGTGGTGAGATTTGCATGGTAGCGAACTGTCGGGCTGTCATGCTGAGGTCCGCCGAAGCATCTCGGTGCAGAAAGCTTGAAAAGCGAGAGATCAGCTATGGCTGAGCAGCGTGGGTTTGAGGATTTGGAGTGCTACCAGTTGGCGTTGCAGGTGATGCAGGAGGCGTATGCCGTCATCCGCAAGCTGCCGCCGCAAGAAAGGTACAACCTGGATCCTCAAATGCGCAAGTGCTCGGTCAGCGGCGTTCAGAACATTGCCGAAGGCTATGGCCGCTACCACTACCTGGATAGCATCCGCTTTTTCTACATCGCACGCGGCTCATTGGCCGAGACGTTGAGTGCCTTTGTCGTCTGTGACACGCTCGGCTACACGTCGGGCGAGCTCTCTCGCCAACGTGACCTCGGTCACCAGGCGATACGTTCCCTAAACGGCTACATCCGCTACGTGCGCACCCAGAAGCAAGGCCAGCAAGAGTACGGCAACGGCCCCGTGCTCCGAGAAAGCCCGCGGCCCTACCACGTCTTCCCCGATCTCGTCGAGAATCACGAAGGCGAAGACGACCCATCTACCAATCTACCAATCTACTCCCTCCCAGGAGACTTCACATGACCCAAACTACCCCCAAAACCGCCGTCGTCGCCGTAGGCGGCAACGCGCTGATTCTCGATAAAAAGCACGAAGACGTGGCCTCCCAGGTTGGGGCCGTGGAGCAGACGTGCAAGCACATCGCCGACATGGTCGAAAAGGGCTGGAACGTGATCGTCACGCACGGCAATGGCCCGCAGGTGGGCTTCATCCTGCGGCGCAACGAGCTGGCGGCTGGCGAGGTGCATCAGACTCCGTTGGACGTGATCGGCGCGGACACCCAAGGATCTATCGGCTACATGATTGCCCGCGCGCTGGACAATGAGTTCACCCAGCGCGGCATCCAGCGTTTGGTGGCAGCCGTGGTGTCGCAGGTCGTGGTCGACGGCAACGACCCCGGCTTCACCAATCCCACCAAGGGCATCGGCGGCTTTACCACCGAGGACAAGGCCCGCCAGTTCGAGCAGGAAGGCTGGATGGTCAAGGAAGACGCTGGCCGCGGCTGGCGGCGCATGATCGCCTCCCCGCAGCCGCTGCGCATCGTCGAACGCGAGGCCATCAAGACCCTGATCGACGCCGGTTTCATCGTGGTCGGCGTGGGCGGCGGCGGCATCCCGGTGGTCGAGGACGAGGCCGGCATGCTCAAGGGCGTCTTCGCCGTGATCGACAAGGATCGCGCCAGCGCGCTGCTGGCGGCTGATCTCCAGGTCGATCTGCTGCTGATCTCCACTGCCGTCGAGAAAGTGGCCATCAACTTCAACAAGCCCAATCAGCAATGGCTGGACCGGATGACCCTCAGCGAGGCCAAGCAATACTACGCCGAGGGCCACTTCCTCTCCGGCAGCATGGGCCCCAAGATCGAGGCCATCATCGCCTTCCTCGAAGCCTCTCCCCACGGCCAGGCCCTGATCACCGACCCGTCCCACATGGTGGACGCGCTGGCTGGCAAGACGGGGACGTGGATTGTGGCGGACTAGGTTGGTACATCGGTAGAATGGTATATTGGTCAAGTGGTCCTGCGCACGGCGCGCACCAATCTACCAATCTACCAGTTTACCGATCTAGCGAGACCATACCATGAACCACATCACCTCTCTCAAATGCCTGATTTGCGGCAAAGAATACCAGCCTGACGAGGTCGAGTACGTCTGCCCTGACCACGGGTACGAGGGTATCCTGGACGTGCAGTACGACTATGGGCTGATCAGTCTTAGCTTCAGCCCGGCCACACTGGCGGCCAATCCAGACTATTCGATTTGGCGCTACAGGCCGTTGCTGCCTATTGAGCCAGACTCACCCGCGCCGCCGCTGGCGGTGGGTTGGACGCCTCTGTACGAAGCGCCACGGCTGGCCGGGCAGCTTGGCTTGAAACATCTGTGGATCAAGGACGACGGTCGACAGGCTACGGCGTCGTTCAAGGACCGCGCGAGCGCCATCGCGGTGGTCAAAGCGCAGGAGAAGGGCGCGGCTGTCATCACTACGGCCAGCACGGGCAACGCCGCGGCTGCGCTCAGCGGTATCTGCGCCAGCGTGGAGCAGCCCAACGTCATCTTTGTGCCTGAGAGCGCTCCGCCGGCCAAGATCGCTCAGTTGCTGACCTTCGGCTCCACGGTGATGCTGGTGCACGGCACCTACGACGACGCCTTCGATCTTTGCCTGCAAGCCGCCGAGACCTACGGCTGGTACAACCGCAACACCGGCTTCAACCCCTATATGTCTGAGGGCAAAAAGACGGTCAGCTTCGAGATCTGTGAACAGCTCGCCTGGCAGGCACCGGATGCCATCTTCGTCAGCGTAGGCGATGGCTGTATTATCGGCGGCGTCCACAAAGGACTGAAAGATTTGCTGGCCCTGGGCTGGATCGACAAGATGCCGCGTATCTACGGCGTGCAGGCGGCCGGCAGCAACTTCATGGCCGAGGCCTGGCAGGCCGGGCTGCACGGCTTGGACGTGCTCAAAAAAGCGCCTATCGACTCGCACACCGTGGCCGATAGCATCAGCGCCGGCCTGCCGCGCGACCGCATCAAGGCCATGGCCGCGGTGGTGGACACCGGCGGCGCCTATGTAGTCGTCAGCGACGACGAAATCCTGGCGGCCATCCCTGTGCTGGCGCGCGGCTGCGGCGTCTTTGCCGAGCCGGCCGGCGCAGCCGGCTACGCCGGCCTGGTCAAGGCCGTCGGGCAGGGTCTCGTCAGCCCCGACGACCGCATCGTCGTCATCAACACAGGCAGCGGCCTGAAAGACGTCAAGAGCGCTATGACCGCAGTCGAACAGGCCGGCACGCAGCCCTACCGCGTAGAACCCGACCTGGCGGATTTGCAGCGCGTAATGGCAGAAATCGGAAGGTAGATTGGTAAATTGGTCACGCATCGCGCACACCACCAATTTACCACTTTACCAATCTACCTCTTCTCAACCAACAACAGGATTTTCCCACCATGATCGACCTAACCATCCACGAAGACCGTCTCGAACGCACCGTGCAGCGGGCGCGCGAGCGCAATATCATCATTCCCACCTTCAAGCAGATGCGCCACCCGGAGCTGATCCCCGACAAGATCAAGCGCCAGTTGGACGACGTCGGCCTGTGGGACCTCAACCCGCTCAATCTGTTTCGCATCACCTGGCACAACGAGCCTGTGGAGCGGGGCGGTGAGTTTGGCGGCGTCAACTATCTGGTGCTGCCGCCGGAGCTGACCGGCGTGCAGGCGCGCATCGTCGTGCTGGTGGGCAAGTGGTTCCCCACCGGAGCGCACAAGGTCGGCGCGGCCTTCGGCTGCCTGGCGCCCCGCCTGGTCACCGGCCAGTTCGACCCGACGACTCAGAAGGCCGTCTGGCCCTCCACCGGCAACTACTGCCGCGGCGGCGCCTACGACTCCAATCTATTGGCCTGCGAATCCATCGCCATTCTGCCCGAGGGCATGAGCCAGGAACGCTTCGACTGGCTGGCCAGCGTCGCTGGCGAGACGATCAAGACCCCCGGCTCCGAGAGTAATGTGAAGGAGATCTTCGACAAGTGCTGGGAGCTGCGCCGCTCCGGCCAGGATCTGATGATCTTCAACCAGTTCGAGGAGTTCGGCAACTACCTGTGGCACCACGAAGTGACCGGTCCGGCTATCGAGGAAGCGCTCCAGCAGGTGATGGGACCCAACGACCGCTACCGCGGCGTC
>JAAEKA010000691.1 GCA_014155705.1 Anaerolineae bacterium clx_CAG2 | reverse complement strand
ATGGCGACCCTAGCCAGCGGCGCCTGCGTCGATGCGCCGCTGACCGGCACGCGCTCGCCGATGTCGGGCAACTCCAGCAGCAAACCGCCGCCCGGCGCAGCCTGCGTCACCGTCGCTGTAGCCCGGACACTGCTCACAGGCGCGGCGATAGCCGGCCGGCCGTAGACGACAGCATGCTCGCCAAAAAGGATGATCTTTCCGGGTGCGCTGGCTTGGATCATGGGCAACTATGGTACATCAAGGCCAGGCAAAGCGCAAAGTCGCAGCGATGGCTGGTATTTGTGCGCACGCCGACGAAGGCGTATCATCTGTTGCCAGAAAAAGTGCGAACAGACAGTCCTCTCCAACACCAGAGGTGAACAATGGTCGAACCCTGGCAGCTTCTCGACACACGCGACGGCTTCCACAACCGCTGGCTGCACGTCACGCTGGACACGGCGCGTCTGCCCGATGGCGATGTCTACGAATATACCACCATCCGGCGCAGCAAGGCTGGCGCGGCCGTGGCAGTGATCAACCCACAGGGTCAACTGCTGCTGGAGCAGGAGTACCGCTTGCCGGTCGGGCAGGTGATTTACCAGATCCCCGGCGGGTTGGTGGACCTGGGCGAGGACCCCACGGACAGCATGCGTCGCGAGCTACGCGAGGAGACTGGCCTGCTGGCTGGCGAGCTGCACTACCTGGGCAGCTTCTGGAACAATCCGGCCAGCAGCGATGGCTACTGCCACCTCTTTCTCTGCCGCGACTATCGCAACGGCGGGGTTACGGAGCGCGACCGAGCCGAGTTCATCACCTGGGACTGGTACAACCTGGACTGGGTCAAGGCGCGTGTGGCAGATGGGAGCATCCGTGATCGGGTCGTGGTCTGTGCGCTAGCCTATCTGTGGCTGGCTGGCGAAATCGCGTAACTCCCCTGCACATGCCGACGTCTTCATCAATAGACGCGTGATGGAGGCCGTCAACGTTGCGCGTCATAAGCGACTATGCTATAATTGTCATGCAATAAAAACTCTCATGGTTGAGAGTACGGCTCGCAGCAGAGTCATTCGTCTCCCCCACAAACAGATGAGGAGCCCGGCATGAAACACCGAACTGGTACTCGTTGGCTAGTGATGCTGACAGCCCTGCTGATAACTGTGTTGGTGTTGGTGGGATGTGGAGGCAAAGAAGAGGAGCCGGAGCCCCAGGCCAAGATCCCTCTGCTGATGCCCCGCTTCACAATAAGCCTGAATGACGCGGGCGTTCCCAGCGTCCTCGGTATCTCGTTGGAGTCAGTGGGCAAACTGCTGCGTCAGGACGTGAGCGGAATCAAGGTGGACCCGGCCACGGTGCAGATGTTGAAAGAGGCCGGCATTCAGAACTTCGAGGCTGTGGCCACGGCTGAGGGCTTGTACCTCTACGTCAACGGCCAGCCTGTGCCTTACCTGGCCCTGGACGAAGAGACGCGAGCGAACGTGGGCGACCTGCTCAAGCTGGCCGGCGTGCAGGATGGCACATCTAACCTGGTGCAAAACCTGCTCAACAACAACATCCTTAGCCGGGTCGGTGTGCCAGTGGTGATCAAGCTGCCGGTCGATGCCACAGTTGGCGAAGCCGAACTGCGCGACTCGAAGACACTGCCGCGCGTAGACACGGACGAGGCCCGAGCCAGCGTCACCGAAAAAGTGCTGATCCTCCACCTGGACGTGGCCCTGGACGATCAAGGGGTACCGACGATCGCTGGAACATCGATGACCGACTTCCAGGGCGCTCTCACTGAGGCTGGCCTGCCCGCCGATCTGAGCAGCATCAAGGTGGATCCGGCCATGATTGCATCGCTGCAGGCGTCCAATGTGTTGCTCCTGCAGGTGGAAACCGAACCAGAGGGGCTATACCTGAACGTCAACGGCCAACGTCTGCCGCGCGTGGCCTGGGACGACGAGCGTTTGAGCAATGCGCTGGAGCTATACCAAAGCCTGGAACCAGACAGCCCGTATATTCCTCTGCTGCAGTTCTTCTTGCCCTTCATCCAGCCCGCTGACGTGGAGTTAGGTGTCTCTCTACCTGTGCCCGCCGGCCAGGAGGCTCCCGCCGCCGCGCCGTGGGTGACCGAATAACAGCCGCTCACACCCCATCTTGACCGCAAAGGGCCGCTGCTGATCACTGATCGGCAGCGGCCCTTATGTTTTGGGCGCGCTCAAATCCGAATGCACTCTTTGGTTTGCAGCCGTAGCGGGCAGTGCGCCTCACCCTCAAGTCGCGCCATGCTCACCCGGCAACGCGTGCTGATAGGCGACAGGCTGCGCGCCCTGCTGCAGCAGCTCGACAGCGTGAGGCAACACCGGCAGGATCACCGCCAGATTCTCGCGCACGGCCTTAGGGCTGCCCGGCAGGTTGACAATCAGCGTGCGGCCGCGCATGCCGGCTGCGGCCCGGCTGAGCATGGCATGGGGCGTCACTTGCAGGCTGGCCGCGCGCATTGCCTCGGCAATACCTGGAGCAGGCCGGTCGATCACCGCCTGCGTCGCCTCAGGGGTCACATCGCGCAAAGCGAAGCCGGTGCCGCCTGTGGTCAGGATCAGATCAACCTGGCCGCTTTCAGCCCAGTCAACCAGCGCCGCCTCGATCAGTCCCTGTTCGTCAGGGACAACCTGACGCCAGACAACGCCAGCCTGGAGTTGTTCCTGCACGATCTGAGCAATAGCTGGTCCGCTCAGATCCTCCGCCTCACCGCGCGCAGCACGGTCGCTGATGGTCAAAACGGCAACACGAATCATCGTAACCTCCAGCAAAGTGGCCAGTCTCTCCCGACCATGCCCACCGTTTGGGCCGATCTTCTGGCTGAGCGCGTCCTGTGATCGGCCACAGCACGCGCAAACCGTTGGAAAGAAAACGCGCAAAGGGCACCGGAGTCGCGCTGACATCCGATGCCCTCAATCTCTGAGACTAATGATGCTCCTGTCTGGTCGCAGCCTGATGACTGAGCCAGCCAGCGCATTGGTTTTAGCGCTTGGTGTACTGAGGAGCCTTGCGAGCGCGCTTGAGACCGGGCTTCTTGCGCTCCTTCTCACGCGGGTCACGGGTCAGGAAGCCGCCGCGCCGCATCAACGGGCGCAGCCGCTGCTCAGCCTGCGGCACATCTTCGTCGCGATGGGAAATCGCGCGGGCGATGCCCATGCTGACCGCGCCAGACTGGCCAGTGATGCCGCCGCCCTCGACCTTAACCGACACGTTCATGCTGTCGCGCAGTCCGGCCACCTCCAGCGGCAGCAAAGCTGTGCGCTGGTCGGCCAAACGGGGGAAGTACTCCTCCATGGGCAGGTCATTGACGGTGAACTTGCCGGTGCCCGGATAGAGCCGCACACGCGCTGAAGCTCGCTTACGCCGGCCCACGCCCTGGTAGTACTGCAAATCCTTGTCGTTATCCATGTCTTTCTGTCTCCTGATTCAACGCTCAGCCTGCACTCAAACACAGCCGGATGGCCGTGCCTGCACCCGGAGCGGTCTGTGGCCGCATCCGTCGGCGGCTGGCTACATGGCGGCGAACGGCTTGGGCTGTTGCGCCTCGTGCGGGTGGCCCGGCGTCGCGTAAATCTTCAGCTTCTTGATCATCTGGCGCCCCAGGCGGTTTTTGGGCAGCATGCCGCGCACGGCGAAGCGAAGCACGCGGTCGGGATGGCGGTTGAGCTGATCACGCAATGAGATCTCCCTCAGGCCACCTGGGTAGCCTGAGTGCCGGTAGTAGAACTTCTGGTCCAGCTTGCGGCCGGTCACGCGCACTTTGTGGGCGTTGACCACGATCACGAAGTCGCCTGTATCCATGTGGGGCGAGTAGATCGGCTTATGCTTGCCCTTCAGCACTGTGGCGATCTGAGTGGCCAGCCGCCCCAGGGTCATGCCCGTAGCGTCGATAACGAACCACTCGCGCTTGATGTCTTCGGGCTTAGTTGTATATGTCTTCACGTCGGTTCTCCTGTGCCTTACTTACCGAGTGTCATGCCAAGGGATACCGAAGCATCCCTTCAAGTGTCATGCTGAGGGCTGCCGAAGCATCCCTGCTAATACTTGACCTCGACCAAACACAGCCCACAGGCTGGAGCCGGAGGGGCAGCCAACGCTCGATTCTGCGCCGCCAACACCTCGCCAACACTCTCAACGCTGCGCTGGCCTTTACCTGTTTCCAGCAGTGTGCCCACGATGGTCCGCACCATACGCCTCAGAAAGGCGTTGGCCTCGATCTCAAAGTCCAACGTCGATTCCGTTAGCTGCCAACCCGCCCGCATGACCTCGCGAACGGTGCTATCGCCCTGAGTCGGCTGGCCAAAGCTGGCGAAATCGTGGGAACCTAGCAGCAGGTCCGCCGCCTGGTTCATCCGGTCCACATCCAACGGCCTGGGCTCGTGATGGCTGTAACGCCCGTGCAGAGGAGAGCGCCAAGGCGCTGTCCAGACTGTGTAGCGATACACCCGGCTGCGGGCGCTGAAACGTGGATGGAAGCTGGGATCGGTGACCCTGGCAACCTGCCGCACCGCGATGTCGGCCGGAAGCAGCGCATTCCAGGCCCGCTCCAGGTCGGACGTGCTGTGTCGCCACAGCACGTCGGCAGCGATCACCTGGCCCTGAGCGTGGACACCCGCATCGGTACGGCCTGCGTAGCGGATGCGGGCTGGCTGTCCGGTCAGGCGCTGAAGCACCTGCTCCAACGCTCCCTGCACCGACGGCCGGTCCGACAAGACCTGAAAGCCATGGTAGTTCGTGCCGTCATATTCGACCAAGGCACGGACGGGAAGCTGAAGTTGGGCGGCGCCTGGCGCAGGCTGCGTGGTCGTCGGTCTACTCCTCCACCAGCTCGATCTGCACCATCTCGGCGCCATCGCCCTTGCGTGGGCCGAGCTTGGTGATGCGGATATAGCCGCCTGGCCGACCGGCATAGCGCGGGGCCAGCTCGTTGAAAAGCTTCCTGACAACCGTGGGATCGTTCAGGCGGGCCATGGCGAGACGCTGGGCATGCACCCGGTTATCCACCACACCATGCTTGGCCAGCGTGATCAGCTTTTCCGCCAGCGGACGAACCGACTTGGCCTTGGCTTCCGTGGTATGAATGACTTCGTGCGTAAACAGCTCTTTGGTTAAGTTACGATACAACGCCTTGCGCTGACCACTGTTGCGGCCAAGCCGGCGACCTGCTCTTCTGTGTCTCATCGATTAGATCCTCTAGATCCTCTTGTTCGTCCAGGTTCCGTAGCGGTCACACCTGCCCTGTTGCGCGGGCGCCGAGGCAGGTGCGCCCCAAGGCTCATCCAGCCTCGCCGCCGGAGGTCATAGCCGCCAGCAGTGCGTCTACATCGATATCGATGCTGGAATCGTCACCCAGATCCTCTTCGTCCAGCTCAGCGTCATCGGAAGCCGCTTCGATTTCCTCTGGGTCCGGCAGCTTGACATGCTCCAAGAAGCCTTTGGCCTGAAGCTGGTCCATCAGCTCATCCAGCGATTTCTGGCCAAAGTTACGGATGCTCAACAGCGATTCCGTGCCCTTCTCCAGACGCTGAATGACTTCGCCTACCTTGACGATACCCGCCCGTTTGAGGCAGTTGTAGGCGCGCACCGAGAGCTCCAGATCCTCGATCGGCACGTCAAAAACGTGTGTAGGGATCGACTCGTCCACGATCTCTTCGGGTACGATGCTTGTAGCCTCGACCCCCGCGATGAGCGACAGATGCTGCAAAAGCAACTTCGCCGAATCGCTCAAGGCTTGCTCAGGCTCTATAGCGCCGTCCGTCCAGATTTCCAGCACCAGGCGATCGAAGTCCGTCTGCTGGCCGATGCGAGCGCGTTCCACATGGAAGGAAGCCTTGCGCACGGGGTTGAAGATCGCGTCTACCGGAATCTCGCCCAACGGCACCTTGCCGCGCTCTTCGGCCGGAGAATAGCCCCGACCCAGGCGGATGACCAGCTCGACAAACAAGTCAACATCGTTGCTGTCGGCCGTCAGCAAGAGCAGGTCCGGATTGATAATCTCGATTTCGGGCGGGCAAATCAGGTCACCGGCGGTCACGGGGCCTTCGGCGTTGACCTGCAGGCTGACGCGCACCGGATCGTTGCTGACACTCTTGACGCGCAGTTGCTTGACGTTGAGAATAAACGCGGTCGTATCCTCGCGCACGTGGGGGATCGGCGAAAACTCGTGATGCACCCCTTCGATGCGGATGGACGACACAGCCGCGCCTGTCAACGACGACAACAGTACGCGACGGAGCGCATTGCCCAGCGTCACGCCATAGCCGCTCTCCAAAGGCCCAATCACAAAGCGACCATATTGCTGTGACTTGGCCTCGCATTCAATTTTCGGCAGTACAATGCTAAGGTTTAGCAAGAGTCACCCTCCTCTGGCTGCTGCACGCTCCAAAACGCCTGAGATAACCTGCCGTCACGGATACAAGCTCCATAGGGGAGCTATACCGAAAGACAGGTGTCTCACAAGCGGCTGGAAGTCTGCGCCGCCAGATGTTGCAACTCTCTTCTGCTGGCTGCCTGGATGTGCTTGAACAGCCTTTTGCGCCGTATCAGAACCCAGGCAACACCAGCAGTAAGAGTTGGCGTTAGCGGCTGTAGAACTCGACGACCAACTGCTCATTGATAGGAATATCAATGTCGCTGCGCGTTGGCCGGCTCAGCACGCGACCGGTGAGTGCCTCGCTGTCCCGGCTCAGCCAGGGCGGCGTCGGGCGTTCGCCCATAAACTCGCCGACGACAGTCCGGAAGTACTCCCGACTGCGGCTCTCAGGGCGCACAGAGATCACGTCATGGGGCTTGACCAGGTACGAGGGTACGTTGGTCTTGCGGCCGTTAACAACGATATGACCATGCCGAACAATCTGGCGGGCCTGGGCGCGCGATTGGGCCAGGCCCAAGCGATACACCACGTTGTCCAGGCGGGACTCCAACACAATCAGCAGGGTCGCGCCGGTCAAGCCCTTGGTGCGCAGTGCATAGCTGAAGTAGCGGCGGAACTGGCGCTCCATAACGCCATAAATGCGCTTGACCTTCTGCTTCTCACGCAACTGCAACGAATAATCACTTTGATTGCGCTTGAACTGCGCCTTTTTTGCATGCGCGCCAGGCGCATAGCCGCGGCGCTCAAAGGCACACTTGGGGGTCAGGCAGCGATCGCCCTTGAGATAAAGCTTCTGACCTTCGCGCCGACACAACCTACATACAGCATCCGTATACCTTGCCAAGTTATTGCCTCCTATGATCTCGGTCTGGAGAGGTTTACGGCTTGGCGACCTTCGTCCCTCTCAAATTAGGCTTACTTTCTTTTCTGCAAGCTCTTTCCTGGCCGGCAACAGCCAAACCAGGGTCTCTGACCCACAAGGGGTCTCAGTCCACACTGCCGTTGAGGCAGGAGTTAGACGCGTCGCTTCTTGGGCGGGCGGCAGCCGTTGTGCGGCAGAGGGGTCACGTCGGTGATGCTTGTGACCTTCAACCCTGCTGCCTGCAGCGAACGGATGGCTGACTCGCGGCCAGGGCCAGGGCCCTTGACATACACATCCACCTCGCGCATACCCATGTCCATGGCCTGCCTGGCGGTAGCGCTGGCGGCCAACTGAGCGGCGTAAGGCGTACTCTTGCGCGAGCCCTTGAAGCCAACACTGCCGGAGCTGCTCCAGGAAACTGTGTTGCCCTGCGGATCGGTGACGGTCACGATGGTGTTGTTGAAGCTGGCCTGAATGTGCGCCTGTCCATGGGGCACGGTCCGCTTCTCACGACGTGGTCCACGACGTACTGTGCGTCTTGGCTTTGCCATGTATCTCTTTTGCTCCTTAACTTACTAAAGCCGCGAGTTGCCAACTTTGCTACAAAATTGGCAACTCCGCAAAGACTACTTGCGAGCTCGCTTCTTGCCGGGCACCGTCTTGCGTGCGCCGCGCTTGGTGCGGGCATTGGTACGAGTACGCTGGCCGCGCGAGGGCAGATTAAGACGATGCCGCATGCCTCGATAGGCATTGATCTCTTGCAGCCGCTTAATGTTCATGCTAACTTCGCGGCGCAGGTCACCCTCGACACGGAGCTCCCGGTCGATGGTCTCGCGCAGTTTGGCCACATCAGCTTCGCTGAGATCTCGAATTCGTATGCTCTCGTCGATACTGAGCTTACGCAGGAGGTCGGCGCTGGTTGTGGGGCCGATCCCGTAGATGTAGGTTAGCCCGATCACGACTCGCTTGTCGCGCGGCAGGTCAACACCGGCAATACGTGCCATATTCTAGCTCCTTGATTTCACTCTCCAGTGATCGATAATCTGTAGTCGGTGATCGGTGCTGAAGCGATTGTCAGCACGCATGGCCGGCCACTGTTACTGATCACTAGCCCTGGCGCTGCTTGTGCCTGGGATTTGTGCAGATAACCCGCACCACGCCGTGGCGCTTGATGATTTTGCAGTTCTCGCAACGTCGCTTGACGGATGGCTTAACTTTCATGTCTACTTTTCTCCTCGAAACAAGTTGTCGTGCGTCATGCTGAGGTCGGCCGAAGCGTCCCTTTTTCTGCACAGCAACTCTCGACTACAGCTTCGTCAGCACCTCGGCCTCGCCGTTGCTGATGGCGATGGTGTGCTCGAAATGAGCTGACAGCCGGCCATCGGCCGTCGATACCGTCCATTGGTCGTCGTGCAACTGAGTGCGCCAGGTGCCGGCGTTGACCATTGGCTCCAGGGCAAAGGTCATGCCCGGCGCCAGCTTGCGATTCATAGCCGGATACATGCGGGCAGCTTCCGAGCGCTCAGGCACATAGTTCAGAATCTGCGGCTCTTCATGCATCTTGCGGCCTACGCCGTGGCTGGTGTACTCGCGCACCACAGAGAAACCCTGACTCTCGCTGTAGTCCTGTACAGCGCGGGTCACGTCGATGAAGCGATTGCCAGCCTTGGCTGCAGCAATGCCAGCCCATAAGCTGCCTTCGGTCACCTCAAGCAGCCGCTGCGCCTCGCCGTTGACGACGCCTACCGGGTAGGTCCAACCCGAGTCGCCGACGTAGCCTTTGTACAAGACACCTACGTCGATGCTCACCAGGTCGCCATCCATTAGCACCCGTTGGCGGCTAGGAATGCCATGCACCAGCTCGTCGTTGATCGACGTACAGAGCGTCGCCGGAAACACCGGCCCGCCCTCTTTGGCATTCGGATAGCCGACGAAGATCGGTATCGCGCCGTAACCACGAATGATCTTCTCCGCTGCTGCGTCGAGATCAGCCGTCGTCACGCCTGGTTGGACCATCTCACGCATGCGAACATGCACTTCGGCCACAATCCGGCCAGCCGACCGCATCAGCTCCAATTCCTGTGGGGACTTGATGCGAATGCCGCCAGCCTTCCGTGTCAGAGGTAAGATCATTTGCCGTGTAACGCTGTCTGTATGGCATCCAACAGGGCCTGCTTCACTACGTCTATGGCCTGGCCGCCGTCGATGAACGTCGTCAGACCCTTAGCATAGTAGTAGCCGATCAGCGGCGACGTCTGCTTGTAGTAGACGTACAGCCGGTTGCGCACCGTTTCCAATGAGTCGTCCGAACGCTGGTACAGCTCACCGCCGCAGGCGTCACACACATCTTCCACCCGAGGCGGGTTGAAGATCATGTGGTAGGTGGCGCCGCAGTTGCGGCAGACCCGCCGGCCTGTCAGCCGGGCGATCAACTCATCGTCGGACACTGTCAGCACCGGGGCCAGGTCGATCTTGCTGCCTTGGCTGGCCAACATAGCATCCAGCGCACTGGCTTGCTCCAACGTCCGGGGAAAGCCATCCAGGATGACGCCTTGATCGCAGTCGGGCCGCTGCATGCGGTCCTGCACCATGCGAATCGTTACTTCATCCGGGACCAGTTCGCCGCGGTCGATGTAGCTCTTGGCCAGCAAGCCCAATTCTGTTTGATTTTTCAGGTTCTCTCGAAACAGGTCACCGGATGAGACCTGTTTCAGTCCAAGTTTTTTCTCCAGCATAGCCGCCTGCGTACCTTTGCCGGCGCCGGGCGGCCCGATGAAGACGAGATAAGCGGGATGTGTTGACGACATTGTCATACCCTCCCGAGGGCATCTCTGCCCTGCGGCTGACTGGCGATAGCTTGCGCTGCGGCCAGTCAGTTTAGCGAATGAAACCTTCGTAGTGGCGCATCAAGAGTTGCGCCTCCAACTGCTTCATCGTATCCAGCACCACACCGACTACGATCAGCAGGCCAGAGCTAGAGACCAGCAACTGGGTGTTACTCGTCATGTCCGTCCGGGTGATCAGACTCACCAGCCAGGGCAGGATCGCGATGCCGCCCAGGAACAGAGCGCCGACGAAGGTGATGCGGCTCATCACTGCGTTAAGATAGTCTTCAGTGCGTTTGCCCGGCCGGATGCCTGGCACGAAACCGCCCTGCTTCTGCAGGGACTCGGCCAGGTTCTGCTCCCTGAAGATTACGTCCGTGTAGAAGTAGGTGAACGCAATGACCAGGACGAAGTACAGTATCCAGTAGACCGCGCTGCTAGGCGTCAAGGTATTGGTAAAGAACTGAGCGATGCTACCGATGATGCCGGGAGCGTTCTGGAAGTAGCTGGCAATCGTACCAGGAAACAGCAACAGACTCTGGGCAAAGATGATCGGAATCATGCCCGCCGTATTGACGCGCAGCGGGATGTAGGTGCTCTGGCCGCCGGCCACCATCAGCCGGTTGCCGCGCATCACACGCACTCGTTTGCCATATTGCACCAGGATGCGCCGCTGACCCTCCAGTACCACGACGATCACAGCCATCGTCACGATCGTCACCAGAATGAACAGCATCAACAGAACGTACTGCTGCGTCTGGACCAACTGGGCCATGTTACTGGGCAACTGCGAAACGATGCCGCCGAAGATAATCAGCGAGATACCATTGCCGATGCCCTGCTCGGTGATTATCTGTCCCAGCCACATGGCGAACATCGAGCCTGCCACTAGCGAGATCAGGATCGTCAACGAGCTCAACAGAGCGGGACCGGTGAAGCCGAAGCCCGGCAAAGCGCCTGCCCGTTGCAGGATCGTCGCCTGCCCAAAAGCCTGCAAGAGCGCCAACGGGATGGTCAGCAGAATGGTGATCTGATTCATCTTCTGCCGCCCCTGATCGCCTTCCTTGCTCAACGCTTTCAGCGACGGGATGATCGGGATCAACAACTGCATGATGATGGTGGCAGTGATGTAGGGATACACACCCATCGCCATCACCGAGAAATTCTCCAGCGCGCCGCCGGACATCAGATTCAAGAACCCAAGCAGCGGAGTGTCCTCGAAGAGCTGCTCCAGCACCTGGGTATTAACACCCGGAACAGGAACGGCCGCCGCTGCCCGATAGATGGCCAGAATACCAAGGGTGACCAGGATCTTCTTGCGCAGGTCGGGCAGACGCAAGGCATTGCGCACGGCTGTGATCATATGGGTTTAACCTCCTGGATCAAGCACCAGGCTGGCAACTGCGAAAAACCGCAGCAACGCCAGCCTTGGAACGATGGCTGACCGGTCCTAGACCTCAATGATCTCCACCGTGCCGCCGGCTGCCACGATCTTATCCTGGGCAGCTTTGGACACCCGGTGCGCCTTGATCTTGAGCGGGCGGTCGATATCGCCTTCGGCCAGGATAGCCACGCGATCCGTCGCTTTCTTGATGATACCGGCAGAGGCAAGGGTCGCAGGCGACACCTCGCTGTCGGCTGTGAAATCCTCCAAGCGGGCCAGGTTGACCGGCTTGAACTCCACGCGCCAGATGTTGGTGAATCCGCGCAGGTGAGGCAGACGACGCACCAGCGGCAACTGGCCGCCTTCGAAGTAGGGGCGAACCCCGCCGCCGGAGCGGCTGTTCTGGCCCTTGGTGCCGCGGCCTGCTGTCTTGCCCTGGCCGGCGCCCGGGCCGCGACCAACACGTTTACGATTTTTCTTGGACCCGGGAGCGGGCTGTAGATCATGCAACTGCATGGTCGACTCCTTTTATTCTACAACCTCGACCGCGACGAGATGGCCGATGCTATCGATCATCCCGCGGATGGCCGGGTTGTTGACCTGCTCAACAGTGTCTCCAAGCCTGCGCAGACCGAGCGCCTGAACGGTGCGCTTCTGGCTGACATTGTAGCCGATAGCGCTCTTCACGTAGGTCACACGCACAGTCTTGGCATTGGGGTCAATGTTCTTAGTTTGCATTGCGACTCCAGAAGGGCATCACGCTCTCGATGGGCTTGCCGCGGCGCTGGGCCTCGGTAGCCGGATCCTTGAGCGAGGTCAAACCCTTATAGGTAGCACGGACCACGTTCAGGATGTTGGCGCTGCCCATGGACTTGGTCAGAATGTCCTTGATGCCGGCGGCTTCCACCACCGCGCGCACACCACCGCCTGCAATGACGCCTGTACCCGGCGAAGCCGGCTTCAGGAGCACCTTGGCGGCGCTGTAATCGGCAACGATCTCGTGTGGAATGGTGCTTCCCAACATCGGGATCTTCCGCATATTGCGACGAGCACGCTCGCCGCCCTTGCGGATGGCCTCAGGCACCTCGCGCGCTTTGCCGACGCCGATGCCGACGCTGCCGTTGTTGTCGCCTACGACGACCACGGCGCGGAAGGCGAAGCGGCGGCCACCCTTGACAACCTTGGCCGTGCGGGCCAGATGCACCACGCGCTCGTCCAGTTCTTCACGTTCCTCGGCCTCGCGAGGTCGTTGTTGTCTCTTACGCTGTTGTTGCTGCTGCTGTTGCTGTGCTGCCATTATTCCTCACTGCCTTGTAGAGGCTAGAAGTCCAGCCCACCTGCTCGCGAGGCCTCGGCCAGGGCGCGCACGCGCCCATGATACGGGTAGCCGCCGCGGTCGAAGACCACCTGCTTGATCCCGCTGGCCAGAGCACGCTCGGCCACCAGGGCGCCGACCAGTTTGGCCTGCTCCGTCTTGTTGACGCTCAACGCGTTGCCGCTGATCTCGCTGTCCAGCGTCGATGCAGCTACCAGCGTCGTTCCTTTGTCGTCGTCGATCACCTGAGCATAGATGTGGCTCAGGCTGCGAAAAACGTTCAATCGCGGCCGCTCAGCGGTGCCGTGAACGCGGCGGCGTACACGCTCGTGTCGTCTTCTGCGCAAGACACTTCGACTATCTTTCGCCATAACCTTATCTCCTAAGTCTTGCAACCAGGTCAGATCCTGATTACCACCAGTGCTTGGGAACCATCCCGAAGGGAAAGAACCACCGCCAATGGGCTTACTTGCCGGTCTTGCCCTGCTTACGGCGGACAATTTCACCTGCGTAGCGAATCCCCTTACCGTGGTAAGGCTCTGGCGGCCGCACTCTGCGGATGCGGGCTGCTGTCAGGCCTACCAGTTCCTTGTCGATGCCTTCGACGCGGATTTTGCCTGCCCTGGTATCGACCGTATAGCTGATTCCCTGCGGGGCATCCATCTCGACAGGATGGGAGTAACCCATGAACAGCACCAGCTTAGGCCCTTTCATCTCTGCGCGGTAACCCACGCCCTGGATTTCCAGATCCTTCTTGAAGCCGGTCGAAACGCCCGTCACCATATTGCTGAGCAGCGCGCGCGTCAGGCCATGCTGCATACGGTGAATGCGGCCATCTGTCGGCCGCGAGATGGTCACGACGCCGTCTGAGATCTCAATAGCCATATCGAGGTTGAAGTTCTGCTCCAACTGGCCCTTGGGACCTTTTACGATCACCTCGTTGCCCGGCTTGACATCGACGGTAACGTTTTTGGGAAGAGAAATGGGCAATCGTCCAATTCTTGACACACTACACCTCCAATGGAAGACGAGTTAATTGCTTGCTACTTAATGAACCTGGCTCGTGTCACGCTAAGGTCTGCCGAAGCATTCCTGGCTCTTGGCACTCACTCAAGCTACCAAATGTAGGCAATAACCTCGCCACCCACCTTCATGCGCCGGGCCTGTTGACCGGTAAGGATCCCGCGCGGCGTTGAGACGATGGCAATGCCCATCCCGTTGAGGACCCACGGAATCTCCTCGCGCCCGACGTAGACCCGACGACCGGGTTTGCTGACGCGACGCAGCTTGGAGATCACCGGCTGGCGATCGTCGTCGTATTTCAAAATGACGCGCAGGTAGGGTTGCGGCTCATCCCGGGTAATCTGGTAATTCTTGATATACCCTTCTTCTTTCAGGATGCGCGCAATGGCGACCTTTACCTTCGAGCTTGGCATCGTCACTTGTTTGTGCCGAGCCAACAGCCCGTTGCTGATGCGATTCAGCATGTCCGCAATGGGATCTGTCATCATAGCGTTGTGAACTCCATCGACTCTGTTACGGCCCAGCCAGCTCAGGGCGCTGCCCTGCCGTCCCAGAATCCTTCTGTCGCTTTTGTCCTGGTTGCCATGCATCGCATGGCGCCGCGCAGCACAGGCTGCACTGTTCAGCTTACCAACTGGATTTGACCACGCCCGGAAGCCGGCCTTCCAGCGCTTCCTTGCGGAAGCAGATACGGCACAGCTTGAACCTGCGCATGTACCCGCGAGGCCGACCGCACACAGTGCAACGATTGCGGACTCGAGTCGGATACTTGCGATGCTGCTCACGGTTGATCATGGATTTCTTAGCCAAGGTACCTGCCTCTTCGTCTTCTTAGATCACGAGGGCTCAGATCCTGCGCCTGCCTGCGGGATGATTTCCCGTATCAGGCAGCCTTCAGTCTCTGTCAACTCTGTTACCGGGTCTGCCCAGCCTGCTGGAAGGGCATGCCCAAGTGCGCCAGCAAGCGGCGGCCTTCCTCGTCGGTGTTGGCCGTGGTCACGATAGTGACCGACATGCCGCGCACCTTATCGATCTTGTCGTAGTCGATCTCCGGGAAGATCAGTTGCTCACGCAAGCCCAGGCTGTAGTTGCCTCGGCCGTCGAACCCATCCGCAGAAACGCCACGAAAGTCACGCTGGCGGGGCAAGGCGATGTTGCACAGACGGTCCAGGAAATCCCACATCCTGTCCCCGCGCAGCGTCACCATGACGCCAATGGTGTTGCCCTCGCGCAGCTTGAACCCGGCGATCGAGCGGCGAGCCTTGGTTGTGACAGGCTTCTGGCCGACAATGGTCGTCAGATCGCCGATGGCTGCGTCGAGCGCCTTGGCGTTCTGCAAAGCCTCGCCCATGCCAATGTTGACCACGATCTTCTGGACGCGCGGCACCTGCATCGGGTTAACGTATTGAAACTCTCCCCGCAACGCAGGGACAACTTCGTTGCTGTATCGATCCTTTAGCTTCGGCATAACTAACTCCTGCTAGCAAGCGCTTTAAGCAGCGTTTAGAATTGGGCTGAGCCACATAAGCGGGTCTAGCCTTGCAGACCTTACTCGATCGTTTCGCCGCACTTCTTGCAGCGCCGCAGCTTCTTGCCATCCCCGGTGATCTCATGGCCTACACGGGTGGCCTTGCCGCAACTGGGACAGACCAACATCACGTTGCTGATGTCGATCGGCGCCTCGCGCTCGATGCGCCCGGTCTGGGTTCGAACGTTGCCAGTGCGCCGCTGATGCTTGATGATCATGTTAACGCCCGCAACAATCACTCGCACGTCGTTGGGGTCTGATTGCCCCTGTTGGCGACCGCTCAAGCGACCGCGCAGCAGACGCTGTACCTCGCCGCGCTCACCTTTGTTCTCACCGCTGATCACTTCAACGGTATCACCTGTCTTGATGTGCATCACAACACCTCTGGGGCCAACGAGACGATCTTCATATAGCCCCGCTCACGCAACTCACGTGCGACTGGGCCAAAGATGCGTGTGCCCTTGGGATTCTTATTATCGTCGATAATCACAGCCGCGTTGTCGTCAAAACGGATCGTGCTGCCGTCAGGTCGGGAAAACTCCTTGGCGGTGCGGACGATGACAGCCTTGACGATGTCGCCTTTCTTGACCGAGCTGTGAGGCGCAGCTTGCTTGACCGTCGCGACGATGATATCACCGACATGGCCATAGCGCCGTCGCGTGCTGCCGCGCACCTGAATGCACAACAGTTCCTTGGCGCCCGTGTTGTCAGCAACCTTCAGCCGGCTTTCTTGTTGGATCATAGCTCATCACACTCCTGGTATTGGGAACCATCCCGCAGGGACTGGATCTGGCTGCCTGTAAGGCGCTATGCCTCAACATGCTCCAGGATAGCGTCCACAACCCAGCGCTTGCGGCGGCTCGTAGGCCGCGCTTCGACGATGCGCACAACGTCACCAACGATGCATTGGTTGCTCTCGTCGTGGGCCATGAACTTGCGATGCCTGCGAATCACCTTGCCGTAAATCGGATGCCGGCTGACCCGCTGCGTCTGCACGACTACGGATTTATCCATCTTGTCACTGGTCACGCGGCCGACCATAACTTTTCGTTGTTCGCGCATCGTTACTTCTTCTCCTGAGCCATCCACGCGGTCAGCTCGCGCTCGCGCAGGACGGTCTTCAATCGGGCGATCTCTCGGCGCAACTGCTCCTTGCGCGCTGTGTTCTTCAACTGACCCGTGGCCCGTTGGAAGCGCAGGTTGAACAGTTCTTCGTAGGCCTCATCCAGTTTCTGGCCGATTTCGGCGGTCGTTAAGCTTCGAATCTCGTAGGCTTGCATGATTATCCTTCTCCTACAGTTTCACGCTTGACGAACTGTGTGCGAATAGGTAGCTTGTGAGAGGCGCGTTCCATCGCCTCTTTGGCCACTTCCTCGCTCACGCCAGCAATCTCGAACAGAACACGGCCAGGTCGGACCACTGCTACCCAATGATCCACTGCGCCTTTGCCGCTACCCATACGGGTTTCTGCGGCTTTCGCAGTCACCGGTTTGTCAGGGAAGACCTTGATCCACACCTTGCCGCCGCGGCGCACATAGCGCACGATGGCGCGACGAGCAGCCTCGATCTGACGGGAGGTCATCCAGCAAGGCTCCAAAGCCTGCAGGCCGAACTCGCCCTGGTTGACCGTGTTGCCGCGCTGGCTGTAGCCGCGCATCCGGCCGCGGAATTGCTTTCGATACTTTGCACGTTTTGGCATCAACATGGCACTACATCTCCTCTACTTGGCTGGCGCTGGCATTGTCTGACCCGCAGGTCATCATAACATGCCTGCGCAGCACCCAGCCGGCGCTGGCATTGCAGCGTCAACTGGCAACCTGGGCGGCCTGAGCAGCAACCTGCGCAGCTTGGGCGGCCTTCTCGGGCAGAACCTGCCCCTTGTAGATCCACACCTTGATGCCGATGCGACCATAGGTGGTAAGCGCTTCAGCGTGGGCATAGTCGATGTCGGCGCGCAGTGTATGGCGCGGCACCTGGCCCTCGCGCTGGGTTTCCCTGCGTGCCATCTCCGAGCCGGACAAGCGGCCCGCCACCGTGATCATGACGCCTTCTGCGCCCTGGCGCATGGCGCGGGTAACGGCCTGCTTCATGGCGCGCTTGTGCGAAATGCGGCGCTCGATCTGCTCAGCAATGCTCTCAGCCACCAAATAAGCGTCGACCTCAGGCCGGGTGATCTCGGTCACATCGACCTTGACGCGCTTGTTGGTCACTTCCTGCAGCCGTGTGCGCAGTTGGTTGACATTGGCGCCCTTGCGGCCAATGATGATGCCAGGCTTGGCGGTGTGAATCCACACATGCACGTAGTTGCGCTGCCGCTCGATCTCGATTTCGGAGATCGACGCCTTCGGTATCTCCTTGCGGATCATCTCACGAATCATGCGGTCTTCACTGAGCAATTCAGTGTAGCGCCCTTTGTCGGCAAACCAGCGCGCACGCCAATCTTTGATAACGCCTAAGCGAAAACCATAAGGATGTACTTTTCGACCCAAGGTGTCCTCCTAGTCAGGAAAAGACTTCTCCGTCACGTTCTGGTTCAATGCCGCTTGATGCTGGCAAGAGGCCCTGAGGGCCCGGCAATGCACAGCATGATCAAGCGGCGCTATCCCTGGAACGTTTTGTCTGGGGGCGAGGAAACCTCGCGCCCTACTGCAGGCGCTCCTGGAGCACGACTGTGATGTGCGAAGAGCGCTTGAGGATCGGCTTGAACCGCCCGCGGGCGCCAAAGCGGCGCCACTTGCGCAGCGGACCCTCGTCGGCGTAGATCTCGCTGATCCACATATCCTCGCGCTCCAGGCCTTCATTCTGCTCAGCGTTGGCCAGCGCAGAAGCCACTGCCTTGTAGACCTCACGGGCGGCCGACTGAGGCATGAAGCTCAACGTGATCAACGCATCCTCGGCTCGCATACCGCGCACCTGGTTTACCACCAGACGCACCTTCTGCGCTGAAATGCCTACGTGCTTGCGCTGTGCCTGCACTTGTGAAAGATTATCTGTAATCATAGTCTGCTCTCTGGTCTATTCACCAGTATTGGGAACCAACCCGAAGGGACTGGCGCTTGAGCGCCGTACCCATGCCAATTCTTTAGAACAGAACCTAGCGGCGCTTGGCCCGCTTCTCTTTGGACACATGGCCGCGGAAGAAGCGGGTGGGAGCGAACTCGCCAAGCTTGTGCCCAACCATGTTTTCTGAAACATAGACAGGCACGTGCCGACGACCATCATGCACCGCGATAGTGTGGCCCACCATCTGAGGAAAGACCGTCGAAGCGCGTGACCAAGTCTTGAGAATGCGCTTCTCGCCGGTGCGGTTCATGTTCTCGATTTTCTTTAGCAGCTTCGGGTCAATGAATGGCCCTTTTTTGACCGATCTCGACATCTGTGAACCTCGTATCTTAGCGCTGGCTGGTCAGGGAACGCTGTCTTGTTGGTTGAGCACGCATCTGCGCCGTATCGTTCACCGCAGACTGACTTTGTTCAACTGCCAGGCAGCGCCGTCAACCGCCGATCTTACTTTCGACGTCGTCGCGGGCCACGACGGCGCACGATGTACTTGTCAGTCGCCTTGTTGCGCCGTGTCTTGTAGCCCAGGGTTGGCTTGCCCCAAGGAGTCTTGGGACCAGGCATACCGATGGGGGACCGACCCTCGCCGCCGCCGTGCGGGTGAGCGGAGGGATCCATGGCCACACCACGCACCTCGGGCCGTCGCCCCATCCAGCGCTTGCGGCCAGCCTTACCCAGGGTGATGTTGCTGTGATCGGTGTTGCCGACCTGACCGATGGTCGCCAGACAGTTGACGTTAACCTTGCGCATCTCGCCGCTGGGCAGGCGCAAGGTGGCATAGTCGCCCTCACGGGCCATCAACTGCGCTGATGTACCAGCGGCACGCGCCATTTGGCCGCCGCGACCTGGTTGCAGCTCGATGTTATGCACCACGGTACCCAAAGGAATGCGGTGCAGCGGCAACGCGTTGCCGACACGAATGTCAGCGGTCGGACCTGACTGCACGCCATCACCCACGTTCAGGCCCAGTGGGGCCAGAATATAGCGCTTGGCGCCGTCAGCGTAAACCAACAGAGCGATGCGAGCCGAGCGGTTAGGATCATATTCGATCGAAGCAACTCGGGCCGGTACGGCAAACTTATCGCGCTTGAAGTCGATGATGCGGTACAACCGCTTGTGTCCACCACCGCGGTGGCGCACAGTGATCTTGCCACGGTTATTACGTCCCGACGTGCGCGGCAGCGGCTCAACCAAAGAGCGCTCTGGCCGGATTTTGGTAAGGTCATCGAAGGTCAGCACACTCATACCGCGGCGGCCAGGCGACGTAGGCTTGTAAACCCGAATACCCATGTTGATCTCCTCGTTCCGTCTGTGACGTCACCGAGCGCCTAGACGCCCTCGACCCAGCTAATGCTATCACCTTTAGCCAGCGTCACGATAGCCTTCTTCCATGCTGACTTCTTGATGACGATGCGACGGCCACGCCTGCCCATGCGAGCTGGCATGTTGATGACGCGAACCTTCTCGACGGTCACGTCAAAGTTAGCCTCGACAGCATCCTTCACCTGGAGCTTGTTGGCCCGCCGATCAACCTCGAAAGCGAACTGATTGTTTTCATCCGCCTGAATGTTGGTCTTTTCCGTCATCAGGGGACGGCGTAGAACTTCTCTTACGTGCATGATCCAATATCTCCTACGCTTATCCCAGGATGCGTTCGATCTCGTTGATCGCATCGGTGGTGACGATCAGCGTGCCGTAGCCCAGCAGGTCGCGTACGTTCAGATAGCCTGCCTGAAGGGCCTTGACGTCGGGCAAATTGCGCGCCGACAGTTCGACGTTGGCGTTGCGTTCCGGCAACAGGATCAGAGCGCTCTTCTCTACCTTGAGGTTGCGAAGAATGCCGACCATCTCTTTGGTCTTGGGCTGCGCCAACGCCAACTCCTGAACGACCACGATCTGTTCGCTGCTGGCCTTGGCCGACAGCGCCGAGCGCATGGCGACACGTCGCATCTTGCGCGGCATCTTCTGCTCATAGGAGCGCGGTGTAGGGCCAAATACAATGCCGCCACCGCGCCACTGTGGCGCCCGCGTGCTGCCTTGGCGGGCCCGACCGGTGCCCTTTTGGCGCCAGGGCTTGCGGCCGCCGCCGGCCACCTCACCGCGCTCCTTGACCTTGTGGGTCCCGCGGCGGGCATTGGCCAACTGGCGCACCAGCGCCTGGTGCATAACAGTCTTGTTGATGGGGGCTGCGAAGATATCGTCGCGCAGTTCAATCTCGCCGACTTTATCTCCAGCCATGTTGTGAACTGGTACTAACATCTTCACTTACCCCTGTTTCCTCGCCTCGCGCACGATGACCAATCCGCCCTTGGGGCCAGGAATGGCGCCACGCACCACGAGCATGTTGCGCTCAGCATCGACGCGCACGACCGTTAGGCCCTGCACGGTTACCCGTTGGTTGCCCATGTGACCGGGGCCCCTGTGGCCCTTGTACGTGTGGCCAGGGGTCGTGCCGGCGCCGCCAGCGCCGGGAGCGCGCTCCCGGTCAGATGCGCCGTGGGTCTTCGGCTGGCGATTGAAGTTGTGGCGCTTGATGGCGCCTTGAAAGCCACGGCCCTTGGAGGTGCCAGTCACATCGACCAGCTCGCCAGAGGCGAAAACGTCGGCGTTCAACTTTTGACCAACTTCGAAGCTCCCCAGTTCTTCTTCCTTGACAGGAATTTCCCGCAGGTAGCGCAGCGCCGGAATCGCGTTGCGTTTGAGGTGCTGGAGCTCACCCTTGGCCAGCCGCTTGGGTTTGGTCTCGCCAAAACCAACCTGGATGGCGCTGTAGCCGTCTGCGTCCCTGGTCTTTTTCTGGGTGACGTAGCACGGTCCTACTTCAATTACGGTTACGGGCACAACGACACCTTCATTGAAGACCTGTGTCATGCCAATCTTACGGCCCAGTAAACCCTTCATTGGTCCACTTCCTTCTGGGGACTGTAGACTCTGGGCGAGTCTCATCATCCCAAACAGGTAGGTGAGAAGTTACAAGTTGCAGGTCGCAGGTTGATTTACAGATTGGTTTGCTGTCTCAACGTGCTGTATGCAGCTTGCGACTTGCAACTACAATTTGATTTCGATGTCCACGCCGGCAGGCAGATGGAGACGCATTAAGCTGTCGATGGTCTTACTGCTCGGCTCAAGAATGTCGATCAGTCGCTTGTGCGTGCGGATCTCGAACTGCTCGCGCGAGTCCTTGTCGATAAAGGTACTACGCATGACCGTGAACTTCTCGATGCGCGTTGGCAGCGGCACAGGGCCGATCACCGTGGCGCCCGTGCGCTCAGCAGCGTCAACGATCTGGCGCACAGAGTTGTCCAGGACCCGGTGGTCATATGCCTTAAGCTTGATGCGAAGCGGCTTTTTTGCCATGTTTCTTCCTGCTGTCATGCTGTAGGGAGAAGGCAATCCGATCGCTTTGATCGATTTGTCTTCTCCCTACGCGTTTCGAGTTTAGTTTGGCTGGCCAGCCAGGCGAACCCTGCTTAGTCCATCACCTTGGTGATGACGCCAGCGCCGACGGTGCGGCCACCCTCGCGGATGGCGAAGCGGGAGCCAGCTTCCAGCGCCACAGGCACGATCAGTTCCACTTGAAGGTTGACGTTGTCGCCTGGCATGACCATTTCCACACCCTCCGGCAACTGCGCCACCCCCGTCACGTCCATCGTCCGAATGTAGAACTGCGGCCGGTAGCCGTCAAAGAACGGCGTGTGGCGACCGCCCTCTTCCTTCTTCAGTACGTACACTTCACCCAGGAACTTGGTGTGCGGCTTGATGCTGCCCGGCTTGGCCAACACCTGCCCGCGCTCCACGTCGTCCCGGTTCACGCCGCGCAGCAGACAACCCACGTTGTCGCCCGCCTGTCCCTGATCCAGCAGCTTGCGGAACATCTCGACGCCCGTCACCACCACCTTGCGCGTGGCCTTCAGCCCGACGATCTCGATCTCTTCCATCGTCTTGACGGTGCCGCGCTCGATACGCCCGGTCACAACTGTCCCGCGTCCCTTGATCGAGAACACGTCTTCCACCGGCATCAGGAAGGGCTTGTCGGTCTCGCGCACAGGCGTCGGAATGTACTCATCCACCACCCGCATCAAGTCCCAGATGCACTGGTACTCAGGCGCCGCCACATCCTTGCTGTCGCTCATCAACGCCTTCAAGGCGCTGCCGCGCACGATCGGCGTGTCGTCGCCAG
>JAAEKA010000690.1 GCA_014155705.1 Anaerolineae bacterium clx_CAG2 | reverse complement strand
TCTAGCGCGGTCGCGCTGTAGGCATGGATGCCGTCGCGCACCTGGCCCGCAACGACGCTTATCCCTTCCTGAATGCCAGCGGCGACCTGTTGCATACCGGCCCCACCCAAACCAACGTCAATGATCTGATCGCCGTGTTCGTGTTCTGAACCCGCGGTGCAGCGGCTATTTGTTGCTCAGCCGTGACTAGGGTAGACTAGCGCCATGCCACGCAAAGAAAAGAATCCCACTATTTTTGACAGGTTGGAAACAGCCTTCACGCGGGCTGACGGCGTTAGCCGTGGCTGGTTGGGCGTGTTGCGTCGCACGCTGGACAGTTTCAACCTGGCGCGCGGCTCACAGGCAGCAGCCGCCCTGTCCTACTATGCACTCTTCTCCTTGTTTCCTTTGGCAGTGCTGTTGATTACGGCGTTGAGTTTTTTCATCGATCCTGACACTGCTCAGGAACTGATCGGCCTGGTGTTGCAGCGCATCTTGCCCGATGCACAGGGCATCGAGGACTTCGTATTTGACGCCCTCACCAGCATCTTTGCCTCCCGCGGCCAGGTAACCGTGATCAGTCTGTTGGCGCTGCTTTGGTCCGCGTCTGGTGTGTTCACCAACCTGACCTTCAATATCGACCTGGCCTGGTCGGAAAACGGCCGGTCGAATCCGATCACAGCGCGATTGATGGGTTTGCTGATGGTGGCGGTCGTCTATGTGGGCTTGGGGGCGCTCCTGCTGTCGTCGGCCACGTTGGGCGTGCTGTCCATGCTGCCGGCGGCCTTGATGCGCTTGCTGGGCTTCAGCGGCCAGATTGCGCAGGACTGGAGCCTGCGCGCCATTCCGTTGGCTATCTCGACGATGGTCTTTTTTGGGCTGTACAAATGGGCACCGCGCGTGCAGGTGCCCTGGAGCGTGGCCCTTCAAGGCGCTCTGTTTGCCGCACTGACCACGCAAATCCTGAACCTGGGCTTCAGTTGGTACCTGAGCAGCGGCCTGGCCCGCTATGAGCGCCTTTACGGTCCCCTCACCACCATCATCGTATTGTTGTTCTGGTTCTATCTGACAGTCACAATTTTGCTCATCGGCGCGCATTTTTGTGCGTCGTTGGCGCATCGGCGCAAAACCAGGGCGGCAGAGAACGTGCAACGTGAAGCGTGACGTGTCTCTTTCTGGGACTTTGCGTGAACTTAACGGTCTACTCCCCGACGGTGATCAGCGGTTTGATTTTTGCCAGGGTCGCGTCGCCGATCCCTTTGACCTTGACGATCTCCTCGACCGAACGGAAGGGACCATTGGCTGTGCGAAAGTCCACGATGGCCCGGGCTGTCACCGGGCCGATGGCAGGCAGCGCCTCTAGTTCCTGTGCGCTGGCGGTGTTGATGTTGATGAGGCTGGCGCCGCTCAGATCGATGCCGCCGCTGCGAGCGCTGGCTGGATCGGGAGCGGCAGACGTAGCAGCGGCTGAGGCCGGTCGGGCCGTAGGCGCCACCAGCTTCTCGCCGTCCTGCAATAGGCTTGCCAGGTTCAGGGTTTCTCCGTCGGCGTTGGCGGCCAGGCCGCCGGCGGCGTCGAGCGCATCGCTCACTCGTGCGCCGGCTGGCAGCTCATAGACCCCCGGTTGCTGCACAGCGCCAGCCACGTCGACCCGGATGGGAGCAGGAGTCGGTGTGGGCGCAGGGGTAGCGGTAGCGGGGGGCGGCTGAACCTGAAAAGCCACCGGCTGTGGTCGGCGCCAGGCCAGCGCTGCGCCGCCGGCCAGGATGAGCCAGGCCAGCGACGTCAACAGCACAGCCAGCAAGATCGACCGCCGGCCGGTTGCTGCTGGCGGGGCCTCGTCGCTGGTCGTTGTTACAGGTCGCTCATCTCCGCTCGCAGCTCGTGGTCCTCGTCTCATGATGGGTCTCCCTCCGCTTCCGGGCTCGTTGGGTTGGTCTCTTGCAGCGCTCGTTGGGTCAGTTCGGCCAGCAGATCGGCCAGGTCGTCCTGGCTGGACAGGCGCCCCGATATCGTCAGCACTTGCTGTTTTTCTTTCAGCAGACGCCAGGTATGGCTGCCCTGCACCAGCTCACGGCCGTCGGCCATGCCAATCTTGCTGGTAGCGGTGAAGCGCCAGCGCCCACTGCGGTCAATGGTCAGAGTCCACGTCCCGCGGTCCGGCAGATGGTCCTGGCGCGCTGCAACTTCGCCGGCCAGATCGCTGGCGTAAGCATCCCAGCCAGCCTGTAGCATTTGCTTACACAGCCGGAAGAGATCCAGGTCGCCGGAAGAATCAAATTGGCTCATGGTCGTACTCCCTGGGGTTCGAGTGGGCGCTCAATCGCCCCGCTTGGGAGAAATGGTAACATGCTCAGGGGTTGCTGTCAAACCTGTTCTAGGGACGCCTGCGCGCCCGCCGACCTTCTGTTTTGCGCTCACCGCCGCCGATTTGATGACGGCTCAGTAACTCGTACCAATCAGTCAGGGGCTGGTCTGGCGTTGGCGGCCGCCAGGCGCGTGCGGTCTCGACCATGGCGTCCAGGCTGGCAGCCGGCGTGTCGGGAGAGACGCCGCCGCCCATGGAGAGAATCATGCCGCCGCCGGGAGCGCCGCGATCCAGACAGGCCCGGGCGAACTCGGCCACCACAGCCGGCGGTTGGCGCACGGCCACATGCAAGGGCGGCACATTGCCCATCAGCGCTACACGATGGCCCATGGCGGCCTTGGCCTGGGCAATATCCACCTCATGGGTCCAGTTGAAGACGTCGAAACCTGCCTCGGCCAGATCGGGGTAGAGGTGCGAGCAGGGCATGTCGTTGTGGTAGACCCGCACGAGACCGTTGAACTCAGCGAAGATGCGCTGCAAGCGGGGGGCGACGAACTCCTGGTAGTGTTCCAACGAGACCATACCCACGATGTCGTCCAGCAACAGAATGCCTTCGGGGTTGTGCAGGGTCTCCAACTGGGCGTGCAGCCAGTTGATCAGGGTAGTCGTGATCTTGTCCAGGCAGCGGTGGATGACGTCAGGCTGTTCGACCAGGCCCATCATCAGGCTGGTCAGACCCATGATCCAGCCGGCCGTGACCATCGGTCCGCGTGCGGCGACCATGGGGATACCAAGTCCTTCGGCCTGCAGGCGCGCTTCAGCCCGCTCATAGAGTCGTAGCGCCAGCGGCATCAGGCCGTCCTCTCGCACGTTGGGCAGCGGCGCATTCGCCCAGTGAGCCGCATCCTCGACCACAGGCTCGATAGAAGGCGGTCTGTTGTGGTGCCAGTGCATGCGGCAGCCGAAGGCCGACGGCTCCGTGGCCATGCCGTACTCGACCCAAAAGCCAGGAATCCAGGCGACATCTGGCCAACGCTCCAGCAAGCCACGGTGAACGGTGAACCAGCGGTCGGGGTCGAGAAAATAGTCCAGCGTGTGGACGCCGGCATAGCCAGGCAGCCACGGGCTGTCGACGATAAAGGCCACTGGCGGTTGATCCGTCTTCTCTAGCTGCGCCGCCTGCTTGAATCGTTGCCACGCTGTCGTCATGGGACGTCCTAGCCTCCTTGTTTGTTTACCTGTATACCTTCTTACTTGGGCACGCCATCAAGTGTACGTCATGACAACGCCTATTGACAAATCAATCATCGTCCGTTATAATTATGTTAGCGTTAACGAAACCCCTGAATTCTGTCGCAATGGAGCGACTCCCTCATGAGCATCCGTACCACCATGGCCGATGTGGCCCGCGAGAGCGGCGTCTCCCTGATGACCGTTTCGCGTGTGATCAACGGCAAAGTCGATGTCAGTGAAGATACCCGCCAGCGCGTGCTGGAGGTGATCGATCGGCTGGACTACCGGCCCAGCGGCATTGCGCGCAGCCTGGCTACGCGCCGCACTGGTACCATCGGCCTGGTGATGCCCGATGTCTCCAACCCCTTTTTCTCCGATGTGGCACGCGGTGTGACCACCGCAGCCTATCGCGAGGATTACAATGTCTTTCTTTGTAGCAGTGAAGAGGACAGCCATCGTGAGCTGGACCTGCTTCATTCCCTGGAGGAGAAGCGGATCGATGGCTTGATCCTGTGCAGTTCCCGCCTGGCCGACGAGGTATTGGCTGCGGCGTTGGCCAACTTCCCGTCGGCAGTGCTGGTTAACCGTCGCTGGCGCGAGACTGGGGTTGGCACGGTGTTGGCCGACGATGAGACGGGCGCCCGGATGCTGGTAGCGCATCTCCTGCACAGCGGCCGCCGCCGAATCGGTCTGTTGGCTGGCCCGCCCATGTCGCACAGCGGCAGCGCCCGCCTGCGCGGCTATCAAAGGGCGCTGGCCACAGCCGGTTTCTCCTGCGAGGACGCTCTGGTGCAGCCCTGCGCTCCGGTAGTCAACGGCGGTCTGGATGCGGCGTTGACCCTTTTGGCTGCGCAGCCGCAGATCGATGCTCTGTTCTGCTATAACGACCTGGTGGCGGTAGGCGCTTTGCAGGCCTGCGCACGGCTGGGACGGCGCGTACCTGACGACGTGGCCGTGGCCGGCTTCGATGACATTCCTCTGGCCGCGCTGATGACGCCGGCGCTGACTACGTGCCGCGTACCCCGTTATGAACTGGGTGTGCGGGCCACTGAGGTCTTGCTGACGCAGATTGATGGCCGGCCCGGCGAATGCTGTGAGGTGGTCGTACCGGTTGAGATGGTCGTGCGGGCCAGCGCGCCCTAGCATGGCTCAACTTAGATGAGAAGACGTTGTCGCGAAGTGAACGGCGCTTATGTCTGAGCACTTTTTATGAGGAGAAGAAAGGAGGTGTTGTCGCCAGCTTGTCTCTAACCTAATCAATCTCACGGTGCAATGATGCCCGTGCTGCGCAACCCATATTGGGTTGCGCATTGGCCCAAAGATGTAGCTTAGGAGGTACTCTATGGTTCGCTCACTGATTGCTCTGCTTCTGCTTGCTTCGCTGTTGTTGGCCGCCTGTGGCTCGCCCGCGGCGACTCCCGCCCCGGCTGAGCCGGCCCCAGCCCAGCCTGCCCCAACCGAACCGGCTCCGGCTGAACCGGCGCCAGTCGAACCTACGGCGGCTCCCGCCGAGCCCACGGCGGCTCCGGTTGAGCAGCCGCCAGCGCCGGCGGCTTCCATGTACAAGGAAGCGCCCGTGCTGGCCGAGATGGTGGCCGCTGGCGAATTGCCCCCGGTCGACGAGCGTCTGCCCTTGGAACCGTTGGTCGAAGAAGCAACCCAGGTCGGTGCCTACGGCGGCGTCCTTCGCCGCGGCTTCCTTGGACCTTCCGACCACAACAACTACACCCGCCTGGTCTATGACGCCTTGGTGCGGTACTCGCCTGATGGCACGGAGGTCATCCCGCACATCGCTAAGGGCTGGGAATCCAACGACGATTTCTCGGCCTGGAAGGTCTTCCTGCGCGAGGGCATGAAATGGTCCGACGGCGTGCCCTTCACGGCTGACGACATCCTCTTCTGGTACAACGACATTGCACTGAATACAGACCTTTCGCCCAGCGCGCCCGGTTGGATGCTTAACCCCGACGGCACGGTCGCTACGGTGGAGAAGCTGGATGACTACACCGTGCAGTGGACCTTCGCCCAGCCCAACACCGCCTTTTTGCTGGACCTGGCCAACAAGGATGGCGCCGACAAGGCCATTTCCAACCTGGCCTTCGCGCCGGCCCACTATCTGAAAGACTTCCACCCGACCTACACCGATGCAGCCGCCCTGGATACGGTGGTCAAAGAGCGTGGCTTCGAGACCTGGACAGAGCTGTTCGCGGTCGAGGCGCTGCCGCATCTGAGCGGCGTGCGCCCCAGTACCGCAGCCTGGGTGCCGGATGGCTCAACGGTGTCCGACCCGGTCTTCCGGCTGACACGCAATCCCTACTACTTCGCGGTGGATCAAGAGGGCAATCAACTGCCCTACATCGATGAGGCGCGCTTTACCTTCTTCGCCGACGCCGAGGCCTTCAACCTGGCCGCGATCGGCGGCGAGATCGACATGCAGGGCCGTCACATCAAGATGAGCAACTACCCGGTGCTGGTGGAGAACGCCGAAAAGGGCGGCTACAACGTGTTGGCCTGGCCCACCTTCGGCGGCTCCGATGCGGTGGTGATGTTCAATCAGACTTACAACGCTAATCCGGGCATTGCTGCGCTGTTGCAGAACAAGGACTTCCGTATCGCCCTCTCTCACGCCATCGACCGCGAGTCGATCAAGGAGTTGGCTTTCCTGGGCATCGGCGAGGCGCGCCAAGGCGTGCCTGCACCTAACCATCCCTATTATCCAGGTGATGAGTATGCCTTTAAGTACACCGAGTACGATACGGCCACAGCCAACGAGATCCTGGACGGCATCGGACTGACGGGGCGCGACGATGAAGGCTTCCGTACCCTGCCTGATGGCGGCCGGCTGGACATCGAGATCCAGGTCATCCCCGCCTTTGCTAACTGGCCCGACATCGGCCAGATCATCGTACAGAATTGGGCGGACGTAGGTGTGCGTGCTCATATTGAGACACGTGAGCGAGCCCTGGGTTTCCAGATGCGCGACACCAACGACCTGATGACGGAAATCTGGAACGAGGACACCACAGCCTTCCCCTTCAGCGGCCAACCCAAGATGGATCCGCGCGCCAACCCGGCCCTGACCTTCGCGCCGCTGGTGCGCCAGTGGTACCTGACCAATGGCGCAGAGGGTGTGGAGCCGACGCCGGAGATCGCCCGACTGGTCGAGATCATCGACGAGGCCAAGGTCTCAGATCGCGAGCGCCAGATCGAACTGGCTCAGGAGCTGTTCAGAATCTGGGCTGACAACGTGTGGGAGATCGGCACTGTCGGCCTGACCCCCATGGTCCAGGGCGTGGTGGTGGTCAACCAGGATCTGCGCAACGTGCCTGAGACGGCCGGCAACGACTGGCCGCTGCGCACGCCTGGCAACACCCGGCCCGAGACGTTCTTCTTCGACCGGTAGGAGGTTGGCTGAGGGAACTCGCAGGAACTGAGTGAACTCTCGCCACCACGAGACTGGTAATCAGACCCGCTCAGCGTGATTTAGTCTGTCATGCTGAGCGGGTCGAACGGCCAAGGTCCATGATCCAACACATCATCAAGCGTCTGCTGCTCCTACCCGTGCTGCTCCTTATCTTCTCGATCTTCGCCTTTATTATCATTCAGGCGCCGCCGGGCGACTTCGTGACCAGCTACATCGCCGAGCTGGCATCCTCCGGCTCCTCGATGGATCAGGTGCAGATTGACGCGCTGCGCGCACAGTATGGGCTGGACCAGCCGATCTACACACAGTATGGCAAATGGATGAGCCGCATTCTGCGCGGCGATCTGGGAGTTTCACTGGACTGGCAGAAGCCGATTAAGGAACTGATCACTGAGCGACTGGTGCTCACCTTGATCATTGGCTTGATGACCTTCTTTCTCAGTTGGGTGTTAGCTGTGCCCATCGGCATCGTATCTGCGGTCAAGAAGTACTCCCTGCTGGATTACGGGTTGACCGTTTTTAACTACATTGGCATCGCCACTCCCAGCTTCCTGGTAGCGTTGATCGCCATGTGGCTGGCCTTCTCCTGGTTCGGCGTCAGCGTCACTGGCCTCTTCTCAGCGGAGTTCGTCGATGCGCCCTGGAGCATGGCGCGAGTCGGGGATCTGCTGAAGCATCTTTGGCTACCTGTGCTGATACTGACCTTGAGCGGCACGGCACGGCTGGCCCGTATCATGCGCGCTAACCTGCTGGACGAACTCAATAAACCTTACGTGGAGATGGCGCGCGCCAAGGGCATGTCGGAGTGGAAGCTGATTATGAAGTACCCGGTGCGGGTGGCCATCAACCCCCTGGTCAGCACTATCGGCTGGTTCCTGCCGCTGATCTTCTCGGGCAGCCTGGTGGTGGCCACAGTGCTCAACCTGCCCACTATCGGCCCCATGTTTCTGCGCTCGCTTACCAACCAGGACATGTTCCTGGCCGGCGCCATCGTCCTGATCTATTGTATGCTAGCCATCATCGGCACGCTCATCTCCGATATCTTGCTGGCCTGGCTAGACCCGCGCATTCGGATGGAGTCCTGAACCATGGCCGAACCGCAAGAGCCACAGCCCTCTTTTGGTCAAAAGGTGCTGGAGAACATGCAGACAGCCTCTGCTGTCTCCTATAAGCCGATGGTGCGGGTGGACGAGGATGCTGCGCTGGCGCCGGTGGGCGCTGCGCAGGATGCCGAGGCCTTCTACGTCGCGCCCAACTGGAAGCTGGTCTGGTGGCGCTTCAGGAAACACCGCCTGGCCATGATCAGCGGTTTGGTGATGATTTTTATCACCATTATTGCGTTGGCGCCCGATTTCTTCGCTACCCAGAACCCGCACACCACCAATGCGTTGGAGTCGTTCATCCCGGTACAGCGCATTCATTTCTTCGATGAGCGCCGCTTGAGTCCCTTTGTTTTCGGCGCAACCGGCCAGCGCAACCCCAAGTCATTGCGGGTCGAGTGGGTGATCGACGAGAGCGTCAAAATCCCCGTGCGTTTCTTTGCACCGGGCTATCCCTACAAGCTGCTGGGGGTCATCCCCACGAACATCCATCTGGTTGGCGTAGCCCCCACCGAGGAACAAGCTGCTGCCAAGGAGGCGGCAGGCAGCAGCACAGCGGCCGGGCCACAGCGCATCAGCCAGGGACTTCATCTGATGGGCACTGATCGTCTGGGGCGCGATCAATGGTCGCGGCTGATGTTCGGCACGCGCGTTTCGCTTTCCATCGGTCTGGTAGCGGTGGCCGTCAGTACGATTCTGGGCATTTTTCTGGGCGGTATCTCTGGTTATTTCGGCGGCACGATCGACATGATCGTGCAGCGGACCATTGAGATTTTGCAGTCGTTGCCGGCTATTCCCATCTGGCTGGCGCTGTCGGCCGCGCTGCCCCGCACTTGGTCGGTCGAACAGACCTATTTTGCCATCACGATCATTCTGGCGTTGCTGGCCTGGACGACCCTGGCGCGTGAGATTCGCGGCCGCTTCCTGACGCTGCGCGATGAGGATTTCATCATCGCTGCCAAGCTGTCGGGCTGCAGCCAGCAGCGCGTCATCTTTCGCCACATGGCGCCCACCATGTCCAGCCACATCATCGCCGCCGTGACCCTGGCTATCCCGGTGATGATTATCAACGAGACCTTCCTCAGCTTCCTGGGCCTTGGCCTGCGGCCGCCCGCCATCAGTTGGGGTGTGCTGCTGCAAGAAGCCCAGAATCTACAGTCCATTGCTCTGGCGCCCTGGCTGTTGCTGCCTGGCCTGGTGGTAATCATCACCGTGTTGGCCCTCAACATTCTGGGCGATGGCCTGCGCGACGCGGCGGACCCGTATACAAGCTAATGAGTGGATAATTGGGTGACTGGGTGACTGACTGACCATCACTTGCCACCTGCAATTTGCGACCTGCAACCATGAACCAACCCTTGCTTTCCGTTCGCAACCTAAAAACCTATTTCCACCTCGATGAAGGCGTCGTCAAGGCGGTGGATGGTGTCACCTTTGATGTTTTCCCTGGCCAGGTGGTGGGCATCGTCGGCGAGAGCGGCTGCGGCAAGAGCGTCACCATCAAGTCGGTGCTGCGGATTGTGCCGCCGCCGGGCCGGCTGGATGGGGGTGAGATGCTCTACCGGCCGCAGAAGCAGGCCGGCTATGAGGGTCTCAGACCTGACGGCGCCATCGACCTGGCCACATTGGACGAGCGCGGCAAGCAGATGCGTGCGCTGCGCGGCTCGGAAATTGCGCTGATTCCGCAGGAGCCTATGGCCTCCTTTAGCCCGGTGCATACCATCGGCAACCAGCTCATCGAGGCCATCCGTCTGCATCAGCCGATCAGCAAGCAGGACGCATGGCAGCTCGCAGTGGAGCGGATGCACGAGGTGGGTGTGCCCAGCCCGGAGCAGCGCATGAACGCCTATTCCTGGGAGCTGAGCGGCGGGCTGCGCCAGCGCGCCATGATCGCCATGGCCCTCTCGTGCAGTCCCAGCCTGTTGATCGCCGACGAGCCGACCACGGCCATCGATGTGACCACTCAGGCGCAGGTGCTGACCCTGCTCAAGGGCTTGCAGGCCTCGCATCAGATGGCAATCATCTTTATCACCCACGACCTGGGCGTGATCGCACAGATGGCCGACTGGGTGGTCGTGATGTACCTGGGGCGGGTGATGGAGCAAGGGCCGGCCGATGATATCTTCCACAATCCGCAGCATCCTTACACGCGCGCGTTGCTGGAGTCGATCCCTACCGTGCATTCGGCCTCCCGCACCTTCCTGCCCACTATCGCCGGCTCGATCCCCCATCCGTTCAACCGCCCCCCCGGTTGTCCTTACTACCCGCGCTGTGTGGAGTTCATGGCCGGCGCCTGCGACCAACGCACCCCCGCCTTGCAGCCCATCGGCCAACGCCAGTTCGTGAGCTGCTTCCTGCACCACGATGTGGCGGATGAATGAGACGTGAAACGTGATGCGTGAAGAAGATTTGCCGCCCATGAGTACCTCCCAGTTCCCCCCAGTTCCTCTGAGTTCCGCCGTTGCTGCCCAAGACGGCCGCGACTTGCTACTGGAGGTGAGAGACCTTAAGAAGTACTTCCCTATCAAGGAAGGTTTCGTCAAGAAGGTTGTCGGCTTTGTGCGTGCGGTGGACCAGGTCAGTTTTCATATCTATGAGGGCGAGACGCTGGGGCTGGTGGGCGAGAGCGGCTGCGGCAAGACCACCACGGCCCGCTGCATCCTGCGCGCGATCGACCCCACTGCGGGCGAAATTCTCTTCCGCCGCGGCTCAGGCGATGTGGTCAACGTGGCCGCGCTGTCCACGGGCGAGATGCGGCCGCTGCGTCGCGAGATGCAGATGATTTTCCAGGATCCCTACGCCTCACTCAATCCGCGCATGACCCTGTTGGACATCGTGGGCGAGCCGCTGTTGGTGGTGGATGGAGTCAAGAGCCGCCAGGAGCGGCAGGATCGGGTTGAGGAATTGCTCAAGCTGGTGGGGCTGCGGCCGGAGTACATGCAGCGCTACCCGCATGCCTTCAGCGGCGGCCAGCGCCAGCGCATCGTCATCGCCCGCGCCCTGGCCCTCAACCCGCGTTTCGTGGTGGCCGACGAGCCGGTGTCGGCCCTGGACGTGTCAGTGCAGGCCCAGGTGCTGAACCTGCTGCTCAAGTTGCAACAGGAACTGCACCTGACCTACCTGTTCGTGGCCCACGACCTGAGCGTCGTCAAACATATCTGCGACCGGGTGGCGGTGATGTACGTGGGGAAGATTGCCGAGACCGCGCCGACCCACAACCTGTTTTTTACTCCCAAGCATCCCTACACAGCCGCGCTGATGTCGGCCGTGCCGGTGGCCAATCCACGCATTCGCGCCCGCATGACACCGCTGGAGGGAGACGTGCCCAGCGCGGCTAAGCCGCCTTCAGGCTGCTATTTCCACCCCCGCTGCCGCTTTGCCGTCGACATCTGCAAGACGGATGCGCCGACCTTGCAGGAGATTGAGCCGGGCCACTTTGTCTCTTGCCACCGGGCGGCTGAGCTGGACCTCATAGGTATCGGCGATGCAGAGCTTCTCACGCCCGGGGAAAGGGTACAAACGCCATGATCCGCTGGGGCATCATTGGCTGCGGCGACGTGACCGAGGTCAAGAGCGGCCCGGGCTTTCAGAAAGCATGTGACTCGGCGCTGGTGGCCGTGATGCGGCGCGACGCAGCGCTGGCTGAGGACTACGCCCGCCGCCACGGCGTGCCCCGCTGGTACGCCGACGCCCAGGCGCTGATCGATGATCCCGACGTGGATGCGGTCTACGTAGCCACGCCCCCCTCGTCGCACAGGCACTACACACTGCTGGCCGCGGCCGCAGGCAAGCCGGTCTACGTCGAGAAGCCCATGGCCCTCAACCACGATGAGTGCCAGGAGATGGTCGCTGCTTGTCGTGCCGCGGGTGTGCCGCTGTTCGTGGCCTACTATCGTCGCGCCTTGCCGCGCTTCGTCCAGGTCAAGGAACTGCTGGACCAGGGCGCCATCGGCGCAGTGCGCTTAGTCAAGATCGCGCTGTACCAGCCTGCCCGCCCTGCTGAGATGGATCCGGACCGCCTGCCCTGGCGGGTACAGCCGGAGATTGCCGGCGGCGGTCACTTCGTCGACCTGGCCTCGCACACGTTGGACTTGTTGGATTACGCGCTGGGACCGATCCAGTCTGCGCAGGGCTTTGCCGGCAACCAGGCCGGCCTCTACCCGGCCGAGGACGTCGTGACCGGCAGTTTCGTCTTCCGGGCGGGCGTGCAAGGCGTGGGTGCCTGGTGCTTCAGCGCCTACGCCGCCCATGACTCGGTGGAGATCATCGGCGAGCGCGGCAAGATCAGCTTTTCGACCTTTGGCGTCGACGACCCGGTGCGGCTGGTAACGCCCGGCGGCGTCGATGAACTCCACATCTCCCATCCGCCCCATGTGCAGCAGCCACTGATCCAGACGGTGGTCGACGAGCTGCTGGGTCGCGGTCGCTGCCCCAGCACCGGCGAAAGCGCCGCACGCACAAGCTGGGTAATGGATCAAATGCTCTAGCCATGCAATACGTATTTCCCACCACAAACCTACACCGCTACCGTTTCCCCACCCACGTCAACGACCTGGTCATGGACCGCGCCGAGGCCGCCACGAGCGAGGTCTTCATCGTCGAGATGGCGCCAGGCGAGGCGCCGCCGCGCCACCGCCACGACGACATGGAGCAGATATTCCACGTGCTGGCCGGCCAGGGCCGGCTGGAGGTGGGCGATGCGGTCGAGCGCTATACGATCAATCCCGGCGATGTGGTGCGCATCCCGGTGAGCACTTGGCACACCGTCCATTGCCTCGGCGACCAGCCGCTGCGCTACCTGGCCGTGGACTGCTTCATCGCCGGCCGTCCCGCCGCCGAACCTACCTGGGACGACCATGTCCGCGTCGTTTGTCAGCAGCAAGGCTGGGACTTTGAGACCATCAGAACTGGTCAATAGATCAATGGTCAATTGTTCCGATCCCGCCAACCGTTGCCATTGACAATTGACCATTGAACGTTTACCATTGGAGATTGGCCATTAACCATGCGTATCAACTCCCGCTTCGTTGACCTTCTGGCCATCTATCGCGCGGAACTGCTGGAACGAGTCGCTCCTTTCTGGCTGAAACATGCCATCGACCGCCAGCACGGCGGCCTGTTGACCTGCATCGCCGATGACGGGACCGTGCTCAGCACGGATAAGTATCTCTGGTCGCAGTTGCGCGCCATCTGGACCTTCTCGGCGCTGTACAACCGGGTCGAGCGGCGGTCCGAGTGGCTGGATGTGGCGCGCCACGTCTACGACTTCGCCAGCCGCTACGGCCGCGATGCCGAGGGTCGCTGGGTCTTTGCGGTCGATCAGAACGGCCGCGTGTTGCAAGGCGCAGACAGCATTTTCGCCGACGGTTTTGCTCTCTATGGCCTTACCGAGTTGGCGCGCGCCACCGGCGACCAGGGGGTGATCGACCTGGCGCTGGAGACCTACGATAACGTGCAGCGGCGGCTGGTCGCGCCCGGCTCCTACGGCATCGGTCCCTTCACCTTGCCCGCCAATGCCAAAGCCCACGCGGTCTCCATGATTTTCGCACTGGTCTTCGATGAGCTTGGCCAGTTGCTGGGCGATGACGCCATCAGCGCCGCCGGGCGGACCCATGCTGACGAGGTGATGGATGCCTTCTTGCGGCCGGATCAAAGACTGCTCTACGAGTACGTCCACCTGGACAACACGCTGATCGACACGCCGCAAGGCCGCGCCATAGTGCCCGGTCACGCCATCGAATCCTTGTGGTTCATGATCGAAATCTATCGACGGGCTGGCCAGCCTGAGCGCATCCAACAGGCCGTGGAAGCGATCCGCTGGCACCTGGAACTGGGTTGGGACGACGAATATGGCGGCATCGTCCATGCCCGCGACGCAGCCGGCGGTCAGCCCTGGTGGCGCTTCGCCGACGCCAAACTGTGGTGGCCGCAGACTGAAGCGCTGACAGCCCTGCTGCTGGCCTATGAACACAGCCGCGAGTCGTGGTGCCTGGACTGGTTCGCCCGCGTCCACGACTACGCCTATCGCCACTACCCGGTGGCGCAGCATGGCGAGTGGACCCAGCGCCTGGACCGCCAGGGCCGTCCTTTTAGCGAGACCGTGGCCCTGCCTGTCAAGGATCCGTTCCACCTGCCGCGCGCGCTGATCTACTGTGTCAACGCGTTGCAGCGGCTGGCGACGACGTAATGCGTAACCCGTAACACGTAACCGGAGTCCCCGGATGCGAATATGTCCGGGTTACGCATTACGGGTTACGTCTTACCGCCCGCCATTGAGTGATTCGTGAGCCAACCCAACCTGCTCTTCCTCATCACCGACCAGCAACAGGCCGCGACGGTGGCCCCTGGCTCGCCCTGTTTGACGCCCAACCTGGACGCGCTGGCGGCGCGCGGGACGCAGTTCAGCCGTTGCTATGCCCCAAACCCGATCTGCTCGCCAGCGCGCGCCAGCCTGTTCACCGGTCTGCTGCCCCACAGTCACGGCATGGTGGACGTCACCCACGCGGTGCCGCCGTACCGGGCTGAGCTTGAGCCGGACTTGCCTATGTGGCCGCAGATGCTGCAAGCCGCCGGCTACCGCACCGCCTACTATGGCAAGTGGCATGTGGAGCGCAGCAATCGACTGGAGCAGTTTGGCTTTGACGATTATGACGTGGCCCGCTATCACCAGCTACAAGGACTAGTGGAGCGATCGGGCCCGATGGAGCCGCGTGGCATCGTGAGCCAGCCAAGCTACCGCGACTTCTTGCTTTACGGCGTAGTGGATGAGCCGGTCGATGCCACCCCGGAATGGACGCTCTATCAGGACGGTGTGCGCTTCCTTCGCCAGGCCGCCCAGCAACCGGACCAGCCCTGGGCGCTGTTCATCAGCAGCGAAGCGCCTCACGATCCCTACGTTGCGCCGCGAGCCTGCTATGAGCGCTATGATCCGACCCGTCTGCCGCGGCCGCCTAGCTTCGGCGACGATCTCACCGATCGCCCCGCCCTCTATCGGCGCATCCAGCAGGTTTGGCAGGCGTTGGACTGGCCTCAGGCTGCCGAGGCCACGACCTGCTACTATGCTCTCTGCTCGCTGCTGGACGACTTGATCGGCGGCTTGTTGGCGGAACTAGAGACACTGGGACTGGCCGAGAACACGGTGGTGGTCTTCACGTCTGACCACGGCGACTACCTGGGCGCGCATCGACTCTTCCTCAAGGGCGTGCCTGCTTTCGACGAGGCCTACCGGGTGCCGTTGATTCTGGCTGGAGCTGGCATCCCAGCGGGCCAGCAAATAGACCAGGTCGTCAGCGCGCTGGATCTGCCGCCGACGCTGATGGATCTGTTGCTGGGCCAGCCCTTCGCCGGGCATGGCCGCTCTCTGGCCCCACTGTTGGCCGGCCAGCCGGTCGCCTGGCCCGACGAGGCCTACGCCGAAATGCAGGGCCAGCGCTTCGCCTATCAGCAGCGCGTTGTATGGTATGAAAGCTGGAAGTACGTCTTCAACACCTTTGACGAGGACGAGCTGTACAACCTGGCTACGGACCCGCACGAACTGCACAACCTGGCTGCTGACCCCGGTCAGCGCTCCACGCTGGAGGCCATGGCCCGGCGCATGTGGCAGTGGGTGGCCGATACCGGCGACGACAACATGCTCAAGGCGCAATACGGCATGTTCCGCTTTGCACCCGTTGGGCCGGAGGCAGCCCAATCACCCTGATCAACGATGCGACCCTGCCTGGGCGGGCTCGGACGTTCCTGAGATCGGGTTTGCGAAAGAACTATGAATGACTTTGTGAGACATCCTTTGCAAGCTCCGCTGGCGCTCGTCAACGGGCGCATCGTCCTGCCCGACCGCGTTATAGACGGCCAGGCGCTGCTGATCACCGACGGCAAGATTATCGCTGTGGCCGCGCTGGATGATCTGCCCGCGGACGTGGCGCAGGTGGATGCGGGTGGCCGGCTGATCACGCCCGGTCTGATCGACATCCATACCCACGGCGCGCTGGGCCACACCTTCAACGAGCCCACGGCTGCGGCCTTCGGCGCGATCACTGTCGAGAACTTGCGCCGCGGGGTCACCTCCCTGCTGGCCACCACCGCCACCGCGCCCATCGACGACCTGGTAGCCTGCCTGGAGTTTGCCCGCGGCTGGATGGCTGGGCCTCAGCCTGGTAGCCAGGTGCTGGGCGTCCATCTGGAGGGACCGTACTTTCACCCTGCCCAGGCCGGCGCCCAGGACCCGGCCGCTCTGCGCACCCCCGACGACGGCTCTGTCGATCGCCTGCTGGCCTATGCCGATGTGGTGCGCATGATGAGCTATGCGCCGGAACTGCCAGGCGCTTTGGAGCTTACGCGCCGGCTGGCGGCGCTGGGCATCGTCCCTGCGGCTGGCCACAGCATGGCCCGCGACAGCGATGTGGAGGCTGCTATGGCCGCTGGCCTGCGCCATATCATCCATGTCTGGAGCGCGCAATCGACCACCGTGCGCGAGGGTCCGTGGCGCAAACCGGGCCTGCTGGAGGCCTCGCTGGCCTTCGACGGCCTCTCCGTGGAGATGATCGCCGATCACAAGCACCTGCCGCGCACTCTGATGCGGCTGGCCTACAAAGCCGTCGGCGCTGATCGGCTGTGTATTGTCTCCGACGCCACCAGCGGCGCGGGCCTGCCTGAGGGCAGCCGCTTCCGCATGGGTGGGCTGGAGTACGAAGTCGAGGACGGCGTAGGCATGATGCTGGACCGCTCCTCCTTTGCCGGCAGCAGCACATTGCTCAACCAGATGCTGCCGGTGCTCGTCGACGTGGTCGGCATCCCGCTAACCGAGGCTGTGCGCATAGCCACGCTTAATCCGGCGCGCGTCATCGGTGTGGACGGCCGCAAAGGCAGCCTGGAGCCGGGCAAAGACGCGGATATCGCCATCTTCAATGCTGACTTCACCGCTTGGCGCGTGATGGTCGGTGGGACGCCGGCCACTCATTACTGTTCACCAACTCTGGAGCAACCATGACCCATTCTCCCATCCACCAAACCACCATCGACCAACTGCCGGTGCGCGTTTACGCCAGCAATGCAGCTATGGGCGAGGCGGCGGCTGTTGAAGCGGCTGCAGTGATCCAAGAGGCCATCGCCCAGCGCGGCGCGGCTAACGTGATCCTGGCCACGGGCAACTCGCAGCTCACGTTTCTGCGCAGCCTACGCGAAATGGAGGATATTGAGTGGAACCGCGTGCGCGTTTTTCACATGGACGAGTACGTGGGGCTCGACCCGCGCCATCCGGCCAGCTTTCCACTCTTCCTGCAACGTCATTTCCTGGACTACGTGGACGTGGGCGCGTTCTTTCCGGTGGTCGCACCTGTCGAGGACACAGAGGCTGCCTGTCGGGCCTACGAGTCGCTGCTGCGCCACCACCCGGCTGACCTGTGCGCCTGTGGCATCGGTGAAAACGGCCATCTGGCCTTCAATGATCCGCCCTACGCCGACTTCGACGACCCGGTCTGGGTCAAAGTGGTGCAGTTGGATGAACGCTCGCGGCGCCAGCAAGTGGGCGAGGGCCATTTCGCCGGCCTGGACGAGGTGCCTACGCACGCCGTGACCCTCACCATCCCGGCGCTGCTGGCGGCCAACGCGGTGCTGTGTATTGTCCCGGAAGCGCGCAAGGCAGAGGCCGCCCAAGCCAGTCTGCGCGGACCCATCACCGAGGACTGCCCTGCATCGATCCTGCGCACTCAGCCACACGTTCAGCTCTATCTCGACGCCGAGGCCGCCAGGCTGGCCTTCCCCTCGTAAATCCAGTCATCCAGTCATCCAATCATCATGAATTCCCGCACCCGCCTCCTTACTACCCTCGACCACCGCGAGCCTGACCGCGTGCCTTTTGACCTGGGCAGCACGCAGGTGACCGGCATCCACGTCGTGGCCTATCGCGCCCTGCGCTCAGCTCTGGGGTTGCCCGCGGTGGAAGCGCAATTCTGCGATGCCATCCAACTGCTGGCCTTGCCCGACGACGACCTGCTCCAGGCTCTGGGCGTCGACACGCGCGGCCTGTTTCCGCTCAACAGCCACAATCTGCCCTTCGATGAGGAGGACGGCGGCGACTACTGGCTGTATCGCGACGAATGGGGCATCGTCCATCGCCGGCCCAAGGCCGATGGTCTCTACTACAGCATCTGGCAGACGCCTCTGCCTCACGAGGACGTCAGCGTGCAGGAGATCGAGCGCTATCCCTGGCCCGACATGGGCGCGGCCTGGCGCTTTGCCGGGCTGCGCGAGCAGGCTGAACGGCAGCGGGCGGCTGGCTACGCGGTGGTACTCAAGGATGGCTTCGCCGGTATCTTCGAGTTTGCCCAGCGTATGGTGGGCATGGAGAATCTGCTGGTGATGATGGCGCTGCGGCCGGAGGCGGCCGAGGCGCTGTTCGACCAACTGTTGGCGCTCAAGCTGGCTTACTGGCAAAGAGCGCTGAGTGAGCTGGGCGACCTGGTGGACGTGGTCACCTATGCCGACGATTACGGCAGCCAGGTGTCACAGATCATCTCGCCGCGCATGTTCCGCCGCCTGCTCAAGCCGCGCGTGCAGCAGGTCTTGCAGTTGCAGCAGAAGCTGGCGCCGCACGCCTACCGCTTCTTCCACTCCGATGGCAATGTGCGGCCGCTGATTCCCGACTTCATCGAGATCGGCGTGCAAATTCTCAACCCGATCCATATCCGCGCCGCCGGCATGGAGCCGGCCGCGCTCAAGCGTGACTTTGGCCGTGACCTGGTCTTCTGGGGCGGCGGCGTGGACACCCAGGGCGTGCTGCCCAGCGGCACACCGCAGCAGGTTAAGGATGATGTACGCCGCAATGTGGCGGCCCTGGCCCCCGGCGGCGGCTATGTCTTCAACACCATCCACAACATTCAGGCCGATGTACCGGCGGAGAACGTGATCGCGATGGTGGAGGCGTTGAGGGAGGTATCACCATGAAAGTACTCTTCATCGGCGGCACAGGCGTGATCAGCTCAGCCTGTTCGGAGTTGGCGGTGCAGCAGGCGATCGACCTGCACCTGCTCAACCGCGGCCAGAGCGCAGCACGGCCGGCGCCCATCGGCGCTACAGTGCTGCATGGCGACATCCGCAACCTCGCCAGCGTTGAGGCGGCGCTGCATGGCCACAATTTCGACGTGGTGGTGGACTGGATCGCCTTCACGCCGCAGCATGTGCAGACCGACATCGACCTGCTGCGCGGTCGTGTGGGCCAGTATATCTTCATCAGCTCGGCCTCGGCCTACCAGACCCCGCCGGCCAGCCTGCCCGTCACCGAGTCCACCCTGTTGGACAATCCCTTCTGGGAATACTCACGCCAGAAGATCGCCTGCGAAGAGCTGCTGGTGCGGGCCTACCGTGACGAAAAGTTTCCCATGACCATTGTCCGCCCTTCACACACCTACGACGCAACCAAGGTGCCGCTCTTCGGGGGCTACACCAGCGTGCAGCGCATGAAAGAGGGCCGGCCGGTGCTGGTTTACGGCGATGGGACATCGCTCTGGACGTTGACTCACACGCGCGACTTCGCCAAAGGCTTTGTTCCGCTGCTGGGCAATGCCCGCGCGCTGGGCGAGGCGTTCCACATCACTTCCGACGAGTGGCTGAGTTGGAATCAGGTCTACCAGACCATGGCCGCGGCGCTGGGTGTGGAAGTGAAGATGGTCCATGTGCCCAGCGAACTGGTCAACGCCTACGACCCGTTGCACGGCGAGGGCTTGCTGGGCGACAAGAGCCACAGCATGATCTTCGACAACAGCAAGATCAAGCGGCTGGCCCCCGGCTTCGCCTGCACCACCCCCTTCTCCTGGGGAGCGCGTGAGATCGTGGCCTGGCACGAAGCCGACACTGCGCGGCAGGTGATCGATCCATACGTGGAGGCGTTGATCGAGCGAGTGCTGGCGGCGTATGAACGGTGCTGGCCAGACCGTAACGAGTAATGCGTAATGCGTGAAAAAGAGACTTGAGCGCACGCGGACTCCGGGTTACGTATTACGCATTACGGGCACATCCAATTCCCATGAACCATCCATTTCTCCCTCTCGAACTGGTCTTCAACCCTAACTGGTGGTACCAGACGGCTGGCATCAGCTTCGACGAGAGCTTCTATCTCGACCCTGCTGCGCGCATTCGCAACGACGTGACCATGCGGCGCGTGTTGTGGCAGCGCTATGGCGACCTGGGGCTGGGCGAAGCTGACCCCCAGCCGCGGCCTGTGATCGGATCGCTGCATGTCGCCGGCGGTTTTGTCATACCGGCCCTGCTGGGGGCGCAGATTCGCTTCGCACCCGACGCCGCGCCGCAGCCATTGCCGCGCCGGCTGACAGCCGATGAGATCGATGCCCTGGAGAAGCCGGACTTGCGCACCGCGTGGCCCATGAACCTGCTGGTCGACCAGATGAACGCGCTGGAGTCCAGGTACGGCCACGTGGTCGGCGACCTGAACACCGACGGCTTGCTCAACGCTGCCTATCATTTTTACGGCGAGGACCTCTTTGCCGACTTCTACCTGGCGCCTGAGCGGGTCACACGCCTTTTAGCCCTGATTGGTGAGTTGATTGTAGACGTGGCGTTGATCATACGCAGCCGCACCGGCAGTTGCTCGGTCAGCGTCAACCGTATGGTGGAGCGTGTCGATCCGGCCATGTTCCTCCACGCCAACTGCTCGGTGCAGATGATCTCGCCGGCCAGCTATCGGGCGCTGCATCTGCCCGCCGAGCAGGCCATGGCCCGGCGCATCCAGCCCTTCGGTATCCATCATTGCGGCAGCAATCTGCACAAGGTCGCCGCCGCCTACGCCGAGCTGCAGCCGGCCATGGTGGATGTCGGTTGGGGATCGGACGTGGCTGCGGTGGCAGCGTCTCTGCCGGATACCTTCCTCAACCTGCGCCTTAGCCCGGTGCGTATGTTGCGCAACACGCCGCGGGAGATCATTCAGGATACCGAGTATCTGTTGCAGGCCGCGGGTGGATTGGATCGGGCCGGCCTGTGCTGCATCAACATGGACTATGGCACGCCTGACGACAATATTTTTGCCATGGCTGAAGTGGTGGAGCGTTATCGACGCTATGGAGGCTAGAGGAAACATGTCAACATCCCAATGGACTCTTTCTCCCGATCGTTTTTTCGACCCTGATCCGGCCCAGCGTCGCGTGGCCCGCGATCTGTACGAAGCCAGCGCCGGCCTGCCATTGATCTGCCCTCACGGGCATGTGGACCCGCAGATCTTCGCCAATCCTGACTACAGCTTTGGCAGTCCGACCGAGTTGCTGATCATCCCGGATCACTATGTCACTCGCATGCTCTACTCGGTGGGTGTGCCGTTGGAGGCGCTGGGCGTGCCGCGTCTGGATGGCGGGCCGGTGGAGCAGGATCACCGCAAGATTTGGCAGACCTTCGCCGAGCATTTTCATCTTTTTCGCGGCACGCCCAGCGGCGCCTGGCTGGCCGCAGAGTTGGTCGGATTATTCGGTGTGACCGAGAAGTTGAATGGCCGGACAGCCCAGGCCGCCTATGACCAGATCGAAGCCCGACTGGCTGAGCCAGCCTTCCGGCCGCGCGCACTGTTCGAGCGCTTCAACATCGAGGTGCTCTGCACCACCGACGCCGCCACTGATACACTGGCCCAGCATCAGACTATACGCGCCTCCGGCTGGACCGGTGATATCCGTCCCACCTTCCGGCCCGACGCGGTGGTCAACCTGGATGCGGCTGGCTGGCGGGGCAATATCGACCGACTGTGTCAGGTTAGCAACATCGATGTCGACAGTTACTCAGCGTTCATCCAGGCGCTGGAGCAACGGCGGACTGTCTTCAAGCAATTGGGCGCAACCGCGACCGACCATGCGGCCGTAACCGCCTTTACAGAGCGGCTCAGCCCTGCCAATGCCGATGTGATCTTCCAACTGGCCTTGCAGAATCGGACCACTGCGACCGACGCTCGCCGCTTCACCGGCCACATGCTGCTGGAGATGGCTCGCATGAGTGTCGAGGATGGTCTCGTGATGCAATTACACGTGGGAGCAGTGCGCAATCATAACGAACCGGTCTATCAGCGCTTCGGCTCCGACAAGGGCTGTGACATCCCGCGTGCCAGTGATTTCGTGGCCGATCTGCGGCCGTTGCTAAACGCCTATGGCAACGATCCGCGGCTGACCCTAATTCTCTTCACTCTGGACGAGACCACCTATGCCCGCGAGCTGGCTCCGTTGGCCGGCCACTATCCGGCTGTCAGGCTGGGCCCACCCTGGTGGTTCCACGACAGCTTCAACGGTATGCGTCGCTATTTCGACCAGGTGATAGAGACCGCCGGCCTCTACAACACAGCCGGCTTCAACGACGACACCCGCGCCTATCCCAGCATTCCCGCCCGCCACGACCTGTGGCGCCGGGCCAGCGCCGACTGGCTGGCCGGGCTGGTGGTGCGCCACATTGTGGACGAGGAAGAGGCCCACGAAATGGCTTGCGATCTGGCCTACGGGCTGGCGAAGCGGGCGTACAAGCTGGCGTAGTTCGGGCAGCCTGACACGCGCAAGAAAGCACCACTCATGAACATTGATCCCTTGGCCAATCCTTCTATCTATCCCGACTCCATGGTCCAGGCCGGCGACTGCACCTACTTCCTGTTGCGCAGCGATGATAGTCAGGCCAAACAATTGGGCATTTTTGGTCCGGCGGCCGGCTTCGAAGGGGAGCGCCAGGGCGACCTGTTGCTCTGCCCGCTGACGGCGGCCAACGCGGCCGTGCTGCGCGCAGCCTTGCAATGGCTCCAGCCGCGGCCGCTGGGCTTGCAGACATC
>JAAEKA010000069.1 GCA_014155705.1 Anaerolineae bacterium clx_CAG2 | reverse complement strand
TCCAGTGATAGCGCGCCTCGTCGTTCTTGCGGAACATGCCCTCGCCCGAACAGGGCGCATCGACTGCGACGCGGTCGAAGGCGGCCGGCCAGCGTGCGGCCAGCCGCTCTGGCGTCTCGTTGAGCACCAGCGCGTTGCGTGCGCCCCAGCGCTCCAGGTTGCGGCGCAGTACGTCGGCCCGGCCGCGGTCGATATCGTTGGAGACCAGCAGGCCCTGGCCGGCCAGCAGGCTGGCGATGTGCGTCGACTTGCCCCCCGGCGCCGCACATAGATCCAGCCCCCGCTCGCCTGGCTGCGGCGCCCGCAGCGCGGCTACGGCCATCGCGCTGGCGTCCTGGACGTAGTAAAGGGCGATCTCGTGGTAGGTGTGGGTACCGATGTTGACTTTGCGGTCCAACGTAAAGCCCTCGGGACACCAGGGCACCGGGGTGAGCGGCCAGGGGCTGAGCGTTTGGAACTGCTCGACTGGCAGTTTGAGCGTGTTGACGCGCAGCGCGGGCACAGGCTTCTGATTGAGGACTCCCAGAAACGGGGGAAACTCCTCGTCCAGCAGCGCGGCCATGCGCGCCATGAAGGCCAACGGCAGAGCTGTTTCCTTGGGCATAGCGTTAGTATAAAACACGTTCGCGGCGGCGGCAAGACACAGGCTTGCCCATGTCCCAGCGCGCGGCTATAATGCGCACAGAAAGCCCGTAATCCTGGCTCGCGCAATGGCCCTGAGGTTTGTTCTGTGACGGCTCAAAGCACCGACTCCCCGCAAGCTGCATCTCTCCAGGACGGCTCCCGCTGGCGCCTATCGCTGCCGCTTTTTACTGCCCTGCTGCTGGGGCTGCTGGCATTGGCGCTTTTTGCGTACGCGCAGCCGGCCACGGCCATGGTCATTGTCCCCGCAGTGATCGCCGGCGCAGTGGCCTTGGTCGTGACCTGGCGCTGGCCCCTGGTTCCTCTGGGGCTGATGTTGGCCTTCATTCCGCTGTACGACGGCATCGTGCGTTATCTGACCCACGTGCTGGAGGCGCCGGGGACCTGGCTGCAACTTCTCTCACTGTGGAAAGAGGGTGGCCTGGCGCTGCTGTTTGGCGTGGTGTTGATCCAGCACTGGACCGGACGGCGGCGCATCGCCTGGCGTTTGTATACCTTTGATCTGTGGCTGGCGGCGCTGCTGTTGCTCAGCCTGTTCTATATCGCCATCGCCGCGCGGCCGGGCATTGGAATTTATGGGCTGCGCAACTATCTGGTGCCGCTGGCATTCTTCTTCCTGGCGCGCCTGATGGTAACCAGCCGGCGCGATCTGACGCGGCTGCTGGCGTTGTTGCTGGCGGTCGGGGCCGGCGTGGCGGCCTTTGGCATCTACCAGGCGCGCGCGCTGGATTTCCCTGCCATGATCGCGCTGGGCTACGTGGACGAGACCGGCACTGTTCCCTACGCCTTTCGCACCGCTCTGCGCGATGGTTTTCCTATCCCTCGGGCTGTTTCCACCACCACCGGTCCCAACCAGTTTGCCGTCTATCTCAACTTGCTGATCCTGGTCTGCCTGTTCGGCATGGTCTATGGGCGCAAAACGGCGCAGCGGGTGGTGCTGGGCGGTCTGGCCGCGCTCTACGTGGCGACGCTGCTGCTGACGCTGAGCCGCGGCGGCCTCTTGATGCTGATGGTATCGCTCGTGGCCTGGGCCGTGTTGTTGGTGGAGCATCATGGGGTCAGACGCACCTGGCAGGAGTTGACTCACAACCGGCTGTTGCTGGCCGGTCTGGTGGCGCTGGTTGTGTTGGGCGTCGCGGGGGTGGTGGCGTCAGGCTTTGCCACGCGCGTCGTGCGCGGTCTGACCGGTCGTGATCCATCGGCCGACGCGCATCAGAGCTCCATGGAGTACTCGCTGGGCTTCCTGGCTGAGAATCCGCTGGGTATCGGCATGGGCATGGTGGGCGAGCGCGCCCTGCAGTTCGCCGCTGAAGCCAATGTGGAGCACACGGAGAGCACCTTCTTCCAAATAGGCATGGAAGTTGGCTTGTTCGGCATGGGTTTGCTGCTGGTGGCGTTGTTATCGCTGTTGTTGACCTTCTGGCGCATGCGCAGCAGGAGAAACGCCCGCAATGACACGTGGGGCCGGGCTGTGACAGAACTGGCGCTGGTTCTGTGGGTAGGCGCGATGGCCGATTTCATCTTCACGCCCCTGCTGCAGAACCTGCTGGCTGCGGGCTATCTGTGGTGGGTGGCTGGGGTAGCCTTTAACCAGGACGCCTATGCGGACAGGGTGACAACGTGATGGGTCTGCCGGTCGATGTTTCGGTGATCGTCGTCAGTTGGAACACGCGCGAGCTGCTGCGCCCGTGTTTGAAGTCCATCCTGGACGAGCCGGGCGTGCAGGTCGTGGCAGATGACGCTGCTTCCGCGCAGCCCGTCCTGCCTGGTCAGACGCTGGTCGAGATCATCGTGGTGGACAATGCTTCGGACGACGGCAGCGCGCAGATGGTGCAGGCCGATTTTCCCCAGGCGCGCTTGATTGCCAACCGCCACAACGCCGGCTTTGCGGCTGCCAACAACCAGGCCATCGCCCAGGCGTGCGGGCGGGTGCTTTTCCTGCTCAATCCTGACGCCTATCTGCTGCCAGGCGCATTGACCGGGTTGGCGCGTTTCCTGCATGACTATCCGGAGGCCGCAGTGGCCGGTCCCAACGTGCTCAACCCTGACGGCAGTTGGCAGGCTGCGGCCTTTCGCTTTGCCACGCTCTGGGATCTGTTCTGCGAGGCGGTGTTTTTGAGTGTGCTCTGGCCGCGCTCCCCGCTCTTCGCCCGCAAGGAACTGGGCGGCTTTGAACGCGACGCCGTGCGTGAGGTGGACTGGGTGCAGGGTTGCGCCCTGGCCGTGCGTCGCACGGTCTGGGACGCGGTCGGCCCCTTCGATGAAGGTTACTGGATGTATGTCGAGGAGCTGGATTGGTGCCGCCGGGCCAAGAGCCTGGGCTATCGCATCTTCTTCACCCCCGATGCACAGGTGGTGCACTACGGCAAACGCTCCGTGGCGCGAGCCAGGTCCAGCGTGTTGCCATTGGGCTTTCGTTCGCACTTTCGTTATTATCGCAAGTTCGACGGCCGTGCCGCCGAGTTGGCTGTGCGACTGATTGCGCTGCTGCAAATGGGCCTGCGTGCAGCCATCAGCGCGCTGATGGTCGTCGCTGCCCGCGGCGCAGCCCGCGCCCGCTGGCAAGAGAATTGGCGCGCCTATACCGGCGTGATGCGTGAAGCGGTGAGCGTCTGGCGCTAACAACGCCAGGGCGCGCCGGGCTCGGTCAGGAGACCGGCCCGAGCAAAGGAGCACAGCGGGCTCGGTCAGGAGACCGGCCCGAGCAAAGGTCCTTGTCCACTTGTCTACTTGTCTACTTGCCTACCCATCCATTCATCCATTCACCCCATGCACATCGCCATCGACGCCCACATGGTGGGCGAGCGGGAAACCGGCAACGAAACCTATACACTGAATCTGGCGCGCGCCCTGCTGCGGCTGACCGGGCGCGACCCTAAGGGTTTCTCTTGGGACCAGACCGGGCCGCCCAACGCCACGCAGGAACTGCCGTCGACCCGGCGCGCCCAACAGCGGCGCTTCGGCAGCACGCCGCGTTTCTTTCTGCTGGCTACTCACCCTGACCGCCTGCAGGTCGCTCTGCCCGAGCTGCGCGCCAGCCGCAACGCCCAGATCGTGGCTTTGCGGCCGGCCAACGCGCTGTTGCGTATCCCCTTCGGTTTGCCCTGGGCCAGCCTGCGCGGCTCTTTCGACCTGCTGCATGTCACCTACAACGCGCCGCCGCTCAGCCCTTGCCCGACCGTGGTGACCATCCACGACATCTCGTTCGAGCATTACCCCCAATTCTTCTCGCCGCGCGACCTGCTGATCCTCAAGACGCTGGTGCCGCTCAGCGCGCGGCGGGCTGCCCACATTCTGACGGTTAGCCAACACGCCAAGCGGGAGAGCATCGACCGCTACGGCCTGCCGCCCGACAGGATTACCGTCACCTATGAGGCCGCGGGCGAGCAGTTTCACCCAATCGACGACCCTGCCGCGCTGCAAGCTGTGCGCGCGAAATACGGCATCGACGACGGCCCCTTTGTGCTGGCCCTGGGCAATCTGCAGCCGCGCAAGAACATCGCCCGCCTGGTGGAGGCTTTTGCGCAGGTAACCGCCGCCGACAGGCCGCCCAGTCGCTCCGGGATGGCTCCCAATCAGCCAATCCCTCCGGGACGGTTCCCAGTCACCCAATCCCTCCGGGACGGTTCCCAGTCAGCCAATCACCCCTCCTTAGTCATCGCCGGCAAAGCCCAATGGCGCGAGAGCGAGGTGTTTCAGGCGGCGCAGCAGGCCGGGCTGGAGGGGCGCGTGGTCTTTCCCGGCTACGTGGACGACGCCGACTTGCCCGCCCTGTACAGCGCGGCTACGGTCTTCGTCTACCCTTCGCTCTACGAGGGCTTCGGTCTGCCGCCGCTGGAGGCCATGGCCTGCGGTACGCCAGTGATCAGCACCCACGCGGCCTCGCTGCCGGAGGTGGTGGGCGACGCGGCCCTGCTGATCGATTCCACC
>JAAEKA010000689.1 GCA_014155705.1 Anaerolineae bacterium clx_CAG2 | reverse complement strand
CGCCATGGCCAGCCGATGGTCGCCGTGGCTCCAGACCGGCGCGCTGCGCAGCTCGACCGGGCCTTCGACGGCGAAGCCGTCCGGATATTCCTCAACGTGCGCGCCCAGAGTGCGCAGCTCCGCAGCCACCGTGGCGATGCGGTCGGTTTCCTTGACGCGCAGCTCTGCCGCGTCGCGCACCACCGTGCGGCCGTGGGCCTGGGTGGCCAGCACCGCCAGCACCGGCAACTCGTCGATGGCGCGCACGACGAGGTCGCCGCCGATCTCCATGCCGCGCAATTCGCTGTGTTGGACGACGATATCGGTCACCGGTTCTCCCGCTTCCTCATGCAGGTTCTCCAGGCGCAGGTCAGCGCCCATGGCCTGTAGAATGTCTAGAATGCCGGTGCGGGTCGGGTTGACGCCGACGCCGGTTATGGTCAGGTGTGATTGCGGCGCCAGCAGCCCGGCCGCCAGCAGAAACGCCGCTGAAGAAATGTCGCCGGGCACGGTGATGTCCAGCGGCGTCAACGGGCGCTTGGGCCGCTCGCTGGTTACCACGGCTCCCAGCACACGCATGGGCGCGCCCATGGCGGCCAGCATACGCTCGGTGTGATCGCGCGCCGGACCAGGCTCGCGCACGATGGCCAGTCCGTCGCTGTACAAGCCTGCCAGCAGCAGGGCTGACTTGACCTGAGCGCTGGCCACGGGCAGCATGTAGTCGAGATGGTGCAACTGCGATCCCTGGATGGCGAGCGGAGCCAGCGTGCCCCCTTGGCGGCCATAGATCGTTGCGCCCATCTGGCGCAGCGGCTCGACGACACGAGCCATGGGGCGTTTGATCAACTGGGGACTGCCGCTGAGCACGCTGAAGAAACGCTGCCCGGCCATCAGACCGGCCAGGAGATTCCACCCTCACCCCAACCCTCTCCCTCAGATGGAGAGGGAGTCAGTGGGGCCGGGGGTGAGGACGCCTTGCGCAGCAGCAGCAGGTTGGCCCAACGACCAATCAGCTCGACGACGATCCATGTCTGGCCAAACTCGGGGTGCTGAAACTCCAGGCGCAGGATGCGTTCCCAGGGGGGGGGGTGCTGACGGACAGCAGGGCTGAGCCGCGCACGTATTTGCGTAATAGTTGCAGCAATGTTGACGGCGTGTCCACCCCGCGGCGCGGCTTGTCTGCCAGCAGATGCACACGCGGCGCCTGCTGGTCGGCGGACAACAACAGATAACGGCGCTCCCGGCCGGCATAGATCTCCAGCGCCAGGCTGGTCGCGTCTACCTGCACCACCTGCTGCACGCGGCCCGGCGCGATAGTGCGCCGCAATTCGTCGGCAATGGCGGCAGTGGTCCAGAAATCGTAGGTCATGAGTTGAAGGTCATAGCAGTTGTGTGGCCCGCTCGGCATCAGCATCGCCCGGCGTAGCGGCGTTGCTTATCTGCCAGCAGTATAGCACCAGTACCGCCGCGTCACAAGACGAAGCTACAGCGCCCGCACCAGCAGCGGGACGCGCCCGCCGACGCGGCGAAAGCCGATCTGCTCGTAGAGACGCAGCGACGCCTTGTTGCTCTCCTGGGTGTTGATCGTCACCCGCCGCGCGCCGTTGGCGTGGCAGTAGGCCAGCCCATGGTTGAGCAACGTCCGGCCAATGCCCTGGCGTTGCGCGCTGGGATGGACGGCCAGGCGAATGATCTGCCCTGTGTCCCCCAACACATCAGCGCACGCATAGCCCAGCAGCACAGCCTGACCGGCCTCGTCAACGCCTTCGGCCAGCATAAAGTGCCCACTGGTCACCATCAGCTCGATCAGTTCACCGCTGGCCAGTTGATAGGGCGGATCGAAGATGACAGAGTCCAGCGCGGCCAGCCGGCTCAGGTCGTCGGGCTGCACCGGAAGCACGCAGGCCGGTCCCGGCGGTAAATCAGCCAAGGGCCGCGGGTGGCGCTCCAGGGAGACGATCCACTCGCGGCGTTCGAAACCGGCATGCAGCAGCGCTGGCGGCAGCCATAGCGCCGTGCCATAGACGGCCAGATGCGTGGCTCCATCCCGGCGCAGCCGGTCGATGGCTGGCTCCAGTACCGCGTGCAGTCCCTCATCTGTGCGCCGGCCGTTCTGGATCGCCACTCCCCGCAGATAGGCCCAGCGGGCGCTGTTAACCGACGCGCACAGAAAAGCCGCGACGGTGTCGCCGTCCAGCGCAACCATGCAGGCCCCACTGGCCAGCAACTGCGGCAGATCCTCTGCACCGAACGCGGCAAAGCTGCGTCTGGATTCATCCAACAGGCGCCGCACGGGCGCCTGATCATGTGGGAATGCCCGATAGACCTGTAATTGACTCGACACGGCCGAATTTTCCTGCGCGGCCCAAAGGCCATGCGTTGGCATACGAAAAGCGACTCGCCCTTGACACGGCGTGCAGAAGATGATACAACAACAACAGGCCCACATCAAATCCGGTTCCTGTTGACAGCCAGCAAAGCGACAAGCACGATGACAGGCATCCGAGCGCACGTCCTCATCAGCGGTCACGTACAGGGGGTGTTCTACCGCGCATCTGCTCAGCGCCAGGCTCACGCCTATGGCGTCAGGGGCTGGGTGCGCAACCTGCCTGACGGCCGCGTGGAGGCGGTGTTCGAGGGCGACCATCAGGCTGTAGAACGCATGCTGGCCTGGTGCCGCCGCGGCCCACCCAATGCCTACATCACCGATGTGGACGTGCATTATGAGCCCTTCGCGGGTGATTTTACCGGATTTGGCGTGCGCTATTGACAGCGACGTTAAGCGTATACCAGACTTTAAGCTTTCAGAATCCACGATGTCCGATCATTGGTTGCGCACATCAGCCCCCAAAGAGATGAGCTTCGAGGAACAGCGCGAGTGGATGGTCAGAAATCAACTCGAGGCCTGGGGTATCGCGGATGCGCGCGTGCTGGACGCCATGCGCCGCGTGCCGCGCGAGCTGTTTGTGCCCGACGCCGAGCGCAGCGCAGCCTACTACGACGGCGCGTTGCCCATCGACGAAGGCCAGACCATCTCCCAGCCCTTCGTGGTGGCCTATATGACTGAAAAGCTGCGTTTGGACCGCCACGAGCGAGTACTGGAGATCGGCACCGGTTCCGGCTACCAGACGGCTGTGCTCAGCCTGCTGGCGGCCGAGGTTTACACGGTGGAGCGCATCGCCCGCCTCTCACGCCAGGCCCAGGAGACGCTGGCTCGCTTCGGCGCAGGCAATGTCCACTTCCATGTCGGCGACGGCAGTCTGGGTTGGCCGAAGCATGGCCCCTACGACGCGATCCTGGTCACTTGCGCCGCGCCGGCCGTGCCGCAGCCGTTGGTACGGCAACTGGCCGTCGGCGGGCGCATGATCGTGCCCGTGGGGCCGCGCGGCTACCAGGATCTGGTGCTCGTGTGCAAAACGGACCGGGAGGTGACGCAGGAGCGCCTGTCGCCGGTGGCCTTTGTGCCGCTGATCGGCGAGCATGGCTGGTAGACTTCATCTGTAATCGCCCGTTCAGCCATCCCAACGCATGACGATGATCTCTACCCGGTAGAAGAGCCAGGACAGCGCGCCGCCCAGGCGCGACTTGAGTTGCAGCAACAACGGCGCCTGACGCTTGGGAATGCGCTGGAAGCCGAAGCGCTCGTAGTAGGGCTGGCGGGGCGCCACACATTCCAGGTAGACCGGCGGCGTCTGCTCGGTCAGGCAGGCGCGAATCAGGGCTGCGCCCACGCCTTGTCCGCGCCAGGCAGCCTCGACCACGAGACTGCCCAGCTCGCGCGTGCCGGGATAGCGCCGCACCTGACAGATGCCGATCACCTGGCCGGCCGCCGTCTCGGCCAGCTTGAAATTACGCCAGTCCAGCCCGGTCGGATCTAACTCCTCCTCGCGGACCCTGGTCTTGATCAGCCGGTGGTCTGCGGCGATGGCCGGACGAATCTGCACGTCTGGAATCTGACTCATTCGATCCGCCAGTCCTTCAGCCTGAGGTCCGCGTCGTACTCGAACTTCATGCTGACAGGGCCAGGGGAGCCGTCCACCACGTAAGGGTAGAAAATCGCGTCCGCCTGGGGGATAGGCAGACCCAGCACCTGGTCCACGGCTACCCAGGCCAGATCGCCCTCGACGCAGTCGGTGTTCAACGCTCCCTGGAACTCCCGCACCAGGTAAATGAACATCAGCCATTGCCAGTCCGGCAAGGGCGAGGTTTCTGTGACGATGAGACGCAACTCAGGCCGGCCGGTGGCCAGCAATCCCGTCTCCTCGGCCAGCTCACGCACCGCGCACTCTACCGGCGACTCGTGCAACTCCACCTTGCCGCCGGGCGCGATCCACTGGCCCAGGTTAGGCTGTTTGCGACGATACATCATCAGCACCTGGCTATCGCGCAGGGCGTAGACCAGGGTCGTTACTTTCCGGGTCACAGAGAACCTCCGTAAACGGTCAAGAATCCTGTAGCGCCATCGGCCGGACTGAATTATGCAGGAACACAATTCAGCGGATTGTTCTACAAAGCCACATCTGCCCCAGCCGATTAACGCCAGAAGCGGTAGACAGCACCAGAGGCTGCGTCGACCACGTAGAGCTCGCCCTGCGAGCCTTCGGCGACGGCGATGGGTCGCTGCATGCCGCCAATGAATTCGTGGACGATGCTACGGTAGCCGGCAGCGGCGGAGATGATTTCTACGCGCGCCACCCGGCCTGAGCCGGACAGGGCGAGGAGCAGATCAGCAGCATACTCGTCGAACATACGTCCGCTGTAGAACAGCAGCCCGGCGGGAGCGGAGCCAACAGGAAAAAGCGCCATGGGGCCAATGCTGCCGCTGGCGGCTGGCGGCTGGCCCCACACCTGCGGCCAGCCGTAGTTGCCGCCGCCCAGCAGCACGTTCAGCTCATCGGGCACGTCCGCCCGCATTGGCCAGCCCTGGCCATTATCGGTGACGTAGATCGCGCCCGATGGGCTGATGGCAATGCCGCTCCCGCTGCGCATGCCGGTGACAAACAACTCGCCTTGGACTGGCTCGCCGTCGGTCAACAAGTCGGCCGAGTCAAAACGCCAGACAGCGCCTGGCTGCGCTGCATGGTCGTCGGTCGCGCCCTCGGTCACGTAGACTCGACCATCGGCGCCCACAGCGACGCCGTTAGCCCGGCCGGCGCTGCTGCCCAGCCGCCCAGCCAGCCGGGTTTGGCCGGGCATCACCACTACCAATCCGTCGCGAGTGGCAATCAACAAGACCGGCGTCTGGCCGGCTGGGGCCAGCCATGCCAGACCACGCGGCGCCGTGAGTCCAGCGACCACCGGCTCGACCCGTTCGGCCTCCCCGTCGCTATCTGCATCGACCAGCCGCACGACCCGCCCGGCGCCACTGGCGGTCTCTGCCACGTAGATAGCGCCATCCGGCCCCAACGCGATGCCAACCGGTTCTTGCAGCGCGGTGTTGACCAGGGTCACATGCACGCCTGGCGGGGCAAGCGGAGGCGGAACATCGACAAGCGCTGTGGGGGTAGCTGGCGCCGCGGGCAGTGGCGGGCTTTGGCAGCCGCTGCTGGCCAGCCCAATCAGAACCGATGTCAGTCCGAGAACAAGCGCCGTGCGATACAGATGGATAACAGGCATGGCTGATTATACCGCACGGCCGGCCAGCGTCGCAAAGCGCTGCGCGCAAGCCAACACCAGAGTTGAGGACAGGAGCATTGCCGGACAGGGTTGAGCCATGCGGCGGATCCGAGTGCAATCCTCGCCTCTGCCAGGCCCGGCTGAAGCCGCGACTTTGCGCCATGTAAGGAATTGCTGAGCCAGCAGGAAGCCACTTGTCTTACAGGCGAAATGATGATACAGTATGGGGGCTTCAGCAACAGACCACAACGCGCTGCTTCTGTTGTGGTCCCCGTCCAACCACAGCGCTGACCGCATCCCCGCCAGCCTGTGGCATTGCAGTGCCAGGAGGACAGCTATGAATCCAGTCCTGTGGGCGGCGCTTGGTTTCGTCGCCGGTCTCGTCGTGATGTGGCTCGTGATGCGCTTTGTGACCGTCAAACAGTTGCAAGCGCACGGCGACAACCTTGCCAATCAGATCACCAATCTGGAGCGGGAGCGGCAGAAAGGGCGCGAGGAAGCGAGCAAGCTGGAATCGCGCCTGGAGCACCGGGAACGCGAGGTAGCAGAACTCAAGGAGCGTACTGGCAAGCTGGAAAATCAACTGCGCGAGCGCGAGCAGGCCCGGTTCAGCGCCGAAGCCCAGGTCAGGAGCATGGAGAACACTCGCTCTGACCTGGAACGGGCGTTGGGACGTTTGGAACAACAGGTTCAGGAACGCGACGACCAGATCACTCAACTCCAGCAGGCGACACAGCAGGTGGAGTCGTCTCGCCAAGCCCAGCAGCAGGCGCTCAACGACCTGCGCGCACAGGTTGCCCAACGCGAACGGCAGATGGGCGAGATCAGCCAACAACTGACCGCGACGCAAAAAGAACTGGCAGAGAACCAGGAAATCATCGCCAGTCTGCGCAGTAACCTGCGGGCCGAAGGCAACGACGCTATGGGGCTACGCCAGGCTATTAACCGCCAGCAGGCCGAGATCAACAACCTACGGCTCAAGCTCAAAGACGTGACGGGTCAACTGAACAGCCGCAATGAGCGCCTGGCTCAATTGCAAAACACCCTCACGGAGCGCAAACAGACCATCGTCGAGCTGCGCCGCAAGCTTGAGCAGGCGCCTCACGCCGTCTCTGGCGGGACCAAGGTCACCTCACCGCCGGTAATGGGGCAGGACGCCAAAGACAGTGAGGAGCAGGTGAGCGCAGCGCCGGCAGACGAAGCGACAGCCAGCGAGGCGTTAGTGGACGAAACGCCAGCAGATGAGGCAGCGGCTAGCGACATGACCGTTGATGAAGCGGCCGATGGAGTCGAGGAGATCGACATGCAGCGGCAGAGCGTAGGGCAAACGTAGGTTTTACGTCCAGCACTGAAAGCGTTTGCGTGTTAGACTGTCAGTGTAGAGATGATCAGTCTCTTCTTCTCCTCCTTTTTCCGATAGAGAGCGCTCTGGACCGGGCAATCCAGAGCGCTCTCCGATTCTACGGGGTTGTGACCAGGGTCTCGATACGCTCCCACCACCACTCGACCGGCAAAGGGTTAAGTTTGCTCCAGCATTCGCAGATACACCTGATAGGTTGCGGCGGCGATGCGCTCATGGGTAAAGTGAGCCAGGGCACGCGCCCGGCCACGGCGGCCCAGATCGACGCGCAAGATCGGGTCGCTGGCCAGCCGCAGCAGATGGCTGGCCAGCGATTGCGCGTCTCCCTCGGCAAAGACCAGCCCGGCGTCGCCAATCACGTTGGGAATCTCGCCGCTGTCGGAGCCAATCACCGCAGTCTGGCAAGCCATGGCTTCGACCAGCACACGGCCAAACTGCTCTTTCCAGGTAGGCGTGGTGCGGCTGGGGACGGCCAGGACGTCAATGCTCGCAAAAAAGGCGGGCATTGACGTAGATCCAACGCGGCCCAGGAAAACTACATGTTGACCCAGGTCAAGCTGCGCGACCAGCCGCTCCAGGTTGGCCTGATACGGGCCGCCGCCAGCCAGCAAGAGGCGGCATGGCTGTCCAGCAGTCTCGCCAATGCCTCGCTGGCAGGCGGCCAGGGCGTGTAACAGCGTGTCGATCCCCTTCTCTGGCACCAACCCTCCGGCGTAGCCGACGGTCAGCCGGTGGTGCGGGGAGGGCGGCGCTAAAGGCGGTTGAACAGAGCGGTCGAAAAGCTGCGGGTCGATGCCGAACTGCGGAATGACCGTCACCGGTCGGGAGTAGCCCTTGGCCAGCAGCACCTCACGCGCTTCCTGATTGCCTGCGATGGCATGGGCGCTGTGGCTGTAACTGTAGCGCTCGATCCAGTCAAAGGGAGGCGGATAGCGGCGCTGCAGGTTCTGCCAGGTGAAAAACAGCGCGGGCCGGCCATGGCGCGCTGCCCAGCGCAACGCCTGCCAGGTGGCCAGGTTGTAAGGTTCCTCGTCGACGTGGATCAGGTCGGGCTGTACGGCTGCCAGCGCCTGGCCGAGCCGGGGGAAGAAATGGGTATGGAAGTGGCCATTGAGCGCAATGGGCGTAGTCACCAGGTCGTAGCCTGCGGTGTAGACGCGCTCCAGGCGGGTCTCCCCGCGACTATCGCGCCACACAGGCGGGGTCAGCGCCACCAGACTCACTCCTGGCAGGCGCGCCAGTTCCTCCAGCTTGCGCTGGTAGGCGGCAACCACCACAGCTTTGGAGAGCATCGCTATACGCACAGGCCCATTATACCAGCGGGACGGGATAGTGAGAATTGCGTCGAGCATTCAGGCTGTGGTATGATGGATGCTGTCTGTGGCATGAGCGGCCTTTTGCCAGTCCTGATGGCCTCCAGACGCACTCAACCCCTTCGCAAGGAGCAAACAGTATGGCAGTCAGCAAGGTAATCGATCTCGTCGGTAACTCCACTGTCAGTTGGGAAGATGCCGCGCGCAATGCGCTGTCCGGCGCAGCCAAGAGCCTGCATGGCATCACCAGCCTGGAGATCGTGCAGTACACGGCCAGCATCGTAGAAAATGAGATCGTCGAGTACCGGGCGTTGGTCAAACTCGCCTTCGTGGTCGACTGACCCCGCTCAGCACAGTTCGCAGAGGCTCGGGCGGGAGAGTTGCGACGCGCGTAACGACGCTGGGCAATGGTTGATGGGCCAGGAAAAGCCAGGCTCAGGTAGTGCGCCGCGTGGGGTTGGGCCTGACGCTCGTAGTCCTGACACGGGGTAATGGCTTAGCAGAAGTGACATTTTGGCGCCAGAAAGCAACTTGCTGCACAAGTTCAAGGCAATTTGACGGCGCTACCCAGTGATGCTATAATCAAGCTATCTAAATTATGACAAAAGCTAGTTACGCGCGCTGTTAGATGCTCCCGTTGCCTCTTGGGCAATTCGCTGGGTAATCGCCGGCGCGAAGGCTCGGCATCGGGAGCCGGTTCCTCTGAATCTTCCTCAATAGTTTTGGTCTTTGTCTCGGTTGCGCTGAAAGCCAGCGTCCCCAACATAACGTCCAATGACAGGCTTGGCGCCATCAGTCGTGGCGTCGAGACCGTGCCACAGGCGTTGAGGTGATCCTCCCGCAGCGATACTTCCCTTTTGAACAGCTCATGGTTCCCTGTGCAGATCGGCAGATCTCTGGCGCTGCACACAGCCGTTTGATCCCACACCCTTCATAGAACTGGCGTCTCACGATAACAATATGACACACTGCGCGCTGACCTGTTAGCCGCAAACGATGGGTGGTTTAGCCTGGGTTGTGAGCGCCCGGGAATCTTTCCTGCCTGTCACCGACCTGTCGTCCGGGAATATCGAACGATCGACATCCATTGCAAAACAACACGCTTCGCTGATTAGGAGCAACAAACGTGAATATCTCTGATCTTGAGATGAAGAACCTGGATGAGCTGCAAGCTCTGGCCAGGGAAATGCAGATCACCGGCTTCACCCGTATGAAGAAGGGTGATCTGATCATGCGCCTCTTACGTGCTAGCGCCGAGGCGCAAGGATACATCTTTGGGGGCGGCGTTCTGGAGATCGTTCAGGACGGCATTGGCTTCCTGCGCTCCGACCACCTGCTGCCCGGCCGCGAGGACGTCTACGTCTCTCAAAGCCAGATTCGACGCTTCGGACTGCGCACCGGCGACCTCGTGGTAGGCCAGGTGCGCCCACCCAAAGAATCAGAAAAATACTACGGTCTGCTCAAGGTGGAGACCGTCAACGGACTCGATCCGGAAGAAGCCAAGCTGCGTCCTGCCTTCGAGCGCCTGACGCCGATCTTTCCTAACGAGCAGATTCACCTCTCCACCACCCCTGGTATCCTGGCCACGCGCATGATGGACTTGATTGCGCCTATTGGGCGGGGCCAGCGCGGCTTGATCGTGTCACCGCCCAAGGCCGGCAAGACCATGATCCTCAAGCAGATCGCCAACGGCATGAGCACCAACTACAACGACCTGCACATGATGGTGGTTCTGATCGGCGAACGCCCGGAAGAAGTGACCGATATGGATCGCTCGGTCGAGGCTGAGGTGATCAGCTCAACCTTCGATGACCCCGTGCAGAGCCACGTGCGTGTGGCCGAGATGGCGCTCGCGCGCGCCAAGCGCCTGGTGGAAGGTGGCCGCGATGTGGTGATTCTGCTGGACTCCATCACCCGGCTGGGCCGCGCCTACAACCTGGTAGTGCCCCCCAGCGGACGCACACTCTCCGGCGGCCTTGACCCGGCCGCGCTGTACCCGCCCAAGGGCTTCTTCGGCGCTGCGCGCAACATCGAGGAAGGGGGCAGTCTGACTATCATCGCCACTGCCCTGGTGGACACCGGCAGCCGCATGGACGATGTGATCTACGAAGAGTTCAAGGGTACCGGCAATATGGAGTTGCACCTCAACCGCCGCATGTCTGAGCGCCGCATCTTCCCTGCCTTCGACATTGAGCGCTCTGGCACACGCCGCGAGGAGCTGTTGATCGATGAACCGACGTTGCAGCGGGTGTGGACCATGCGCCGCATGATCGATGCTTTGGGCGGCGGCATGGAAGCGTTGCAGCCATTGCTGGAGCGTATCTCCCGCACCCGAGACAACGACGAGTTCCTGTCAACTCTCCATTTGTCCATGTAGCCTATGCCACAAAGCGACCACCCGATGGCCGACCTGGACCAGCCCCAGGAAGATGGCGCTGCCCAGGCAGATAGCCGGCCAGATCAGATCGATTCGGGGCCCGACAACCCACCCGCCTTCTCCCCGGAGCCTCAACAAACTCGCTTCCTGGCCGCCGCGTGGCGCGCGCTGTTGCGCGCCTGGATGACTTTCCGCGGCGACAAAGTAACGCCTGTGCGCCTGGCGTCACACGCGGCGCTGTTGCTGATGGCTGTGCTGGTGTTGGTGCTGAGTCAGGTAGAGTTGCCCAACTGGGAACTCGTGCGCATGGGGCCGGTACAAGCAGGAGGCATTGACACGCCAGTCGATCTGGTTTTCGAGCCGCTGCCCGTCGGCGGCAGCCCCTTGCAGGAGAGTGGTGTGCTGGTGCGTGCGCCCGTGCCCTTCACCGAAATCCCTGACCGCCCGCGCACAGGGATCATTACCTACACGGTCCAGCTCGACGACACGGTGCTGGGTATTGCCGAGCAGTTCAAGCTTAACCCCAACACCATCCTGTGGGCTAACCTGGAAGACCTCAGTAATCCCTTCGTGATGGAGGTAGGGCACGTCCTGCTGATTCCGCCCATCGATAGCGTGTTGCATACCGTCAAAGAGGGCGATACGGTTGATAAGATCGCCAAGTTGTATAAAGCGACGGCTGAAGCGATTGTGGGCTATGCGCCCAACCAACTGGTCAGCGCCGAAGACCCACTGACCGCGGGCGCAGTGTTGATCGTGCCTGATGGCGACCGCACGCCGCCAGAGCAGGTGGTTGCAGCCCCCTCGGCGGCCGGCGGCGCGGGCACATCCGCTCCCTGGCGCGCCGCAGGATTCGTCTGGCCCAGCTACGGCCGGCTCACTCAGCGATTTTGGCTACCTGCCCATCCGGCCATCGACATCGGCGCCCCCACTGGCACACCGGTGGTGGCGGCTGACGAGGGCACAGTGATCACCGCCGGCTGGAGTTCAGTGGGCTATGGCAACCTGGTCATGATCCGCCACCCGGATGGCTACGTCACGCTCTACGCCCACCTGAACAACATCGGCGTCAACTACGGCGACTACGTGGCGCGCGGCCAGCGCATCGGCAGCGTCGGATCCACGGGGCGCTCTACGGGTCCGCACCTGCACTTTGAGATCCAGACAGGCGGCCGCTCTTACAACCCGTTGGTCTACCTCCCATAGTTCGAAGCCCCACCTTGGAAAGATGGGGCTTCAGCGGTCGGGTAAGCTCCACAGTTCAGTGCGGAGTGCTATCTGCCTGTACACGAAGCTGGTGACCGTGCGATTGAGCTTGGACACCAGCTTCTCTTTTTGGTGTAATTGAATTTGGTTGAAAGGTCATTGCGAAGAGGCCGCGGTCAGCATTCAGTTGGCAATCGTCACTGTGATAGAATCGACCGACACCTCGCCGCCCGTCCCGTTGACCAGCAAGCGCAGGGTGTAGGCGCCGTTGGGCAACATGGTAGTCTCCCATGTCTCCAGCAGGCCTGACGCGGGCGTAAATATCACGGGGGTGTCGGGCGAAATGGGCGTCCAAATCCCATCGATCAGCGCTTCCAGCGTATAGCTGGCAAACGCCGCACCAGACGCGACTCCGATGATGGGCGTCGCCCCGGCCAGGATGTCGCCGTCCAACGGTTGCTGGATATCAGCCAGGATCAGCGGCAGCACAGGCACGGTCGGCGTGGACAGCGGCGCGGGTGTCTCGGTCGCGGTTGGGCTGGGCGACGGCGCAGGAACCGGCGTCTCCGTCTCCGTCGGTGTGGCGGTTGGGCTGGGCGATGGTGATGGCAGCGGCGTCTGTGTGGGGGTCTCAGTCGGCGTGGCAGTCTCCGTAAGCAATGCAGTCGGCGTGGGTGTGGCGTCCTGGAGCACCACGACGCGCACGGGGGTCGACTCGAAGCGCGTACCCTGGCGATCAACTGCCACCACCCGCAGCACGTGAGGACCACCCCTGGCCAGCGCCGCGACATTCCACTGCGCCAACTCACCGTTGCTCACCGGCTGGCCCACCGGCCCGGCCACTACGCCCCAGGCGCCTGGCTCGAAGCTCTCGCCATACTCCACCAGGTAGTGAGCAAAGTCGGGGATCGACGCGCTGCCCTGGACCGGAATCACGCCCGCCAGCGTTTGTCCATCCAGCGGCCAGGTCAGGGCAACGTTTGCCACAGGCAACTGGCCGGTATCGGCGCCCGGCGGCAACTGGTCGGCTGCAAACAGTTCAACCCGACGGCGATCGGCCGGGCAGGCGCTGTCGACCGGCGCGCCGGTCAGTGTGCAGATTTCGACTTGCACGATTCCCGACGGTTGGGTGAAGTCCTGCGGGGCAACGTCGGCCAACGCAGCGCGCATGAAACGATTCCAGATCGGCCCGGCGCCTGCGATGCCCGACAAATTCGGGTCCATAGGCGTACCGTCGGCATTGCCGACCCAGACGCCTACGGCCAGTTGCGGGGTGTAGCCGATAGTCCAGATGTCGCGTACGTCGTTGGTGGTGCCGGTCTTGACCGCGGCCGGCCGGCCGATCTGCAGCCAGGAATTGGCTCCGAAGGCCGGCGTGCGCGCCTCGTTGTCTTTCAGAATATCGGTAAGGAGGTAGCTGTGCTGCGGTGTAGCAACGCGGGTTTGCTCAGGCTGGCGCTGTACGGCGCGAGCGGCCAGCGGCGCGTTGCGGCAGACCTCGGGCAAGTCAGGCACATCGACCCGCTCCAGTACAGTGCCTGTGGCGTCGAGGATGCAAAGAATCGGCGTAGGCGGTGTGTAAATTCCGCCGTTGGCCAGGGCGCTGTAGGCGTTGGTCATCTCCAGCAGCGTCACCTCGCCGCCGCCCAGGGTCAAGGCCAGGCCATAGGGGGGATGGCCTGGCTGCGTCAGGGTGGTCATTCCGAAGCGTTCAGCCACTTGCAGCAGGGCAGCGACACCCACATGCTGCAGCGCCTTGACAGCCGGAATATTATAGGAGTTAGCTAAGGCCGATCGCACGCTGACCCGGCCGTGCTCCCGGCCATCGTAATTGACCGGCACGTAGGGCGGCCGGCCAGGGCCGTCGTCAAACTCGGTGCGCACATCGTCGATCAGGGTGGCTGTCGTCCACCAGTCGTCGGACCGCTCAAAAGCGGCGAGGTAGGTGAAAGGCTTGATCGTGGAGCCGGGCTGGCGGGGCGAAAGCGCCACGTTGACCTGGCCGCTGATCTCCACATTATTGAAGTCAGCAGAGCCGACCATAGCGAGGATCTCGCCAGTACGGGTATCCTGGGCCACCAATGCGCCATTGCTGACGTTGCGCCCCTGTAGTTCGGCTACACCAGTCTGGATCTGCTGTTCAGCCTCGGCCTGCAACTGCGGGTCCAGCGAGGTATAGACCTGCAAGCCGCCGCGGTAGAGCAGTTCCGGGCCATAGAGCTGCTCGATCTGGCTGCGCACGGCCATAACGAAGTGCGGCGCCTTGTCCAGCCAGGTGCTTTCCAGGCCGCTGCCGTAGTAGGTCAGCGGCTCGCGCCAGGCTGCATCAGCTTCTTGCGGTGTTATTGCGCCATGTTCGACCATCAGGCGCAGTACGTCGGCCTGGCGAGCTTTGGCGCCCTCAGGATTTTGCAGAGGATCATAGGCTGCCGGCGCCTGCGGCAGGCCAGCCAGCAGAGCAGCCTCAGCCAGGGTCAGTTCGCTGGCCGGCTTGTTAAAGTACAGCCGTGCAGCCGCCTCGATGCCGTAGGCCAGGTTGCCGTAGTAGATCTCGTTCAGGTAGATCTCCAGGATGGTGTCCTTGGAGTAGCGGCGGGTAATCTCGGCCGCCAGGATGGCTTCTTTGACCTTGCGGGTAATGCTGCGCTCCGGCGACAGAAAGACCAGCTTGGCCAGTTGCTGGCTAATGGTGCTGGTGCCGACCACAGGCCCCTGGGTCTGCACAGCGCGGAAGATAGCGCGACCCAGCGCGACCGGATCGACGCCGCGGTGCTCGTAGAAATTGGAGTCCTCGGTGGCGACTACCGCATCGATCAAGTAAGGGGAAATCTCGCTAAGGGGCACACGGCGGCGCAGGCCGGCTGTAGGATCGTTGGGCGCCAGTGGGGCCTGCAAAAGGCTGCCGTCGCGCGCGTAGATGCGGGTGTTCTCACCATGCGCGGTCAGCGCCACCAGTTGATCGGCCGGCGGCAAGGCGCGAGCCACCGCCACGTAGCCCAGCGTGACTAGAGCCAGCCCCAGCAGCAGAGCAACCAGGAACAGCACGGTGCCCAGCAGCAAGCCGTTGAGATATGAAACGCTGCTGTTATAACTGGCCGGCTGCGATTGGTGATGCGGCGGAGGCGGCGGGGACGCTGGAGGCGGCGCAGCGCCAGGGCCATAGGCCGGCGGCCGGCCGCTGACCGGCGGCGGCACACTGCCCACCGGTCGCACTGGCCGGGCGGGCGGACGATTACCAGGGTTGGAATTGGATGGATGATACGATTGGTTCATAACACCGTGTTAGACGAGAATTACCGGCGAAAAGTTCAGCGCAATAGGATGGCAGCGCTCTTGTGAGGATCGATCAAGTCAAGTATAATGTAGATCGTAACACGTGTCACAAGAGGCTTGCGTACTGGCGGCTCAGAAAGGAGATTTCTATGCTCAGCGGATTGATTATTGTGGTGATTGCCATCGTCGCCGTGTTGACCCTGCTCTCGATGGCGGTCAATGTTCTGAAGGAATACGAACGAGGTGTGCTGTTCCGACTGGGACGGCTGGCGGGCGTCAAGGGGCCAGGTCTGGTGTTCATCATTCCCTTCATCGACCGGCTGCGCGTCGTCGAGTTGCGCGTCGTCACCCTGGATGTGCCGACGCAGGAAGCTATCACGCGCGATAACGTGACGGTCAAGGTCAACGCGGTGGTCTACTTTCGGGTGATGGATCCGGCCGCGGCTATCGTCAACGTAGAAGATTTCAAACGCGCCACCTGGAATATCGCTCAGACCACTCTGCGCAACGTGTTGGGCCAAAGCGACCTGGACGAAGTGCTGGCGCACCGCGAACGCATCAACATGAAGCTCCAACAGATCATTGACGAAGCCACCGAGCCGTGGGGCATCAAGGTAGGCATCGTCGAGGTCAAGGACGTGGAACTGCCGGAGTCCATGAAGCGCTCTATGGCCCGCCAGGCCGAGGCTGAGCGCGAGAAGCGAGCCAAGATCATCCACGCCTCGGGCGAGTTCGAGGCCGCACAGCAGTTGCAGGAAGCAGCCCACACCCTCGCCCAGGAGCCGGTAGGTATCCAACTGCGCTACCTGCAAACGCTGACCGAGATCGCGGTCGAAAAGAACTCGACCATCATCTTCCCGGTCCCGATCGACTTCTTCAAGGCATTTGGCATTCTGGCCGGCGGCAGCGAGCCGGCCGTGGGCGACGGCGAAACGCAGCAATAGCCGCCGGCCATGCGCCGGACACGCCCCGCAACGGGCGTTCCGACCTGTAACTGCTCAGCCGGTCGGTCAGAAACCGGGTTTTTCTCGTGCGGGCATGGTTCATGTCTTCGCAACTACCTTTCATGGCGCCATGACTTTGGTCTGCGAGACAAAAACCCGGTTTATAATGCCATGCCTGAGCAGTTACTCCGACCTCCGGAGATCTGACCCAATAGGCCTGCTGAAGCTGTGCGGAGTATGCCGGCTTCAGCAGGTCTGCGCGTCAGGAGCGTGTGGACGTGAGTCATCGCGCGGTTCGTAGTGACAACTGGAGTCCTTTCGGATGTCCGAGCGACTAATAGAGCTTAAGCAAATAGGCCGGCGCTCCCGACTGTCTCGCCGCACCGCAGCCTACGATGAAACGCTATTTGCCCGTCATTCCCGCCTGCGTGGGAATTCAGACGAATGAGCGCCTGACTCTCGTCTCCGCTAGGAGTGACAAAGTACTGAATGCCAGAATATGCAGGTATACATGGTCGCTTTGACTATGCGGATAGTAGCACGATTGCCGAGAACGTAATAGTGTGTCCGTTTCCGAATATACCAGATACATTCCAAAATTCACAGCTTGACATTTCGTGGTCATGGCAATATAATGCCACAAGCTTGACAACCTTGGCGCAGCCAAACGGCGAGGTTCCACCCAACTGTGTCAGTCACTCCGCCACACCAGCGTATGCGCTTGTCGGTTTCTGCGTCAACGGGAGGTCCGTCGACTCTCTGCAAAGGCAAGGATGCTTGTGCAATCGGACAGAGCCTTGTCCATCTGTGTCTCGTTTCCCTCACTATCCTTCCTGTGCTTCCCGGTTAGAGTGCCCTTCCCTTGCTTTCACGCGTCCGGCTTCTGCGAGCATGTCTATGCTTCGAGCGATGCGCAGCGTAAATTTTCCCTGGAGCAATCCCTGCACTGACAGGCGACAAGCCTGCCAGGTCTAACTTACGATAGGTTCTGGTCGTTCTTGACCAGTATCTAATATATCTGAGGTTCCAATCAGGAGGAGAACCATGTACCGAAGAAATTGGTCTATCGTGATCGCGCTGCTGGTAGTAGCATCCATGCTGCTGGCAGCCTGTGGCGGCGGCGCTGAGCCGACCCCTGTGCCTGCTGCGACCGAGGCCCCTGCGGCCGCGGCCCCGACCGAGGCCCCTGCGGCCGAGGCCCCGACCGAGGCCCCTGCGGCTGAAGAGCCGACCGTCGCTCCGACCGAGCCCCCGGCGGCCGAAGAGCCGACCATGGCTCCGACCGAGGCACCTGCGGCAGGCGCCGCTTGCCCGGCCGGCTCGCCGACCCTGACTATCTGGGCCGACAAGGAGCGCAATGCTGCTCTGCTGACCATTCAGGACCAGGTGCTGGCTGAAACTGGCGTTTGCCTGGACCTCCAGGAAGTTGGCTTCGGCGATATCCGCAGCAACGTCAGCCTGGCTGCGCCGGCCGGCGAGGGCCCCGACATCTTCGTCGGCGCCAACGACTGGCTGGGCGAGCTGGCGGCCAACGGCGTGCCGGCCGAAATGGATCTGGGCGCCAAGGCAGCCGACTTCGATCCAGTCTCCCTGCAGGCATTCACGTTCGACGGCAAACTGCTGGGTCTGCCCTACGCTGTGGAGAACGTGGCCTTTGTCTGCAATTCCGACCTGGTCCCGACGCCGCCCACGACCTATGACGAGCTGAAGACCATGGCCCAGGAGATGCAGGACGCCGGCACGGTGCAGCAGTTCTTTGGGCTGATGGCTGGCGATCCGTACCACCAGGAGCCGATCAACACCGCCTTCGGCGGCTACATCTTCGGCCAGACCGAGACAGGCTACGACGCCTGCGACGTGGGCTTGGACAGCCAGGGCGCCATCGACTACCTGACCTGGATCGACGGCATGGTCAAGGATGGCCTGCTGAGCGCTGATGTCACCTGGGATACGGCGCACACCCTCTTCGACACCGGCGATGCGGCCTGCATGATCACGGGTCCTTGGGCCATCCAGCGCTTCCAGGACGCCGGCATCAACTTCAGCATCGGCGCTGTGCCAGGCCAGGCGCAGCCAGGGTCGCCCTTCGTCGGCGTGCAGGGCTTCATGGTCAACGCGTTCAGCGACGATCGCGTGCTGGCGCAGTCCTTCCTGACGGACTACATCGCCACCCAGCCAGTCATGGAGGCTTTGTACGAGACGGGCGACCGACCGCCCGCCTATCTGCCCGCGCGCGGCGTCATGGATGAAACTGCCACAGCATTCGCCGCAGTGACGGAGTCTGGTCACCCCATGCCCAACATCGTGGCCATGTCCGCGGTGTGGAGCTCCTGGGGCGACGCGATCGTCACTGTGTTCCAGCAGTCAGCGACTCCTGAGCAGGCTGCAGCCACTGCGGCCCAGCAGGTACGCGCTGCTGCCGGGTGCGAATAGTCCCCAAGTTGCTCTGTCCATAACAACCTAATCTGACTCGGCCCGGTGGATTTTGACGCTGTCGAGATCCACCGGGCCGGGCGCCTGCACTGACTCCACCCTCTGCACAGGTGCAGGTTTGGCCGCCTTCTTCTGTAATAGCCAGGGAGGTCAACCATGGCTGTACCCACCGCTGAAGGAACAGGAGGGCGCAAGGCCTCCCGTTTCTCCCAAGACGGTAGTGTGCTCGGTCTCCTGGTCAAGGTGTTGGGGCTGTCCGCCATCGTGGGTCTTCTGACCTATACCGGCTGGCGGCTTCTCGGAGATGGGGCTTATGCTTTCGCCGCAGCGTTTTTCATCACTGCGCTGTTTTTCACCCTCGTTTTCGTGCGCAAGAGCACCGTTCCCCTGCGCTGGATCATGCCCGGCCTGGTGTTTCTGATCCTCTTTCAGCTCTACCCGATCTTTTTCACGGTTTACACGGCCTTCACCAACTACTCCACGGGACGCAATGTGGAGAAGCCGGCAGCCATTGCCGCTATCGAGCGCCTGACCTATGTGCCTGAGGGATCGCCCGCCTGGGGCTGGACTCCCCTTCAGGCCGACGACGGCAGCGCGGCTGTTTGGATTATCGATCCGGCCGATGGCGCGGCCTATCTGGCCGTCCCAGACGAGGACTTGGTCCCAGCAGCCGAAGTCAATGGTCTCCAGTTGGACGCCAACGGCGCCCCTGCTAGCATGGATGGCTTCACCGTCTTGCCCAACAACCAGCGTTTCTTGTTCGTCTCCGCCAACCAGGGGGTAACCTTTGGCGATGAGGAGCGGGGGGTGCAGGTCACCAGTTCCACCGAGGCCAGGCAGACCAGGCAGCGCTACGTCTACGATCCTGAGCTGGACGCCATGATCGACCAGAGAGATGGAACGATCTTTGTCAGCCAGATGGGTATCTTTACCGCTGAGGATGGCAGCACGTTGGCGCCTGGCTACCCGGTCTGGGTCGGAGTCGAGAATTTCACCAGTATCATCACCAATCCTGCCATCCGCGGTCCCTTCTTCACGATTTTCATCTGGACCTTCATCTGGGCCTTCTTCAGCGTGCTGGAGACCTTCATTCTGGGCCTGCTGCTGGCCCTGAACATGAACAGCCCCAACATCCCCTTCCAGCGTATCTTGCGTGTGCTGCTGATCGTGCCCTACGCCATCCCGGCCTTCATCACCGTCAAGGTCTGGGTGGGCCTGCTCAACCCGGTGCTGGGCGTCATCGGCAGCGCCTGGAACCCCGGCTGGTTCACCGATCCCTTCTGGGCCAAGATCGGCATCCTGATGGTCAACCTGTGGCTGGGCTATCCCTACATGTTCCTGATCATCACCGGCGCCTTGCAGAGTATCCCCGGCGATATCTACGAGGCAGCCCGGGTCGACGGCGCAGGTCCGTTCTACCAGTTCCGCCGCCTGACGCTGCCGCTGCTGATGGTGTCGATTGGCCCGCTGCTGATCGGCTCCTTCGCCTTCAATTTCAACAACTTCGCGATTATCGACCTGTACAACTCCGGCGGCCCGCCGATCCCTGGTTCAGCCACGCCAGCGGGCTACACCGACATCCTGATCAGCTACACCTATCGCATCGCCTTCGGCGGCGCGCGCGGCAACGACTATGGCCTGGCGGCGGCGATCTCGATCATCATCTTCGCGATTGTGGCTACGGTCACGATCTTGAACTTCCGCTTCACCGGCCAACTGGAGGAGGTATCCGAAAATGTCTAGCGCCACTTCCAAGAAATCCTCCGGCATGACTATGGCAACGCGGCGGCGACTGGATACGGCCTTGCGTCTGCTGGTGGCCCTGATCTTCATCGCCTACGCGCTGTTTCCGGTCGTCTTCGTGATCGGGACCTCGCTCAATCCCAGCGGCAGCCTGCAGATGGCACAGATCATTCCCAGGAACCCGACGCTGGATAACTACCGCAGCCTGCTGACCAGCCAAACCAACCCCTTCCTGCGCTGGATGGCCAACTCCCTGCTGGTGTCCACGGTGACGGCGATCCTGACAGTCGCTTTGTGCGCCTTGGCGGCTTACTCCTTCTCACGCTTCCGCTTCAAAAGCCGTAAACGCCTGCTGCAAGGTTTGCTGCTCTCCCAGGTCTTCCCCAACATCCTGGCCATCGTGGCTGTGTTCCTGATGCTGCAACAGATCGGGCGCTACTTCCCCATGTTCGGCCTGAACACGCTGGGCGGCCTGATTCTGGTCTACCTGGGCGGGGCGATCGGCTTCAACACCTGGCTAATGAAGGGCTTCTTCGACACGGTGCCGCGCGACCTGGATGAGTCGGCCATGCTGGACGGCGCCTCGCCCTGGCAGACTTTCACCACCATCATCCTGCCGCTGGTGCGTCCGGTTTTGGCTGTGATCTTCATGCTCAGCTTCATCGGCACCTACAGCGACTATCTGATGGCCAGGGTGTTGCTCTCCAGCAACCAACAATACACCGTGGCCGTGGGCCTGAGCCTGTTCATCGGCCAGCAGTTTGGCCAGCGCTGGGGCGAGTTCGCCGCCGGCGCGGTGCTGGCAGCTATTCCGACTATGATCCTGTTCTACATCTCGCAGAGCCAGCTTCAGGGCGGCCTGACCTCGGGCGCGGTCAAGGGATAGGGCCCCCTTTGTCTCACGTATCCAAACAAGAGCCAGGCGCGCCTGGCTCTTGTTGATTCACCGCCATCGAGATTTCGGAAGTCGCCGCATTCGACAAGACCGAGTCTTGCGCGACAGAGGATGCATCACCCTAAATCGGCGACTTCCGAAATCTGACGTCCAGGAGTCCATCGCCATGACCTCCATCCCCATCTCTGACGGCAGCGGCGTGCTCGACCGCTATACGCATTTCGCTCTGCCCGACAGCGGACAGCGTACCGTAGATGTCTGGTGTCCACCGGACTACGACAAGTCCCCGGATGCCCGCTATCCCGTGCTGTACATGCACGACGGCCAGAACCTCTTTGATCCGGCGCTGGCCTACGGCGGGGTGGATTGGGGGATCGACGAGGCGATACTGCGCCTGATCCATGAGAGCGACCTGCCCGGCGCCATCATCGTCGGCATCTGGAACAGCGGCGAAGGGCGCTGGCTGGACTACATGCCCCAACAGCCGGCCCAACTTCCCACTGTGCAAGCGACGTTCGCCGACTGGGGCCGGGCAAACAGCGCGCTGATCCGTTCCGACAGCTACCTCAAGTTCCTGATGGAGGAGCTGAAGCTCTTCATCGACGCGACGTACCGCACACTGCCTGACCAGCCGCACACGCTGGTCATGGGATCCAGCATGGGCGGGCTGATCTCGTTGTACGCACTGGAACAGTACCCGCACGTTTTCGGCGGCGCAGGTTGCCTGTCCACTCACTGGCCAGCCGGCGGCGACCCGCTGGTCGATTTTATGGGCGCACACCTGCCGCCGCCAGGGAGTCACAAGCTCTACTTCGACTACGGCACCACCACGCTGGACGCGCTATACGAGCCGTTTCAACAGCGCATGGACGCGCGCCTGGCCGCAGCCGGCTACGCGCGCGGCGTGAACTGGGTGACGCGCAAGTTTGAGGGCGCGCAACACAACGAGGCGGCGTGGCGGGCGCGGGTGGATTTGCCGTTGGCTTTTTTGCTTGGAGAACATTCATGAACGATTCCCCCGCCGTCATGCAAGACTTCGTCTTCGGCGCGCTCGAATCCGACGCCAACACCCTGGCTGCCGAGCGCCAGCGCTGGTCGGGCGTCCGCCATCACTACGCCATTGACCCGCTGGACCCGCAGCCCGGCCAGCCGGTCACCCTGACCGTCACGGTGGGCCGCGACGTGGTGGTGGATCGCGTTACCGCCTACGTCACCAGCGACGGCAGCCAGCCGGCCGGCGCGCGCGGCCTGGCCAGTAACGGCTTCATCGTCGACTTGCAGCGCGTCGAAACCCGCTTCCAGTTCATCTACTGGGATTACGCCGAGCTGTGGCAGGGACGGATCCCTGGCCAGCCGGAGGGGACGCACGTGCGCTATGTGATCGAGGGGTGGCGCGACAATGCCAGCCTCTGGTCCAACGAGCTGCGCATCGACGGCACCAGCGAGGTAAAAACAACCTATGGCTACACCGTCGATCGCTTCCAGCCTCCCGCCTGGGCGCACGAGGCGGTGGTCTACCAGGTGCTGGTGGACCGCTTCGCGCCCGCGCCCGACCGCTGTGGAGAACGTGGCCTTTGTCTGCAATTCCGACCTGGTCCCGACGCCGCCCACGACCTATGACGAGCTGAAGACCATGGCCCAGGAGATGCAGGACGCCGGCACGGTGCAGCAG